>JBKJKU010000142.1:0-12418 GCA_046597355.1 Aquabacterium sp.
CCAGTGGCACGTCTGAGGCTGCCGCTGCGGCAGCCATCAACTCGGCGTCGGCCAGGTCGATGCCAAAGGGCTTCTGGCACACCGTGGGCAGGCCACACCGCAGGCTCAGGCGCACCACCGGCGCCTGCGCGGCCGGCGGCAACACAACGTCCACCAGGTCGGGCGCCAGCGCGTCGATCAGCGCAGCCGCATCGCTGCCGGTGCCCGAAAGGGGGACGCCAAACTCATCCGCCAGCGCCGCCGCGCGCGCCGCATCCAGATCACACAGGCCGACCACCTGCGCACCCGCCGCCTGCCAGCCCGCCAGCTGGAAACGGGCGAAGTAGCCCGCCCCGATCATCAGCACCCGCCGCGTCACAGCCGCTCCTGCACCGCGCGGGCGATGTCGGCCGTGCCACTGCTGCCGCCAAACTCGCGCGGCCGCACGGCGCCCTGCTCAAACGCCTGCCGCACCGCGTTTTCGATCGCTGCGGCCGCATCGGCCAGCGCGGTATCGGCATGGCGGTGGGCCAGCCAGTCCAGCATCATCGCGGCCGACAGGATCATCGCGGTCGGGTTGGCGATGCCCTGGCCGGTGATGTCGGGTGCGGTGCCGTGCGCCGGCTGGAACAGGCCGTGGTGCGCACCGATGTCGGCCGATGGCGCCATGCCCATGCCGCCGACCAGCGAGGCGATCAGGTCCGACAAGATGTCGCCAAACATGTTCTCGGTCACCAGCACGTCGTAGGCCCAGGGCTTGAGCACCAGGTTCAAGGCCATCGCATCGACATAGGCATCGTCGAGTGCGATGTCGGGATAGGCGGCGGCCCGCTGGTGCACCACCTGGCGCCAAAACGCCATCGAGCGGAAGACGTTGGCCTTGTCGACATTGGTCAGCCGCCCCGGCCGGCCGCGTGCGTGGCGCTGCCGCGCCAGGTCGAGTGCGAAGTCGGCGATGCGGGCCGTGCCTGCGCGGCTGATCTTCATGGTGTCGAAGGCCGCTTCCGGCGTGACCTCGCCGCGGCCGCGGGCATAAAACAGGCCCTCGGTGTTTTCACGCACCAGCACCAGGTCGATCTGCATTGCGCGCGGGTCGGCCAGCGGCACCGGCAGGCCGGGCCAGGTGCGCACTGGGCGCACGCCGGCGTACAGGTCGAGCGCAAAGCGGATGTCGAGCTGCGGGATGATCTCGGTGCCGTCGGCGCCGCGCACATGCGGCAGGCCCATCGCACCGAAGAGGATGGCGTGGGCGGCGCGGCAGGCGGCCAGCGTGGGCTCGGGCAGCGCCACGCCGGTGTCGGCATAGTGCTGCGCGCCGGCCAGGTGGGTCACGGTGTCGAAGCGGCGGCCCACCCGGCGGCCGGCGGCGTGCAACACGGCCAGTGCGGCGGCCATGACCTCGGGGCCGATGCCGTCGCCCGGCAGTACAGCGATCGAATAAGCAGCCTGCATCACATCTGCGCCAGCTTGAAGCGCTCAAAGATGGCCAGCAGTTCGCGGCTGGCACGTTCGCGGTGGTGTCTGTTGACCGCCGCAGCACCCGGTGCATCACCGGCCAGCAGCCGCTCGACCAGGTCGCGGTGCTCGCGGGTGCTGTTGACCGGCTTGGGCCGCAATTTCAGGCTGAACAAGCGCGCCCGGTGGGCGCGGTCCCAGTAGCCCCAGACGGTTGCCGCCAGCTGGCGGTTGCCGGCCAGGTCGATCAGGCCGGCATGGAAGCGCTCGTCGGCGGCGGCCCAGGCGTCCAGGTCGTCGGCCTGCAGGGCGGTGTCCATGTCGGTGGTGGCCTGCAGCAGCGGCGCCAGCGCGGCCGCGTCGGGCCGGCGTGCGGCCAGGATCTCGGCGGCCATGCATTCGAGCGCGGTCAGGATCTCGTAGATCTCGCGCATGTCGGTGGGCGACACCGGCAGCACCCGCATGCCGTGGCGCGGGATCACCTCGACCAGCCCGTCGTTTTGCAACCGCACCAGCGCCTCACGCACCGGCGTGCGGCTCATGCCCAGGGCCAGGGCGATCTCCTGCTCCAGCATGCGGTGGCCGGGCGGCCAGACGTTGTCGAGGATGCGGCGGCGGATCTGCTCATGCGCAGCGTCGCCCAGGGACATCGAAGGATCGGTCATGGCGGTCATCAGGGGGTCCAGTGCAGGGGCAGGGCGCCAGCGGCGGGCAGGCGCAGGGTGGCCAGGCGGTCACCCAGCAGGCAGCCCAGCACGGCGGTGCGGCGGTCGGGGCCGGTGAAGGCGATGCTGGAGATGTTCTGGAGCACCTGACCGGCGGCGCGGTCCAGGTGCTCCCGGCCCAGCGTGCCGGCGTCATAAGCTGCCTCGACCCAGGCCAGGTGGGCCGGGTCGGCGTCTTCCAGCCACAGGGTGGGTGCACCGTCGGGCGCAACCCGGATCAAGCGGTTGCTGACGATGCTGACGACCCAGGCAAAGCCGTCCACATCGAACGCCAGGCCGTCCGGAAAGGTGCCGGGGCCGAACGTGGTGACCACCTCCTTGGCGCCCAGCGAGCCATCGGCATGCAGCGCAAAGCGCGACAAGCGGCGGGCGAAGGTCTCGTTGACATACAGCCAGCGGCCCGACGGGTGCAGCGCCACCTCGTTCGTGTAGCCCAGGCCGTCGGCTGCGACCCTGGCCCGCCCGCTGGCGTCCACCCGCACGATGAAGCCGTCGCCGCCGTCGCGCCGGTAGCCCAGCGCGCGCGGCTGGCGGCGCGTGCTGACGGTGACCCAGGCGCCACCGTCGGCGGTGGGCAGCACGAAGTTGGTCGGCGGCAAAGCCTGGCCGTCGACCTCGGTCAGCCAGGGCGAGACGCGGCCCTCCGCCGTGAGGCGCCAGACGCCGCCGTCGTGGTCGCCCAGCTGGGCCAGCAGCAGGCTGCCGTCGGCCGCGAGGGCAATGCCGTTGGGCCGCAGCGGACGGCCGTCGGGCAAGGTGGCAGCGTTCAGGCGCTGGCGGCCGTCGGCTGCAATCTCACACACCCCGCCGCGCCAGTCAGACGTCAGCAGACTGCCGTCGGGCAATGCCAGCACACACTCCGGACGGACGAGGCCTTGGCCGCGCCACTGCAGGCTGCTGGGCTGAACGGTGGCGTTTGCATTCATTAACGCATACGTTAACGAATTCATTGAAGCCATTCATCGGGAGGAACCCGCAGCCCTTCGCCCCCGGCGGTTCATCCTGCTGCGGTTGGATGCCCTGCGCTGGCGATCGGTTTTTGGCTGTCTGGCGCTGACCGGGCGCATCCGCCGCCGCAGCGGCGCCGGCCTTCAGGCAACGCGGCCGTGCAGCGGCAGGTGTTGCAGCGCCTCGGGCAACGCCGCCAACAGGGCCAGCCGGCGTTTGTACTGCGCCCGCCGCTTGCTGGGCACATCGGCAATGTCGCGCACGGCGCGCACAGTCGGCAGTGACCACAGCGCGTCCGCCTGGCGCTGGCCGCCAAGTTCAGTCCAGAAGCCGCAGTAGTCGAAACACACCGCCAGCGTGCGCTGGTGCCAGCGCTTCTTGACGTGGTGCTGCGGGTCCACACCCACCAGGCCCTGCGACCAGCGCCGGCACAGCGCGCGCAGCACTTCGGCCAGCAGGTGGGCCGGGCGCAGCCCCTCGGCGGCGTGCGTCAGGTCACGCACCGCCTGCATCGCCGCGCTGTCCTGCGCGGCAGCACCCTGCACCGAGCCGATCATCAGGCGCTGGCCAGGCAGGAACGAAAAACTGATCTGGCAGACCCGCAGGCCGCAAGCGTTGTGCAGGCTCAGCGCCCACAGGCCCTCGCGTTTGCAGACCGGGTTCAGCCCCAGGCCGATGCTGCCGGCGCTGCCGACACCGTTGACAGGGCCCAGCGTGCACAACACCACCCGCTCACCCAGCGCGATGCGGCTGCCGGTGGCCACGCCAAAAGCCTGGGTGGCGGCGGCCAGGTCGTGCTGCACCTGCAAAAACCGCTGCGCCATGCCGGCGCGCCGGTCCATGAACGACTGCAACAGCGGCTCGAAGCTGCTGGCCTGGCGCAGGAACACCGGCTGCCAATGGCGGTGCTGCTGCAGCACCGCGTCAAACTGCCCCCGGTGGGCTTGGGTGCGCAACAGCGCCCAGCCGAGCTTGATCTGGCGCGCGATGTTGCTGCGGCGGGTGTGGGTTGCGCCTCGCATTTGCGCCAAGTCGGGCCAGGGCAGCGCGGGTGGCCGGTGAGGCAGACCCGGCGGGGGCAGCCCTGGCGCCAGCGCCCGGCCACGGAGGAGTGGAAACGACAGGGGCATCACAACACCGGTCAAAAAACCTGGGCACGACCGTGTTGTTGGTGCAGACACCGCCGGGACTGACACGGCGACCCCCGGCCAAGCGGTCGGGTATCTGGGTGTTGCTGAAGTGTTAACTGTTTGTAAACAGCGGAAATTGCGGGTTTTACTGATTACCCCGGAAACCGGGGGAGGGCATTAACCCTTGGCCTTTTGAGCAGGTGGCCGTCGGTGGGTCAGGGATGCCCTCGAACGCAGGCTTTCCGGCGGTCGCCTGCGCCGGCACGGGGATACTGGGCAGTCCGTTGCCGCCCGGGGCCGACCGCCCCACCCGACATGTCCACCCAGCCACCGCCCGCTGATTCCGCCCCGCGCGCACCCACCGCCATCCCGCGCCGGGCGATCGTGCTGCTGGCGTTGTTGACCCTGGTCTGGGGCACCAACTGGGGCTTGTTCCCGATCGCGGTGCGCGAGGTCTCGGTCTGGACCTTCCGGGCGGTGGCGGTGCTGGGCGCCGGCCTGGTGCTGCTGGCAGTGGCGCGTGCCCGCGGTCAGTCGCTGCTGATCCCGCGCCGGCACTGGGCCACGGTGGCCGTGGCCACCAGCCTGTACCTGGTGCTGTGGAACATCGCCAGCACCTATGCCGCGCTGATGATCCCGTCGGGCCAGGCGGCGGTGCTGGGCTTCACGATGCCGCTGTGGGCGGCGCTGTTTGGCTGGCTCAGTGGCCAGCAGCGGCTGGGCCCGCGGCTGCTTTTGGCCCTGGCGCTGGGCGCGGCGGCGGTGGGCCTGCTGATGTGGCGCAGCCTGGGGGTCTACGCGCAGGCGCCGCTGGGCGTGGCGCTGGGCCTGATCGCCGGCATCGGCTGGGCGCTGGGCACGATGATCCTCAAGCGCGGCGGTGTGGCGGTGCCCGCGCTGGTGCTCACTGGTTGGCAGTTGCTGATCACTGCGGTGCCTATCGGCATCGGCGCGCTGTGGCTGGGCGACGGCCACTGGTTCATGCCGTCGTGGACGACGATTGGCGTCATCGGCTACATCACGCTGGTGCCAATGGCCATCGGCAACGCCGCCTGGTTTGCCATCGTAGGCCTGCTGCCAACCACGGTGGCCGGGCTGTCGTCGATCCTGGTGCCGGTGGTGGCGATGATTGCCGGCGCTGTGATGCACGGTGAGCCCCTGGGCCCGGTGCAGTGGGCGGCGATGGCCTGTTGCGCGGCGGCGATGCGGCTGGCGTTGACCCCCGCGCCCCTCAAGGCTTGAAGCGGCTTTGCCGGTGGCAGACGCCGCTCAGCCCGTCGCGTAGTTCCAATGGGTCACCCCCTCGGCCGGCAGCAGGGCCACGATCCGGGCTGCGGCCGCCAGCACCTGGGCGTCCCACGGCCGGTCCGGCTGGGCCAGCCGGGCATACCAATCGGTGTAGCGCTTGACCTGGCGGCGGGTGGAAAACAGCTCGAAGGCACCGTTTGAACAGGTGGCCAGCAGGCGCTGGGTGTGGGCCTCGGCCAAGGCTGGCCAGTCAGGGCCGCGTGCGGCCACGCCGGCGATGGTCGGGGCCAGCAGGTACAGCTCGATCAGGTTGCCCAGCGCCCAGACCTGGCTTTGGCTGTCGGTGCCCTGCAGGTCGAGCTGGGCCTGCACCTCGGCCAGATCCCAGAGCTTGTCGGCAGCCCGGCCGGGTTGATCGGCAGCGGCCGCCGCACCGGCCGCCCCACCGGCCGCCCCACCGGTCACCCCGCCGGTCGCATCACCGGCCGCATCACGGCCCGCGTGTTGCAGCACGGCGCGCAACGACAGGTACTGGATCGCGGCGTAGGGGCTGCGGCCCAGCGCGTAGTGGTCGAAGTACAGCTGGCGCGCCCGCGCCAGCCCCGCCCACATCGACGCGTCCGGGGTGAACACTGCGCCGGGCCCGGCCAGGCCGGCCGCGCGGCTGTGGGCAAATTCAGCCTCGCGCTTTTCAGTGCTGGCCAGCAGGTTCAGCACCCGGCCACGCTGGTCGGGGTGGCGGGTCACCAGGTCGGTCAGGCGCTGCTTGGCGCTGCGCACCTGGGCCACGGCGGTGCTGATTTCGGCGGCGGCGGTGGCCGTCATAGCGTTGTGCGCGGCGTGCGGCGCTGGCGTTGTGCTTGCCAGGTCAGCGCCCGCAGCCGCGGCCTGCGCCGCTGCAGCCAGCCGCGCCGCGGCCGTGTCGGCGCCGGCGAGCGCCACGTTGATCGCGGTCATCGCCCGCTGGATCTGGGCTGCACCCAGCCGCCGCTCGAAGTCGGCCGGCAGCGAGGTGTAGGCGGTCACGCTCGCCCAGTCGTGGGTCTCGGGAAACTGGGTGTGCAACAGGCCGTGCAGCTCGATCAGCAGGCTGCGCGGATCGTCGCCCCAAAGCAGCCCGTCGTAGAGTTTTTCGACCAGCCGCACCGACCCGCCAAACGACAGCGGGAACTGGCTGGCAATCACCATCGGAATGCCGGCCTGGTGCAGCGCATGGGCCAGGCTGGCGCCGGCCCCGGCCACGCTGCCCACCGCGCCGCTGTTGCAGCTGGCCAGCGTCACCACCGCCGGGCTGGACAGCCGGCCGCTGCCACCTTGCCGGGTGGTGCGCAGCGCGCCGCCCAAGCGCTCGCCGCTGACGATGTCGGCCGGGCCGTCCGGGTTGCCTGCGGCATGCAGCATCAAACCAAACCGGGTGTCATAGCCGGCGGCATATTCGCTGCCATGCGCCAGGATGTGGACGTGGGTGAAGTCATGCTGGGCGCAGGCGGCCTCGATCGCCTGCAGGCTGGCCTGGGTGATCACGGTCAGGTGCTGGTCCAGCTGGTCCGGGCTGCCGATCCAGGCCGCCAGCCTGCCACGCAGTGCCAGCAGGTGGGCCAGGTCAGGCACGGCCGGCACGCCGGGGGGCGACGCCACCACCATCAGCACGCGGGTCTCTTGCGGCCAGGGCAGGGCGACATCGGCCACCCGGCGAGTTTCGCGGGTGATGCAGACCGGCCGCTGCGGCTGCAGCAGCAGCGGCTGGCCGACGCCGGGCAGGCCGGGCGGGGTCAGTGCCAGCTCAAACGGCAACAGGGCCAGCTCGCTGGCTGACAGCACCAGGCGCAGGTGCACCGGGCCAGCGTCGGTGCGCGCCATCTCGACGGCCAGGCCGGGGATGGTGGCCAGCAGGTCGGCCAGCAGGCGGGCGGTGTCTTGCAGTTGGAAAGCCCGCGACTCCTCGCCCAGCCGGTAGCTCAGCGCGCGCAGGCGGTGCAGCAGCTGGTTGTGCTCCAGCGGCAGCTGCCAGGTGACGGCGGGGTGGTTCTCGCACAGCGCCAGGTAAGGCGTCAGCGGCGAGATCAGCTGGTTGTGGGCCGGGCCGTGGCGCAGCAGTTCTAGCGTGATGGTGCGCATGGCTCAGCCTTGGGTGTGGCGGGTGCCGGCGACCGGCGTGGCCTGGAAGGTGGGCGGGCCTGACGCGCTGGCAACGCGGCCAACGTGGCGCAACTCGGCCTGGGTCTGGCCGGCAGCGTCGCGCCACACCGCCACCACCGTGTTGCGCTGCATCACCAGCGCGGGCGACGCGGCCATCAGCTGCGCCACCGGCTTGCCGTCCAGCAGGTCGAACAGCTGGGCAAAGCGGGTTGGGTCCTGGCGCAGCTCGGGGCTGATGCGCATCAGCCGGGCCCAGGTGCCGCTGTTGAAGTAGTGGCCCCCACCGTGCTGGCGCGGCAGCGAGCGCTCCAGATGGGTGTGGCCGGTCAGCACCAGATCGACGTCGGGCGACACCAGCGCGTCGATCGCCTTGTAGGTGGCGTCGGGCGCGGTGGGGTCGAAGCTGCGGTCCTTGTCGAGAAACTCCAGCGCCTCGCGCAGCACCTCGGCACGCGGTTTGCCGGTCAGCCAGTCCCAGGCAGCGGCCAGCGGGCCGAGCTGCTCGGACGCGTTGCCCTGCACCAGCGAGATCGGCGCAACACCTTGCAGGTAGGCGGCCTCGGCGCGGGCCAGCAGGGCAGCGGCCGAGCCGGGCGGTGCGTCGGGCGGTGCAGCCGCGGCAGCGCCACGGCCGCTGCCGCCCAGCAGGCCCGACGCCCCAAAGGCCGGTGGCGAGGGCACGGTGGGCAGGTCGTGGGCGGCGCCGTGCGCCGGGCCAGCGCCCGCCGCATCGGCTGACCCGTCGCCGTCCGCGCTCAGAAAGCCGGCGCGCATGCGCAGCTGGTCCACCGCCTTGCGCTGGGCGATGCCGGTCAGGTCCTGCAGCTTGCGCAGCAGCTGCGGATTGAGCGCGGCCAGGATCGGCACCACGCCTTCGGTCTCGGGCTTGAGCAAATCGACAAACGGGTAGCGCGCCTTGACCTGGTTCATCACCTCCACCACCAGCTGCGAGCCGGCATTGGGCATCCAGGGCTCGGGTCGCAAGCCAAACTGGGTGTCGCGGCCGATGCGGCGCAGCTTTTCGTGGTCGGTGACGTTCCAGCTGTCAACCTCGTTGCCGTGCAGGCACAACACCGACGCCGGGCCGACCTGGCAGCGAAACCCGGTGCCATCGGTCACCAGCAACAGCCGGGCGCGGGCCGCCGCGTTGTCGCCGGCCAGTGCGCGGGCCAGGTGCTCACGCGCCCAGGGCAGGGCCAGCTCGATGTCGTGGTTGCCCAGGTTGATCACCAGCAAGCGGCGTTCGGTGGCCAGCAGCCGGGCAAAAGCCGCAAACACCGGCGCAAAGCTGGGGTCGGCCAGCACCCGGTCGATCTTGGTCAACACGCCGTCGGCATCAAAACCGAGCGCCGGTTCTTCGGCCAGGAAATCGATGAAATCACCGTTGACGACCAGTGCGGCCAGGCCGGGCGCGGGCGACTGCGCCACCGAGTCGATCAGCCAGACCAGCTCGGCGGTGGATGCAAAGATCTGGAAGCCCGGTTTGCCACCGAGGTGCAGGTCCGACACCACCTGCAACTCGTCCAGTTGCAGGCCGCTGCCGGGCCGGCTGGCTGTCCCCAAAGCACCGTCCGGCATCGTGTGTCCCCATTATTTTGGTGGTGTCCGCCGCGGTGTGGGCCTCAGCGCCAGCCGGGCTGCAGGCTGACCTGCTGCCGACCCAGCGGGCCGATGATAGGGCTAGCATAAATTGCATCAACCCCCAGTCTGACGTGCGTCGCGCGGCTCTGTTAGCCTCGCTGCCCAGAACAATTCAAGGAGACCGCCGGTGACAGCACTGCACGAACGTCTGCGTGCCCTGCCGCCCGAGCGGTTGAGGGCGATGCGCCGCGGCATCGAGAAGGAAAGCCTGCGCGCGCTGCCCGACGGTGGCCTGGCGTTGACGCCGCACCCTGCGGCACTCGGGTCGGCACTGACCCATCCGCACATCACCACCGACTACAGCGAGTCCCAGCTCGAGCTGATCACCGGCGTGCGTGACAGCGCCGATGCCTGCCTGGCCGAGCTGACCGAGATCCACCAGGCCACCTACCACGCGATGGGCACCGGGCCGGATGCCGAGATGCTGTGGGTCGGCAGCATGCCCTGCGGCCTGCCCACCGACGAGACCATCCCGCTCGGGCGCTATGGGTCCAGCAATGTCGGCCGGGCCAAGAGCGTGTACCGCATGGGCCTGGGCTACCGCTACGGCCGGCGCATGCAGACCATCTCGGGCATCCACTACAACTGGTCGATGCCGGGGCTGGGCAATGAGGATCACTTTGCGCTGATCCGCAACTTCCGCCGCCACGCTTTTGTGCTGCTGTATTTGTTTGGCGCGTCGCCGGCGGTGTGTGGCGATTTCGTCGCCGGCCGGCCGCACCGGCTGCAGCCGCTGCCGGCCAGCGGCACGCTGCACATGCCGCACGCCACATCGCTGCGCATGGGCCGGCTGGGCTACCAGAGCGATGCGCAGGCCACGTTGGCGGTCAGCTACAACAGCCTGGAGAGCTATGCCAACTCGCTGCACGGTGCGCTGACCCAGCCCTACCCGCCCTACGAGGCGGTGGGCATCCGCAACCCGGGCGGCGACTACAACCAGCTCGCCACCAGCCTGCTGCAGATTGAAAACGAGTTTTACGGCCTGATCCGGCCCAAGCGCGTGATCTACCCCGGCGAGCGCCCGCTGCATGCGCTGCGCGAGCGTGGCGTGGAGTACATCGAGGTGCGCTGCATGGACCTGGACCCGTTCGAGCCGGTCGGCATCGCCGCCGCCACCACCCGCTTCATCGACATCTTCTTGCTGCACTGTCTGCTGGCCGACAGCCCGCCCGACACGCCGGCAGAGATCGCCGCGCTGGGCCGCAACCAGCACCGCACGGCCGAGAACGGCCGCCAGCCCGGCCTGCTGCTGGAGCAGGGCGAGCAGGAGATCTTGCTGACCGACTGGGCCGCGCAACTGCTGGGCGAATGCGGAGCCATTGCCGATGCGCTGGACGCCGCCTTTGGTGGCAGCTTGTACGCCCAGGCGCTGGACCAGGCGCGCGCCGTGCTGGCCCAACCCGAGACGCTGCCGTCGGCCCGGGTGCTGGACGCCATGGCCGCCGATTTCGACAATTCCTACCCGCGCTTCATCCGCGCCCAGTCGGCCAGCAGCCGCGCCCACCTGCTGGGCCTGCCCTGGACGGACGCCCAGGCCGAGCGCTTTGCCGCGATGGCCGATGCGTCGGTGGCCGAGCAGCGCCGTATCGAGGCCGCCGACTCGATGCTGTTCGAGTCCTACCGGCAGGCTTACCTGTCACCGGAGCGGCTGCGGGCCTGAGCCGGGGGGCCAACGCCCGCCCCGTCCTGTTGCCACCCCACCCCGAGGCCCACACCATGTCCGACCCCCAAACCAACGACCCGCTGCGCTACCAGCAACACGGCGCCGTGGTGCTGCTCACGCTGAACCGGCCCGAGACCCGCAATGCGCTGTCGGGCGAGGCAATGTTCGCGGCGTTCGAGTCGGTCTTTGCCCGGCTCAATGCCGACCCCTCGGTGCGTGCCGCCGTGCTGACTGGCGCCGGCAGCGCGTTTTGCTCGGGCGGCAACGTGGCCGAGATGCGCGACCGGGGCGGCATGTTTGCCGGCTCGCCCGCGCAGATCGCCGCGGCCTACAAAGCCGGTATCCAACGCATCCCGCGCGCCTTCCAGACCCTGGCGGTGCCGATCATCGCGGCGGTCAACGGCCCGGCCATCGGCGCCGGCAACGACCTGGCCTGCATGTGCGACATCCGTATCGCCGCCAGCACGGCGCGCTTTGCCGAGAGCTTCGTCAAGCTCGGCATCGTGCCGGGCGACGGCGGCTGCTGGCTGCTGCCGCGGGTGGTGGGCGCATCAAAGGCCGCCGAGATGGCACTGACAGGCGACGCCATCGACGCCGCCGAGGCGCTGCGCTGTGGCCTGGTGTCGCGTGTGGTGGCGCCCGAGGCGTTGTTGGACGAGGCGATGGCGTTGGCCCAGCGCATTGCCGCCAACCCGCCGCAGGTGCTGCGCTGGACCAAGCAGCTGCTGCGCCAGGCGCAATCGGCCACGCTGGACGAGGCGCTGGACCAGGCCGGGGTGTTTCAGGGGCTGGCCCACCACACCGCCGACCATGCCGAGGCGGTCAGCGCGTTTTTCGACAAGCGCCCGCCAGTGTTCAAGGGCTGACCGGCTTGAGCCGACCGACCGTGCGCTCAGGGCGCTCGCCGCGCTGTGCGCGCTGAACGCTGGACCCGCGACGCCGGCGACGCCGCCGAGGCGGTGTTGGTCATCCCGCCCGACCTGCGGCGCGCGCGCCGCTTCGAGATCAGCTGTGTGATGACGGTGCGCTGCCCGGACGATCTGGCCGGCGCCTGGCACGAGCTGGCCGTGCTGGCCAACGGCGCCCAGCAGTGGCGGCGCCGTATCGCCAGCAGCAACCCTGGCAGCCTGGACAGCCTGGACTACCGCTTCACCCGGCAACTGGCCGTGGGCGAGGCCCTGCGGGTGGTGCTGCGCTGCGCCCAGCGGGGCGTGGCGCGCGACCGTTTGGTGATCGAGGCCGACGAGGCCGAGCCCGGCTGAACCGCCGCCGGACGCCCAACCCCTGGCAAACGCCAGGTCGTCTTCAACGGCTGCGGAATCGACTGCCCGGGGGCCTAATTTCGCAGTGCGCGGCGCATTGCGAACCGCAGCGGCGACGCGCAGAATCTACGGGCCCAGCGGACAGGCGCGCCCCCGCGCACAGCGTTCGCCAATCACCCAGGAGAACGTCATGCGCATCACTTTAGTGGCTGCTGCGGCCGCCTTGAC
>JBKJKU010000154.1:0-24864 GCA_046597355.1 Aquabacterium sp.
GCCAGCCTGGAAGAAGGGCTGGACGCCGGCGTGATCGAGGCGCAAGAGCACCAGATGGTGCGCAACGTGTTTCGCCTGGACGAGCGCCAGATCGGCTCGATGATGATCCCGCGCGCCTCGATCACGCCGGCGTCCAGCCCTTCTTCCAGGCTGGCGGCGATCTCCTCCTCAGTCACGCTGCGCGAGGGCGCGTGGCGGATGCCCAGCAGCCGCAGCGTGGCCTGGGTGCAGGCCGACAACAGCCAGACAAACGGCCGCACTGCCGACGACAGCAGGTCCATCGGCCGCGCCACCAGCACGGCCACCCGTTCGGGGTACATCTGGCCCAGCCGCTTGGGCACCAGCTCACCAAAGATGATCGTCAGGAAGGTGATGATCACCACCACCAGCGCGGTGGCCGTCACCTCGGCCGCACGGTGGCCCAGCAGCGGAAACAACTTGAACAGCCAGGTGGCCAGCGGCTGAGAAAACGCAGCATCCCCGACGATGCCGTTGAGCACGCCGATCGACGTGATGCCGATCTGCACGGTGGACAGCCACTTGGTCGGGTCGTCGTGCAGCACCTGAGCCGCCAGCGCCCCGGGCTCACCAGCCTCGACCATCACCGCCAGCCGGGCCTTGCGGGACGCGGTCAGCGCCATTTCGGACATCGCGAACAAGGCGTTGACCAGGATCAGGAAAACCAGCAGGGCGACGTCCATGCAGCGGCACCGCTGGTGGTGCCCCAAAATTGAGATGGCAATGAGCGTAGCAGAATCGCCCCATGGACTACCTGATCGGCGACCTGCAAGGCTGCTGCGACGCCTTCGAGCGCCTGCTGGCCGAAATTGGCTTCTCCCCCTCGCGCGACCGCCTGCACCTGCTCGGTGACCTGGTCAACCGCGGCCCTGAATCACTGGCCACGCTGGACCGGCTGATCGGCCTGGGCGACGCCGCGCAGTGCCTGCTGGGCAACCACGACCTGCACCTGCTGGCGGTGTCGGTGGGGGTACGAAAGGCCCACCGGGGCGACACTTTTGGCGATGTGCTGGCCAGCCCGCGCCGCGACGCGCTGCTGGACTGGCTGCGCCACAGGCCGTTGGCCGCCCAAGCCCAGGGCTGGCTGCTGGTGCATGCCGGCGTGGTGCCGCAGTGGGACGCCCCGACGACACTGGCGCTGGCAGCGGAGGTGCAAGCCGTGCTGGCCGGCCCGGCGATGGCGGATTTCTTGCGCGAGATGTACGGCAACGACCCGGCGCACTGGGACCCTTCGCTGGCCGGCGTGCGGCGTTGGCGGATGGTGCTGAACGTGCTGACCCGTATCCGCTACTGCACGCCCGAGGGCACGCTGGAGTTCGACACCAAGGACGGCTCGGGCGTGCCGCCGGCCGGCCACCTGGCCTGGTTTGACGTGCCCGGCCGGGCCACCGCGGGTGTGCCTATCGCATTTGGCCACTGGTCCACCTTGGGCCTGCAAAACCGGCCCGACCTGCTGGCGCTGGACACCGGCTGCGTCTGGGGCGGATCGCTGACCGCTGTGCGGGTGGACGGTGGCCGGCGCGAGGTGGTGCAGGTGGGCTGTGCGCAGGCACAGACGCCGGGCTGATCAGCGCGGGGGTTAATCAGCGCCGGTGTGATCAATGCCGGGCTGTTCAGCGCCGGGGTCGCCCCGACGGACTGTCCGCCAGGTCGGCCGGCGGCGCCAGCTTCAACCCAGCCAGCATCGGCGCCACAACCGGGGTGGTCAACATGGTGCTGGCCACCGCCATCAACAGCAGTGCGGTGAAGGTGTCGGCACTGATGATCTGCTTGTCGAGCAGGATGTTCGAGAAGATGATCATGATCAATGCCTTGGTCTGCAGCAGCCAGCCGATCAGCGATGCCTCGCCCGGCGGCCAGCCCAGGATGCGCCCGGCCAGCCGCAGCCCCGCCAGCTTGCCCACCACCGCGGCTACCAGCAGCAGCGCGGCCACGCCGATCACCGCACCGCCCCCCACATCCCAGTGGGTGCGCAGCCCGGTGCTCAAGAAAAACACCGGCATCATCACCAGCAACACATGGTGACGCAGCAGGTCGAGCCGGCCCTGGTCGAACCAGTGCGCGTCCACCACCGCACCCGCCAGAAACGCGCCCACCATGAAGTGCAGGCCGGACGCATCGGCACCAAAGCCGCACAGCGCCAGCCAGATCAGGCACAGGTACCAGCGGTCAGACTCTGCCAGCCGCGCCATCAGCTTGCGCAACAGCAGCGCCGCCAGCACAAAGCTGGCCAGGAAGGCCGCCTGCATGCCGACGCGGGTCCAGTCCAGAAGGATCAGCGCCAGCACGCCCCAGATGGCGATGTCGTCCACACTGGCGTAGCGCAGGATGCGCTGGCCAATGGGTTGGCGCAGGATGGCCAGCTTTTCCATCAACAAGATCAGGATGGGCAGCGCGGTGACGGCGCAGGCCATGCCGATGCCCATCACAAACTGCCAGGGCATCGCCTTGGTGCCCATCCAGCCGGGCATGCCGACCAGGGCCAGCGCGGCCAGCGCGCCCAGTGCCAGTGGCACGCCCATGGCCAGGCCGGCAGTGATGCCGCTCTCCCGTCGGTGCAACCAGGCGGCGCGCAGATCCAACTCGATGCCGGCGATGAAGACAAACAACATCACCGCCCACCAGGCCAGGCCATTGAGTGACTGGATCACCGCCGGGTTGAAGACAAACCCGTAGTAGTCCGGCAGCGCCGCACCCAGCACACCCGGCCCCAGCGCGATGCCGGTGAGGATCTGCACCACGACCAACGGCGCCCAATAGTCGGTGCGGCCCAGCCGCCACAGCAGGTAGGGCACGCTGAAGATGATCGCCATGGCGATCAGGAAGATCTCGGTGGTGTTCATGGTCAGCGCGTCGCGGCACGGTCCTGGCAGGTGGAGCCGGCGCGCAGTGTGGCACGGGCCACGCCGACGATGCCGCCCGGCTAGCGCCTAGAATCTGGACTGAAGGAAGCGTGGCCGAGCGGTTTAAGGCTGCAGTCTTGAAAACTGCCGAAGGGGTAACTCTTCCGTGAGTTCGAATCTCACCGCTTCCGCCAGTCCAGGCCCAAATGATTGTCGATCGCGGCCGGCTGCAACCCTCAGGCTCAACTGGGCTCGCGCCAAACGGCGGCGCCCAACAGCACCACGCGCAGCTGCCGCACGAAGTTCTCGGTCATTTCGGCCTCCAGCAGCGGCTGGCCGGCGGGCAGATCGAGCATCTCGGGTGCGGCCGCCAACATCGTGGTGACCACCAGGCCGCAAATCATCTGCAGTGTGGCGGTGGGGATGTCGGGATAGGCGCCAATGCGGCGGAAATCTTGCGCCATCTCGTGCGTGAAGTGCGTGACCTCGCTGCGGATGGCCAGACGCAGGATGCGGCTGCCACCCGACCGTTCGCTGCTGATGAACAAAAACTGCAGCCGGTTGTGCTTGACGTACTGGTGGTAGACCTGCACCGAGCGCTGCAGCATCTCGCCTTGCGCCACGTCCACCTGGCGCGCCTCTCGCAACAAGCGGCGCAAGGTGATGCCGCCCTCCTCCACCAGCGCCAAGCCAAGCTCGTCGGTGTTGCGGAAGTGGCGGTAAAACGCGTTGGGCACCATGCCGGCTTCGCGGGCGATCTCGCGGATGCCCAGGCTGGTGAAGCTGCGCCCCTCGCCCATCAGGTCCAGCGCGGCCTGCAGCAGGCTGGCGCGGGTCAGGTCTTTGCGCTCGGTGCGGGAGAGGCTGTCTTTGGCTTTGGTGCTGGCTTCCGTCATTCATCCTCCGCGCACTGATGTGAACACTTGTACTTTAGTACATGGCTGGCAGCCTCACAGGTAGATTCGCGAAGATTTTTGGCTTCAAGCTCTAAAGCAGCCGGATTTCCTTGCCTGTTTGTGTACGGTCGTACACAATTCGGCAGAGGGGTTCAATCGAGCCCGAAGGATGCCGATGCCCACCGACTTGCCCTTGCCCGCGCCGACACTGACCGAGCGCCTGATCCGTCCCCTGGTGCACGGCTTGCGCCATCCGATGGTGGACAACCTGCTGCGCCTGGGTGCCGTGAACGACACCCTGCGCGGTCTGCACCCGATGTGGTCGTTGACCGAGGTGCGGGCCCGCGTGCTCCGGGTGGAGGACGAAACCGCCGACACCAAGACCTTCGTGCTGCGGCCGAACGCGCTGTGGCGCGGCGCACAGCCCGGTCAGCACGTGCAGGTGCAGGTCGAGCTGGACGGGCGCCGCCGCAGCCGCGCCTACAGCCTGTCGCGCATCACGCCCGACGAGGTGGCCCTGACCATCAAGCGCCAGCCGCAGGGCCTGGTGTCGGGCCACCTGCACCGCCACCTGCGCGCGGGCGACGTGCTCACCATCAGCCAGGCGCAGGGAGACTTTGTGCTGCCTGCCACGCTGCCGCCCAAGCTGCTGCTGCTGAGCGCCGGCAGCGGCATCACCCCGGTGATGGCCTTGCGTCAACACCTGCTGGACAGCGGCTATGCCGGTGATCTTCGTTTCCTGCACATCAGCCGCAGCCGCGCTGATCTGATTTTTGCCCGGCGGCTGGAGGGCCCGGACGTGCAGCATCACGCCACTGCGGTGAACGGTCGGTTCAGCACCGACACCCTGCAAACCTGGGTGCCCGACTGGCAAGAGCGCAGCACCTGGCTGTGTGGTCCGGCTGCGCTGATGGACGCGGTGCACGGCCTGTGGGCCAGCACGCCTGCTGCCGCCCCATTGCACAGCGAGCGTTTTGGCGCCGCACTGCGCCCGGCCCAGCCCCTGGGCAGCCCGGTACAGGTGCGCTTTAGCCGCAGTGGTGCGCAGTTCAGCACCACCGGCAGTGCGCCACTGCTGCTGCAGGCCGAGGCCGCGGGCCTGGCCCCAAAACACGGCTGCCGCATCGGCATCTGCCGCGCCTGCCAATGCACCAAGCGCAGCGGCACGGTGCAGAACCTGCAAACCGGCGAGCTGTGCAGCGCACCCGATCAAGCCATCCGCCTGTGCATCAGCGCAGCGCGGTCCGACCTCACCCTCGACCTCTGACCCTGCACATGCACACGCACTACGCCAACCCCCAGACCCTGCCACGCCACCAGGTGGACGCGATCGAGGCCGAGCTGGACGCGATCCGCAACCGCGTGATGGCCAGCCTGGGCCAGGCCGATGTCGATCACATCCGCCGCATGGTGCGCCTGTGCCGCGCCAGCGAGGTCAGCGGCCGCGCGCTGCTGCATTTCGGCGTCGGGCCCTTCAGTTGGCTGGCGGGCGTGGCGGCGCTGGCCGGCGCCAAGATTCTGGACAACATGGAGATCGGGCACAACGTCATGCACGGCCAGTACGACTGGACCGGCGACCCGGCACTGCACTCGCACAGCTACGAGTGGGACATCGCCTGCGACGGCGACAGCTGGCGCCACAGCCACAACGTGGTGCACCACACCCACACCAACATCCTGGGCAAGGACCGCGACATCGGCTACTCGCTGCTGCGCATGACGCCCGAGCAGCGCTGGAAGCCCCGCCACCTGCTGCAGCCGCTGGCCAACCTGCTGCTGGCGCTGGGCTTTGAGTACGGCGTGGGTTCGCACGACCTGGAGGTGGGGCGCTACAAGCACGGTGCGCTGCCCAAACCGGTGTTCATGGACCGCTGGCGCCGGTTCAAGGCCAAGGTGGGCAAGCAGTGGTTCAAGGACTACCTGCTGTTCCCGGCGCTGGCCTTGTGGGCCTGGCCGCGTGTGCTGGCGGGCAACTTCGTGGCCAACTTGATCCGCAACCTCTGGACCTATGTGGTGATCTTTTGCGGCCACTTCACCGAGCACGTGACCATCTACCGCCAAGAAGATACGCAGAACGAAACCCGTGGCGACTGGTACCTGCGCCAGATGGCCGGCTCCAGCAACCTCACCGGCGGACGCTGGTTCCACATCGCCACCGGACACCTGAGCCACCAGATCGAGCACCACCTGTTCCCCGACATGCCGGCCCACCGCTACACCGAGATCGCGCCCGAGGTGCAGGCACTGTGCGCCAAGTACCAGCTGCGCTACAACACGGGCAGTCTGTTCAAGCAGTTCAGCACCGTGATGACGCGCATCCTGGTGCACACGTTCCCGTCGCGACGCATGCCGGCCTGACGGCTCCGCGCCCGCAAGCCTCAGGTGCTGGCGCGCAGCGCTGCCCGAAGCGGCGTCAACGGGGTCTCAGCCGGCAGGCGGTGGCCACGGCTTGAAGCGGCTATCGCCCTCTGCCAAAACTGATTTGCAGCACGGCCGATGCCCAAACAGTCTGACCCCCAACCGCTGGCGCTTCGAGCGCCTGCCGACGCGCCTGCGCTGAGCCGCCGATTAGGCCGCGGTGGTCGTCATCATGCTCGGGCGGGCCGGGGCCGACGCGCCACGCTGGACGCCGGTGCTGCGGCGCAGCGGGGGGTCGGCGGGGGGTCGGCGGGTGGTCGGCGGGGGGTCGGCGGGTGGTCTGGGTTGGCGGCCTTGGCGCTGCACTGGCAACATCCGGGCCACTGCCAACGGCCTACCCACACGCCCACCGCCCCCTCCGACGACGACCATGCACATTGCCATCCTCACCTTCGACGGCTTCAACGAACTGGATTCGTTCATCGCCCTGGGCATCCTCAACCGCATCAAGCGGGCGGATTGGCGGGTCAGCCTGTGCTGCCCCAGCGCGGAGGTCACGTCGATGAACGGCGTTGTGGTGCGCGCGCAGTCGCTGCTGGAAGACACCCGCACGGCCGATGCGGTCATCGTCGGCAGCGGCATGCAAACGCGGGACATCGCCAGCAGCGCTGCGCTGATGGGCCGCCTGTCATTCGACCCGGCCCGCCAACTGATTGCGGCCCAGTGCTCGGGCACCTTGATCCTGGCCAAGCTGGGCCTGCTGGCGGGCGTGTCGGCATGCACCGACCTGATCACCGCACCCTGGGTGAAGGAGGCCGGCGTCGATGTGCTGAACCAGCCGTTTCATGCCCACGGCAACGTGGCCACCGCGGGCGGCTGCCTGGCGTCTGCCTACCTTGCCGCCTGGCTGATCGCCCGCACCGAGGGCACGGCGGCCGCGGCGGCCGCGCTGCACTACGTCGCTCCGGTCGGCGAAAAGGACAGCTTTGTGGCCAAAGCGCTCCACAACATCACGCCTTACCTGCCGCAACAGCCCGCGCCGGCAGCCCGGAGGGTCGGGGCATAGCCGGCCCAGGCCATTGCGCGCGGCGGCTGCGCGGGCCGGCCGGGCTGCCGGGGCTGACGCAACTCAAGCCGGGGCAGGCGCCAGCACACGCAGCAGCCAGCGCTTGAGCGCGTCCACCTCCTCGATGCAGACCGAATGCTCCATCGGGTAGTCGGTCCACTCGACCGGGTTGCCCAGCGCCAGCAGCATGTCACGGCCAGCGGCGCCGCGGGCCATCGGCACCATGCCGTCGCTGCGGCCGTGGGCCAGGAAGACCGGCGTACCTGCATTGGCCGCATGGCGCTCGGCCGCGGTGCTGGCGGCCAACGGCAGATAGCCCGACAGACCGGCCAGCCCGGCCAGCCGATGCGGATAACGCAGGCCGGCCATCAGCGCGATGGCGCAACCTTGCGAAAACCCAGCCAGCACGATGCGGCCGGCCGGCACGCCATTGGCGATCTCGCGGTCGAGCAGCGCATGCACCTGGCGCACGGAATCGCGCAGGCCGGCTTCGTCCTCGCGCCGTTGCAGGTCGGTGCCCAGGATGTCGTACCAGGCACGCATGCGCATGCCGTTGTTGATCGTCACCGGCCGCTCGGGTGCACGCGGCATCACGCAGTGCACCGGACCAACGGCCGACAGGTCCATCGCATCACACATCGGGATGAAATCGGTGCCGTCGGCGCCCAGGCCATGCAGCACGATCAGGGTGGCCCGGGGCGGGCTGGCGGGGCAGAGTTCAATCGTGGCAAGGGTCATGGTCGGGTCTGCTCGGGTGGTGGTTCGGGGCGGGTGCGTGATGTTAGCGGTCGGGTCTGCCGCCCCAGCGCCGGGTCAGGCCGCTGGCTCCCCCGGTGGAAACACGCCCCAGGCCAGACCGGAACGCACCGCAAAATGACACCGAAGGTGCCAATGGGCGCCCGGCGGGCCCATCGGGCCTCGCCGTGACGGTCAAACAAGGGTGTGGGCATGGCAATGCGGCTGGACGGCAAAGTGGCGGTGATCACCGGCGCGTGCTCGGGCATCGGCCTGGCCACGCTCGAGCTGTTCATCGAAGAAGGCGCCCGCGTGCTGGCCGCCGACGTGCAGCTTGATGCCGGCCAGGCGCTCGTGCAGCGCTTCCCTGGCGTGCTGCGGTTTGCGCCCTGCGATGTCACCCAGCCCGCACAGATCAAGGCCGCCATCGACGGCGCAGCCGAGGCCTTCGGCGGGCTCGACATCCTGTTTTCCAACGCTGGCGCTGGCGGCACCATGGCCGGGGTCGAAAACTGGGACGAAGCCGGCTGGGACAACACCCACGCCCTGCTGCTGCGCTCGGTCGCGGCAGGCACCGCGTTTGCCGTGCCCCACCTGAGGCGCCGCGGCGGCGGTGCCATCATCAACACCTCGTCGATCTCGGCCCTGCAGGCGGGTTTTGCGCCGCTGGCCTATGCGGTGGCCAAGGCCGGCGTGCTGCACTACACCCGGCTGGCAGCGGCCGAGCTGTCTGCCCACCGCATCCGCATCAACGCCATCGTGCCGGGTTTCATCGCAACCAACATCTTCAGCGGCATGATGAACCTGGGGCCCGAACAAAAAGCGCAGCTGGTGCAGCAGATTGCCGACCGCAGCGGCACCGCCAACCCGATCGGCCGGTCCGGCCGGCCACGGGATATTGCCGAGGCCGTGCTGTTCCTGGCGTCCGACGCCGCCGGTTTTATCACTGGCACCCATTTGACGGTGGACGGCGGCATCACCATCGGCCCGCGCCACGCCTGGGACCCCGAAACCCCCGGCCCGATGACCGATGCGCTGGGCCTGAGCCCCGAGCAGTTGCGCGCCCTGCGCGCCGCCAGGTCGGGCTGACGCCCCTGCCCGGCCCCGTTCGCCCCCGTTCGCCCCTGTTCGCCCAACTTCCATCCGACCCACCCCACCCCACACCCGCGAGACAGCCATGCCCAAGGTCACTTTTATCGCTTTTGACGGCAGCGCCACCGACGTGCAGGCCCCCGCCGGCTTGTCACTGATGCGCGCCGCGCTGGACAACAACGTGCGCGGCATCGACGGCGACTGCGGCGGCAACTGCGCCTGTGCCACCTGCCATGTGTTCGTGGCCGATGGCTGGGCCGACAAGGTGGGCCCGCGCACCACCGCCGAAGACGAAATGCTCAACTTCGCGGCCGAATTGCGCGACAGTTCACGCCTGGCCTGCCAGATCACGCTGACCGACGCGCTGGACGGTCTGGTGGTGAGCATGCCCGAAGGCCAACATTGAGGGTCTGACACCGGGCGCCCTGAGGTCCTGCCGCTGCGGCGCAGGATGCACCCGGCCCCCACTGCCCCACCGGTCCCCGTCAACCACGCCAACCCCGCCAGGAGCCCGCCATGAACGCTGTCCTCAAGCCCTCCGCTGCCGCTGTGTCCGCCGAGACCGCCGCCGTACACGCCGCGGCACGCGCAGCCGCCGAGACACTGCCGCTGGACCAGCTCAACCCGGCAGACGCCCAGCTGTTTGTCGACGACACGGTGGGCTACACCTTCGACCGGCTGCGCCGCGAGGACCCGGTGCACCGCAGCCACAGCCCGGTGCCGGGCATCGACGACTACTGGTCCGTGACCAAGTACAGCGACATCATGTACGTGGACACCCATCCGGCGATTTTTTCGTCCCAATGGACGCTGGGCGGCATCACGCTGCTGAACCCGCCCGAGAGCGACCGCCTGCCGATGTTCATCGCGATGGACCCGCCCAAGCACGATGACCAGCGCAAGGCGGTGAGCGCCATCGTGGCGCCGGCCAACTTGAACAACTGGCAGGGCCTGATCCGCGAGCGCACCGCCACGCTGCTCGACAGCCTGCCGCGCGACGAGACCTTCGACTGGGTCGACAAAGTCTCGATCGAGCTGACCACCAGCATGCTGGCCACGCTGTTTGACTTTCCGTTCGAGGACCGGCGGCTGCTGACCTGGTGGTCGGACGTGGCGACGATGAACAAGGCCGTCAACCCGGACGCGCTGGATCCGCAAGAGCGCATGGCCGAGTTGGGCAAGATGCTGGCTTACTTCACCCGGCTCTGGAACGAGCGGGTCAACGAGCCGCCCCGCACCGACCTGATCTCGATGCTGGCGCACGGTGCGGCCACCCGCAACATGGGCCCGATGGAGTACATGGGCAACCTGGTGCTGCTGATCGTGGGTGGCAACGACACCACCCGCAATTCGATGACTGGCGGCCTGCTGGCGCTGCACGATCACCCCGAGCAAATGGCCAAGCTGCGCGCCAACCCAGGCTTGGTCGACAGCCTGGTGCCCGAGATCATCCGCTGGCAAACGCCACTGGCCTACATGCGGCGCACTGCCCTGGTCGATACCGAGCTTGGCGGCAAGCGGATCTTGCAAGGCGACAAGGTGGCGATGTGGTACCTGTCGGGCAACCGCGACGAGACCGCTATCGAGCAACCCGACCGCTTCATCATCGACCGCACCCACCCGCGCCAGCACCTGTCCTTCGGCTTCGGCATCCACCGCTGCGTGGGCAACCGCTTGGCCGAGCTGCAACTCAAGATCTTGTGGGAGGAGATGCTCAAGCGCTTTCCGACCGTCGAGGTGATGGGCGAGCCCACCCGCGTGCGCTCGGCCTTTGTGCGGGGCTTTAGCCACCTGCCGGTGCGGCTGCCAAGCTGATCGCGTCGCGCCCGGCGCGGCGTTGTCGGCACGGTCCCTGCTGGCCAGGGCCGCTCACTTTGCCTCAGGTTTGTGCCGCGCTGAGCTCAAATTCGGTCAAGTCAGGCTGCAAGGTCATGCGCCAATAGTCCACCAGGCGCCAGGGCATCGGCGAAAACACCCGGCCACTGGCGTTGCGGTACCAGTTTTGCATGCCGGGGTGGGTCCAGACCAGATCGGCATGTTCGGCATCCACACGCGCGTTGTAGGCGTCGTGCACCGGCGGCTTGACCTCGACCGCCGCCAGCTGGCGCTCGATCATCTCGCGCAGCAGCCCGGTGACATAGCGCACCTGGCACTCGGACACAAAGATCAGGCTGCCGCCATGCGCCAGCCCGGTGTTGGGGCCGGTCAGCACAAACAGGTTGGGATAGTCCGGCACGCTGATGCCGAGGTAGGCCTTGGGGTTGTTGTCGCCCCAGACCTGCTGCAGCGGCGTGCCCGACCGGCCACGGATGTCGATCGGGCACAGCATCTTGCCCGGCTCGAAGCCGGTGGCCAGCACGATCACGTCAGCACGGCGGCGCACGCCGGTGGCGTCAACGATGTCAGCGCCGTCCACATGGTCCACCGCAGCGGTGACCAGCTCGACATTGGGCCGCCTGAGGGCGGCGTACCAGCCGTTGTCGATCAGGATGCGCTTGCCGTAGGGCGGGTAGTCGGGCAGGCACTTGGCGACCAGGTCGGGCCGGCCTTCGAGCTGCTCTTGCAGGTAGTCGGTGAGCTGCGTGCGCTGGCGGTCGTTGCGGTGGTTCATCGCGCGCTGCGGGTGCGGCCAGGACGGGTCGCGCCGCACGGTGGGCAGCAGGCCGTCGCCAAAGCGCCACATCAGGCCAAAACGGTACCAGGCGTAGTAGTGCGGCACGTTCTCCAGCAGCCAGCGCGATTCGGGGCTGACGCTGCCGTGGTAATCCTGCGGCGGCCGCGCCCACTGCGGCGAGCGCTGGAACACGGTGACCGATTGGGCCTGCTCGGCCGTGCTGCGCAAAAATTGCATCGCGCTGGCGCCGGTACCGATCACCGCCACTTGTTTGCCGGCCAGCGGCACGTCGTGGCGCCATTGCGCCGAATGCCAGTGCTCACCGGTGAAAGACGCCAATCCGGCGATCGAGTCCAGCTTGGGCCGGTTCAGCTGACCCACTGCGGTGATGACAGCATCGACCCAGCGGGTCTGCAGGCTGCCGTCGGCAGCGCGCGAATCAACCTGCCACTGGTGCCTGTCCTCATGCCAACGCATGGCTGTGACCTCGACGCCAAAGCGGATCTGGCGGCGCAGGTCCAGGTCGTCGGCCACCCGGCGCTGGTAGGCCCAGACCTCGTCGCGCTTGGCGTAGTTGCTGGTCCAGCCCAGGTTGGGCGCAAACGAGTACGAGTAGAAGTGGTTGGGTGTGTCCACCCCGGCCTCGGGGTAGTTGTTGTCGAACCAGGTGCCGCCGAGGTCTGCGCTTTTCTCCAGCAGCTCGTACGGGATGCCCATCTGGCCCAGCCGGTAGGCCGCACACAGGCCCGAAAAACCGGCGCCCACCACCAGCACCTTGAAGCTGGCCAGCCGGTCCGGGGCGGCCGGCGTGCGCCAGTCCAGCCGCCGGTCGGCAAAGCCCATCTCCTCCATCGCCATCGTGGTGTATTCGGCCGGCACCGGCTCACCCAGGCAGACGCCCATCATCTCCATCATCTGTGCAGGGGCCAGTGGCGGCGGCAGTTGCAGCACGCCGCTGGCCAGGTCGTCGAGCATCTGCGCCGCCGCCGTGATGACCACCTGCTGGGCCTCTGGCGACAGGCCGCCGCTGGGCTCGGCAAAGATCGAGATGTCGCGCCGCGGCAGAAACGGCGCTTCGAGCCAGCGCCGGTCGCCGGTGACCTGGGCCAGGCACATCAGCAGCGTCGGGATCGACGCCTGGCGGAGTACGGCGGTGCGTTGGGTGTCGGTCATGGGCGCGTGGGTTCGGGTCGGTCGGATCGGTCAGATCGGTCGCATCAGTCGGCTGCTGCCAGCATACCGGCCGGCGTTTGCAGCACTGTCCCGCGGGCAACACCCGGCCGGCAAAACCGGCGCCCGACACGGGTCAGTAGCGGACCCGGGCGTAAAACGTGCGCTGCGCCGCCTCGCGGGCCTGTCCCAGCGTGTGGATGCCCTGTTCGGCCAGCAGCGGAACCAGCCGCAGAAACACCTCGGCAGTGACCAGCGCATCGCCCAGCGCGGTGTGCCGGCCGTCAACAGCCACGCCCAGCCGGCCGGCGATGTCCTCCAGCCGGTGCGACGTCTGGGCCGGATGCACCACGGCGGACAGCAGCAGCGTGTCGAGCACCGGCTGGTCGAAGCGCAGGCCGATGGCGGCCTCTTGCAGCTGCAAGAAGCGCATGTCGAAGGCAGCGTTGTGCGCCACCAGTACGGTGTCCAGCGCAAAGGCGTGGAAGGCGGGCAGCACCGCGCCAATCACCGGCTGGCCCCGCACCATCGCCGGCGTGATGCCGTGGATGGCGATACCGGCGGCGGGGATGTCGCGTTGCGGATCGACCAGCTGCTCAAAGCTTTCTTGCCGGCGCAACTTGCCGTTGACCAGCCGGGTGGCGCCAATCTGCAGGATCTGATCGCCCTTGGCGGGCTCCAGGCCGGTGGTCTCGGTGTCGAACACGGTGTAGCTCAGTGCGTCCAGCCGCTGATCATCGAGCGCGCCGGACTGTCCGGTGTGTTTGAACAGGTCGAAGTCGTAGAACCCGGGCCGGCTGTCTTGCGGCGTCAGCGGTGTCTGCGCCGCTGCGGCCAGCGCACCGCGGTCGGCGTCGGCCAGCGGCAGCAGAAAGCGGAAAAAAGCCTGGTGGCGCACCCGCTCACGCTCGAACCAAAATTCGCCGCCGTGGCGCTGCACCACCTCGCGCAGCGTCAACGGGCTGGCACCGCCGCCGCTGCGCATGGCGCCCGACTCCCAGCCCATCACGGTTTCGGTGCTCATGGCCTGGCCGGTCCAGACCAGGTCCAGATGGGCATGGGTCGCCGGTCCGGCAGCAGCACCCGTCATCGCCGGGGCTGGCGGTGCGGCCACAAGCCGAAGTTCGATCCGCTGGGTGCCATGCTCATCAGCCAGCCGGCCCGCCAGGTAGGCCAATGCCTGCAGCAGCGAAAAGCTGTCGGCCCGCAGCCACAGCGCTGCATCCACCGTGCTGGCGCTGCAACGCAGGCCGGGCATGGCGTCGATGTGGCGCTGCGCTGCGGCCACCAGATCGGCGCCCAGCATGTCCTCCAGCGGCCAGCGGTTGGCATGGGTCTGGTCGGTGCGGATGGCCAGGTCCTGGATGCGCTGGCGCATCTGTGCCAGCTCGTCACGCACCACCGCCTGGAAGCGCTCCCGCTGGGCGGGCTCGAGATCGGGGTACTCCAACATCTCGACCGCCGCTGTGAGGTTGCCCAGCGACGCGCGGCCACCTTCGGTCAGGCCCAGCAGCAACGCGTCGCGGGCCGACGCCTGCTCGAACTCGCGGGTGATGTTGGCCAGCACCAGCACAAAGCCATTGGTCGGCGGTGCCACCCCGGCTGCCGCGGTGGGGGCGGCGGGATCGGCCCTATCAGCCGAATCAGCCGTATCAGCCAGACCGGCAGCCCGCACCGGCGCCATCTGCACCCGCAACCACTGGCCGCCCGGGGTGCTGGTGAGGAACTGCGCGGTCGGGCTGGCCTGGCCCGCCTGCTGCCGCTGGTCGATCTGCGCCAGCGCGTGGGCCACCAGCCGGCGGTCGAACACGGCGTAGATCGACCGGCCCAGGCCGATCAGCTCGGTGCCATCGGCCAGCGCGGGTGCCCGTGACAGCGCCCGGAACTCGGCTCGGGCGCTGGCGTTGTAGAGCAGCACCCGGCCGTCCGCGTTGCACACCACCACCGCCTGGCTCAGCTCGGACATCAGGGCGGCCAGGCGATTGCGCTCTTGCTCGATCTCGCGGCTGGCCAGCCAAACCTGGCGCGCCACGTCGGCCCGCAGCTGCCGGCGCTGGTCGACCAGATGGTTGAGCGTCTGGGCCAGTGCCTGCAGGTCGGCACCGGGCTGGGTGGGCAGGTCGGGCGCACTGTCACTGCCCAGCAGCACCCGGACCTGATCTGCCAATTGGGCCGGCGCCAGCACCCAGCGGCGGTACAACCGGGGCATGGCCCAGGCCAGCGCGGCCAGCAGCACGACAGCGGCCAGCAGCAGCAGCGCAGCCCGCGGGCCCAGCAGCGTGGCGGCTTGGCTGCGCTCGTCCGGGGCCAGCGTGGCCCAGAGCATCGCGCCGGTGGCGCCCACCCACAGCGCCACTGCGCCGGCCACACCGGCAACAGCCAGCGCCACGGCTTTGCTGGCGCGGGCCTGGGCGTGCCCAACGACGGGTGCAGGTGCAGGTGCAGGTGCAGGTGCAGGTGCAGGTGCAGGTGCAGGTGCAGGTGACACCGGCTCCACCGGGCTCATCGCGGCGTCGCCAGCATGTCTTGCACCTTTTGCAACAGCTCGCGGGTGGAAAACGGCTTGGTCATGTAGGCGTCTGCACCCAACGCCAGGCCTTTGGCTTGGTCAGTGTCGCGGCCCTTGGCACTGAGCATCAGGATGCGGATCCCGTTCAAGCTGTCGTCGGCACGCACCGCCTGACACACCTCGAAACCGGTCTTGACCGGCATCATCACGTCCAGCAGCACCAGGTGCGGCCGGTCACGCAAGATGGCGTCCAGCGCTTGCTGTCCGTCGCGGGCCAGGCTGACGTGGTAACCGGCGCGATTAAGCAAGAACTCCAGCGAGATCAGGATGTTGGGCTCGTCGTCGGCGATCAGGATGGAGGCGCTCATTTCGGGATGTCTCCTGCGGCGGGTTTGGCGTCAGCGGGTGGTGTTGCAGCCTGGGCCTGCCATGGCAGCGTGAAACAGAACGCAGCGCCTTGTCCAGGATCCGTGCGCAGCCACATCCGCCCGCCGTGGTGCTCGATGATTTGCCGGCTGATCGGCAAGCCCAGGCCGGTGCCCTGCGGCCGGTGGCTGGCGTCGCCACCCTGGCGGAACTTCTCGAAGATCAGTGCGCGCTGTTCAACCGGCACGCCCGGCCCGTTGTCCTGCACCGTCACGGTCAGGCCAGCGGCATCGGCCTGCAAGCCCAAGACCACCTGGCCACCCTGTGGCGGCACAAACTTGGCGGCGTTGGACAGCAGATTGAGCAGCACCTGCAGCAGGCGGTCTTCGTCGCCCCGCAGCAGCAGCGGCGCGGCGGCTGGCGCGGGGCCCGTGTCCAGCGCTGAAGGCTGCGCTGGATGCGCGGCCTGCGCCAGGTGCACGCTGACCGTGGCGCCGCGCTCGCGGAACAGCTCGGCGGTGGTGCGCACAGCGCGCTGCAGCAGCGCGGGCATGTCGATTGCGGTGCTGCGCCACTCGGCCTGGCCAGATTCGATCTTGGCCATGTCCAGCACCTGGTTGACCAGCCGCGACAGCCGCTCGGTCTCGGCCAGGATGATCGCCAGAAACTGCTGGCGTTGTGCGCTGTCCATGTCCGGGTCGTCCACCATCAGCTCCGACAGCGCCCGGATGGACGTCAACGGGGTGCGCAATTCATGCGTCACCGAGGACATGAAATCGTCCTTCAAGCCGTCCAGGCTCAAGAGCCGCAGATTGGCCGAGCGCAACTCGGCGGTGGCCAGCTCCAGCGATCGAGACTTGGCCTCCAGCGCGCGTGAATGCGCCCGCAGCTGCGAGGCTTCGTCGAGGATACGCATCACGTCGGCCAGGCCCAGCGGCTCTTCGTCCACCGCCGACGCCACCATCACCCGCGCCGAGGCGCTGCCGATCACCCCGGCCAGCTGGGTCTCGGCAAACTGCACCAGCCGGGCATCCGCCGGCAGTTGGGCGGTGTCGGCCAGGCCGCGCGCCTGCGCATGCTGGGTCAGCAAGGTCTGGGTGCGCGCTGCACCCAGGAAACGCGCGAGCAGGGCTTGCAGGTCGGCCAGCCTGGCGCGGCCGCGCCAGAACACCGGCGCCACCGCAGCGCCCGCATCCGCGGTGGCCGCAACCATGCCGGCGTCGCCCACCCGACCGGTGCGGTCGAAGACATCGACAAACAGCAGCGCCTGGCTGGTCTCGCTGGCCGACGGTGCACGCCAGAGCGACACGCCGACATAAGCCCCCAGGTTGGCCAGCAGGCTCCAGAACAACGAATGGGTCAGGCCGTCCAGCCCGCCCAGCCCCAGCAGTTGCTCGGGGCGCAGCAGCGTCAGGCCCCACGGGCCTTGGGCCATGAAACCCTCGGCGCCCCAGGTGCCCAGCCAGCCGGACTTGGCCAGCGACGGCAGCATCAGCGTGTAGACCCACAGCGCAAAGCCCGCCAACAGCCCCGCCATTGCGCCGCGCCGGGTGCCGCCCTTCCAGTACATGCCACCCAGCAATGCCGGCGCAAACTGCGCCACCGCAGCAAAACTGATCAAACCGATACTGACCAGCGCGTAGGCCTCGCCGGCCAGTCGGTAGTAGAGGTAGCCCAGCAGCAGCATCAGCGCGATGCTGGTGCGGCGTATGCCCAGCAACCAGCCGGTCAGGTCAGCAGCCGACGCGGCGCCAAAACGCCGGGTGCGCAACAGCCACGGCATTACCAGGTCGTTGCACACCATGGCAGACACCGCGATGGTCTCGACGATCACCATGCCGGTGGCGGCGGACAGCCCGCCCACAAAGGCCAGCAGCGCCAAGGCCGGCTGGCCGTGGGCCAGCGGCAGCGACAGCACAAAGTTGTCAGCGTTGCCCAGCAGGTCCGCACCCCCGGCGCCGCGCAGCAGCAGCCCCCCCAGCGCAATCGGCAGCACAAAAAGATTGATCAGCAGCAGGTAGAGCGGAAACGCCCAGACCGCGCGCAAAAGATGCCGCTCGTCAACGTTTTCGACCACCATCACCTGGAACTGGCGCGGCAAGAAGACCACCGACAGCATCGCCAGCAGCATCAGCGCAAACCACTGCCCAAAGGCAAAACGCGGCGCGCCACCGCCGGCGTCGCCTGACATCGCGCCCTGCCCCAGACGCAACAGCGGGCGCAGCGCGGGCACGGCCTGGGCTCGGGCAAACAAATCAGCCGGTCCCTCAAACAGCCCCCAGGTGACAAACACCCCCACCGCCAGAAACGCCAGCAGCTTGACCACCGACTCGAACGCAATCGCCGCGACCATGCCCTCGTGCCGCTCGGTGCTGACCAGCTGCCGGGTGCCGAACACCATCGTGAAGCCGGCCATCAACAGCGCCACGTACAGCGCGCTGTCCGCCCACCAGGCGCTGGCACTGCCGGCCACAGGCGCCGCACCCAGCGGCGTGGTCAGCAGCGTATAGCCCGCCGACACTGCCTTCAGTTGCAACGCGGTGTAGGGCACGATGCCCACCACCGTGATCAGCGTGACCAGCCCGGCCAGCAGCGGGCTTTTGCCATAGCGGCTGGCGATGAAGTCGGCAATCGAGGTGATGCGGTAGGTCTTGGCGATGCGGATCATCTTGCGCACCACCATCCAGCCCAGCACCAGCGCCAGCGTCGGGCCGAGGTAAATCGGCAAAAACCACACGCCGCCCGACGCCGCCCGACCGACGCTGCCAAAGTAAGTCCAGGCAGTGCAGTACACCGCCAGCGACAAGGTGTAGACCCAGGCATTGCCGATCAGCGACCGACCTGCAGCCGCCCGCCGGTCACCGACAAACGCCACCGCAAACAACAGCAGCAGGTAAGCCAGGGCCGTGGCAATGACCAGCGCGGGCGACAGCACGGTACCGGCCTGATCAGTCCGTGCTGTGCTCGGCGATCCAGGCGACGGCTGCAATCAGCAGGGCCCAGATCACGAACAGCATGGCCGGCAATATCGGCAAACCCAGCAGACTGAGGTCATGGTCCCAGAGCGCCAGCAGCGGGAAGCTGAGCAGCGCCCAGCCCGCTACAAAAAGGGCCACCAGACGCTGTGCAGCCAGGCCTTTGAACAAGCGCAATCTCCTTGGCAGACACAGTGCAAACCATGCCGCTTCTGCACGATTGTGACGCGCCCGCTGACCCCTGGCTGACAGCCACTCAGGGTACGTTCTTTATACGCGTTATTCTTTTTTGAGCCAGCGGTCAGTTTGAGGTCAGCCAGCGGTCAGGCCAGGGTCAGGCGTGGCCCGCAGACTGCGCAGCATCCGACCCCGGCAGCAGGCCAGGTCGGCCCGATCGCTGCCCGGACTGACGCAGCAAACGAGGAGCAATGCAATGGCAATCGACATGGTGGCCCGGATACAGGCCAACCCCAAGTACCAGGAGTTGCGCAGCAAGCGCAGCAGTTTTGGCTGGTGGCTGACACTGCTGATGATGGTGGTGTACTACGGCTACATCGCCCTGATCGCCTGGAACAAACCGTTCCTGTCGCAGCCCATCGGTGCTGGCGTGACCACCATCGGCGTGCCGATCGGCATGGGCGTCATCATCTTCACCATCGTCATCACCGGCATCTATGTGCGCCGCGCCAACAGCGAGTTCGACAAGCTGACCCGCGAAATCCTCGAGGACGTGTCCAAATGAGCCGCGCCTTAAAACTGCTGGGCGGCTTGCTCGCCCTGACCGCCGCCAGTGCTGCCGTTGCGGCCGGTGCCGACCTGGGCGAAGCCACCAAGCAGGCCACCAACTGGACTGCCATCGGCATGTTCGGCGCCTTTGTGCTGCTGACGTTGTGGATTACCAAGCAGGCCGCGGCCAAGACCAAGAGCGCCGCTGACTTCTACACCGCAGGGGGTGGCATCACCGGCTTCCAGAACGGCCTGGCGATTGCTGGCGACTACATGTCGGCCGCGTCTTTTCTGGGTATTTCTGCTGCCGTGATGGCCTCGGGCTACGACGGCCTGATCTACTCGATCGGGTTCCTGGTCGGCTGGCCGATCATCACTTTTCTGATGGCCGAGCGGCTGCGCAACCTGGGCAAGTTCACCTTTGCCGACGTTGCCGGTTACCGCTTCAAGCAAGGCCCGATCCGCGCCTTTGCAGCCAGCGGCACGCTGGTGGTGGTGGCTTTCTACCTGATCGCGCAGATGGTGGGCGCGGGCCAGTTGATCAAGCTGCTGTTTGGTCTGGAGTACTGGATGGCGGTGGTCATCGTCGGCGCGCTGATGATGGTCTATGTGCTGTTTGGCGGCATGACCGCCACCACCTGGGTGCAGATCATCAAGGCCGTCTTGCTGCTGGCCGGTGTGACCTTCATGGCCATCATGGTGATGGCGCAATTCGGCTTCAGCCTGGAGGCGCTGTTTGCCAAGGGTGTCGAGGTGAAAAAGCAGATCGCCATGAACGCCGGCAAATCGCCCGATGAAGCCAGCAAGATCGGCTTGGCCATCATGGGCCCGGGCGGCTTCATCAAGGATCCGATTTCAGCGATCAGCTTTGGCATGGCGCTGATGTTCGGCACTGCCGGCCTGCCGCACATCCTGATGCGCTTCTTCACCGTGCCCGATGCCAAGGAAGCCCGCAAGAGCGTGTTCTGGGCGACCACCTGGATCGGCTACTTCTATATGCTGATCTTCATCATCGGCTTCGGCGCCATCACCCTGGTGCTGACCAACGCCGAGTACGCCGACGTCGCCAAGGGCGTGATCAACGGCGGCGCCGGCACGGCCAACATGGCGGCGGTGCTGGTGGCCAAGGCGGTGGGCGGCAACGTGTTCTACGGCTTCATCTCGGCGGTGGCCTTTGCCACCATCCTGGCAGTGGTGGCCGGCTTGACGTTGAGCGGTGCATCCGCGGTGTCGCACGACATCTACGCCACGCTGATCAAGAAGGGCAATGCCGACAGCAAGGCCGAACTGCAGGTCTCGCGCATCACCACGCTGTGCCTGGGCGTGCTGGCGGTGACGCTGGGCATCGTGTTCGAGAAGCAGAACATCGCCTTCATGGTGTCGCTGGCCTTCGCGATTGCCGCGTCGGCCAACTTCCCGGTGCTGTTCATGAGCGTGCTGTGGAAGGATTGCACCACCAAGGGCGCAGTGATCGGTGGCTTCCTGGGCCTGGTCTCGTCGGTCGGCCTGACCATCGTGTCGCCATCGGTCTGGGAACTGACGCTGGGCAACCCGAAGGGCTCGGCCTGGTTCCCGTACACCTCGCCTGCACTGTTCTCGATGACCATCGGCTTTGTCGGCATCTGGCTGTTCTCGGTGCTGGACCGCAGCCCGCAAGCCGCCAAGGAACGGGCACTGTTCCCCGCCCAGCAGGTGCGCTCGGAAACCGGCTTTGGCGCCGCTGGCGCGTCGGGGCACTGAGCCTGGCAAGACCGGGCCCGGGCTGATGCCAGGGCTCAGCTTCCACAAAACCCGGGCATGGCCCGGGTTTTTTTGTTCTGCACGGCCAGCGCTGCCTTCTCCGGACCACCCACCGCCCGGCGGACCTACGCCAAGGGTTCGTCCCCGTGTGCGGAGGATGCCGGCTTCGCCCGGCGGTGCCGGGCAGCGGCGGGTGACTCGGCTGCCGCGTATGCCGCAAGCCCGGCCTTTCGGTCGACCGGCACGACGGTCTGCACCGTCGTGCCGCCAGCGGGCTGCAGGGCCGGCGGAAAAAACGCCAGCTTCTGACCCGCAGCAAGCTTGTCCTTGCGCTCAAGGTCGAGGTCGCGCTCGTTCACGCCCGCCACCGGCGCCACGGCGTTGCCGTCCACGATCTCCAGGTCGAACCACCAGCGCTTGACCGGATTGCGCACACCGGCGCCGGTCCGGTCGTCGTCGTCGATCAGTTGCCGGCGCGACGCGGGCTCATGGATCGACAGCCAGAGCAACCGGTCGGATTCGACAAGATCCTCGCGGTTGTACGGGCAGGTCTTCATGCAGCGCCCGCAGGCCGATCCCTTCATGTTGGTCAGCCGGTACTTGCCGCACTTCTCGACGTCGGGCTTCCAGATCTCATAGCCGTTGAACATCACTTTGGGACCGAACGGGATGGCGTTGCACGGACACTCGCGCGCGCACTTTTTGCACAGGCTGCACATCGCCTGCAAGCCAAAGTCGATGGGCTTGTCCACGACCAGCGGCAGGTCGGTGGTGAACAGCACCGACTTCGAGCGCGGGCCGATGAATGGGTTGAGGATCAGCTCTCCAATGCGCGACAGCTCGCCCAGCCCGGCCATCAACACGGCCGGGATGTGCAGCAGCTCCGAGTGCGCATTCGAGTGCGCCCGCGCCGACCAGCCCATGCGCTGCACGTGCGCCGCCATCAGGCCGGCGATCAGCGCGCCGCGCAGGTAGGCGCGCATCGACTGCGCACCCGAGATCCAGTCGTCGCCCGAGGCGCCCTCCATGGTCTCGAAACCCTGGTCGATCAGCATCACCACCGCGTACTTGTGGTAAGCCGCGATCGGCTTGCCCTCTTGGTCGTCGTGCGAGTAGTACATCCACGGCTCGGCCTCGCAGATGCCCACCAGATCAGCGCCTAGAAAATAGCCGAGCGCCTTGACCGCGTCGGTGTTGCGCTGCGGGTCGGACAAGTCGCCGCCAAATCCGGTGGGCGCAAGCGGGTCGCGTGTGCCCTGCATTGGCACCATGTTGCGGATCAGCGGCGTCATGGCCCACGCGAGCGGGTGTTTGACCGCAAACCGCGACCGCTCCTTTTTCGGCCTTTCGCCCAAATCGCCGGCAAGTGCCCGCGTGAAGAGATCGGCGCGTTTGGGCACACGCTGGATCTCATCCCGCAGGATCAGTGTGGTCGGCTGGTCAACGCGTTTGATCTGCTCCATCGGGTAGCGGCCCATGTGCACTGGCCGCCGTGCGAGTTCTGCGTCCTCGAAACCCGGCCGCGTGCCCCCCGCCCCCAAGTAGGCGGACTCGTCCGGCCAGTCGAGCGACGCACCGGCCGCGATCGGCAAGTCGATGTCAAGCGGGTAGTCGGTGGTGACCACGCCAAGGCGAAAGCCGCGCTGGGAGAAAGGCATCGCAAGCACGCCATCCTTGGCCAGGACGACACCCGCGCGTTGCGCAAGCCGCTCGATGTCGACATGGGCATCGCCCGCAACATGCCCGCGCGCCGCCCAGCCAAGCGCACGGACATAGCCAGCAATCACCACCGCCAGTTCGGCGCAGCGCAGGTCGGTGCGCGCGACATTGCTGCCGCGGATCCAGTCGCCACCGGGCTCGCCGGCCGCCGGCTCGCGGCCAAACTCGATCAGGAAGACAAAAGCATGGGTGTGCGCGGGCGGCTCGCCGACCTGCCAATCGCCGGCCCCCAGACGGCACACGCCCGCCAGCGTCGCGTCCAGGAAGTAGGCCGTGGCCTTGAGGTTTCTTGACCGCACCGCGGGGTCGTCGGGCACCGGCGCACGGGCCGGCGCCTGGGCACCGTCGAGAAAGCTGGCGAAGAGCTGTCGATATTCCGGCACCGCGCCTGCCACCGAATCGGGCCCTGCTACGCTCAGATCGCCCGGCTGCCGGGCGGCTACGCTGGCGGCTTGTGCATCGCGTGGCAGGCGCTCCGTCGGCAGCACACCGAGATCAACCGGCCGGTCTCGGTTCGAGAACAGTCTGGCCATGGCGCCTCCTCGGTTTGGGGCTGACGAGCGTAGCAAATGCGGCGGACGCTGCCGCACGGCGGCCGCGGCCCGACACGAACCGGCGGGGGTCCGCAGAGCCCGAGACACATGCGCTTGCGACCGGCGCACAGCGTCGCGAGGGCGGTGCCGGTGCGCGGGCGTCCAGCAGGCTGCTTGTCTGCTTGGCGGCAGGTTGACAAGCAGGTCCGTCGGCTACATCGTCAGGCAGTGACCTAATCGGCTTTTGGCGCCTGCTTCTTGTCTTCGGTCTGGGTTTCAAAGTCGCTGGCCTCGTGACGCTCGTGAAGCTGCGTGTCCAACGGGCCCCAAGTCCGGTTGACCATGCGCCCGCGCTTGGCAGCCGGGCGCTGTGCAATCTGGTCGGCCCAGCGCAGCACATGGGTATAGCTGGCCACGTCCAGAAACTCACCCGCTTCGTACAACTGGCCTTTGGCCAGTGCGCCATACCAGGGCCAGACGGCGATGTCGGCGATGCTGTAGTCGTCCCCCACCAGGTAGTTGTTGCGGGCCAGGCGCTGGTCCAGCACGTGGAGTTGGCGTTTGACCTCCATCGCAAATCGGTCGATGGGGTACTCCATCTTGCTGGGGGCATAGGCGTAGAAGTGGCCGAAACCGCCGCCCAGGTACGGCGCACTGCCCATCTGCCAAAACAGCCAGCTCAAGGCCTCGGCACGCGGTGCGCCGCTGGGCAAAAGCACACCGAACTTTTCAGCCAGGTGCAGCAGGATTGCGCCGCTCTCGAACACGCGCACCGGCTGCGCGCCGCTGCGGTCCACCAATGCGGGGATCTTCGAGTTGGGGTTGGCGGCTACAAAGCCACTGCCGAACTGCTGTCCTTCACCAATGCGAATCGGCCAGGCATCGTATTCGGCGCCGCTGTGGCCCAGCGCGAGCAATTCTTCCAGCATGACCGTCACTTTCACGCCGTTGGGCGTGGCCAGCGAGTACAGCTGCATCGGGTGGCGACCCACCGGCAAATCTTGGTCGAAGGTGGCGCCAGACACTGGGCGGTTGATGTTGGCAAATTGGCCACCGTTGGCTTTGTGCCAGGCCCAGACCTTGGGGGGTGTGTAGGCGTTTGAATCGTTCATGCGATCTCCATACCGTCGGGTAGCAGGGACCGGCGACGACCGCCGGACCTTCGAACCAGGCGCCGCGAAACACGGCTGGCCCGAGGCGACCTTGCGGTGACGCGGCGAACCACCCTGGGCTTGAATGGATCCTAACCTTGTTGAGCGCCTTGCAGGCGCATGCAGGGATGGCCTGTCCAGCGCGCCCGACACGGCGAAACCCTCCACGGTGTGGCAGGCCGCGTCCCAGCAAGTGGTGTAAGTTCTCCGTCGCGCGGCAAGACGCGTAGGGCGTAGCCCGAAGCGGATTGCCGCGTGGCGGCGGCCGCCCTATCCGGAATCACGATGACCACCCCGTGAAGGGCGGCCGCCGCCACGCGGCAATCCGCTTCGGGCTACGCCCTACGCGTCTT
>JBKJKU010000160.1:0-6238 GCA_046597355.1 Aquabacterium sp.
CCTCGCGACGCCCTCGCGTGTGACCACGATCATCTCCGACGAACTCACCAGCATCAAGACCGAGTTCGGCCAGACCAAGCTGGGCGCACGCCGCAGCGTGATCGAGCACAACGTGCAAGAACTGGGCACCGAGGACCTGATCACGCCCACCGACATGGTGGTCACGCTGTCCCACACCGGCTACATCAAGAGCCAGCCTTTGGCCGAGTACCGGGCGCAAAAGCGCGGCGGGCGGGGCAAGCAGGCGACCCAGACCAAGGAAGACGACTGGATCGACCAGCTCTTCATAGCCAACACCCACGACTGGATCCTGTGTTTCAGTGACCGCGGCCGGGTCTACTGGCTCAAAGTCTGGGAGGTGCCGCAGGGTTCGCGCAACTCCCGCGGCAGGCCTATCGTCAACATGTTTCCGCTGCAGCCGGGTGAGAAAGTCACTGTGGTGTTGCCGCTCACAGGCAGCTTCCGTACCTTTCCGGGCGACCACTACATCTTCATGTCCACCGCGCTGGGCACGGTCAAGAAAACCGCGCTGGACGAGTTCAGTAACCCGCGCAAGAGCGGCATCATCGCGGTCGATCTGGACGACGGCGACCACCTGATCGGCGCCGCGCTGACCGACGGTAAACACGACGTGATGCTCTTCTCCGATGGCGGCAAGGCGGTGCGCTTTGACGAGGACGACGTGCGTCCGCTCGGCCGTCAGGCCCGGGGCGTGCGCGGCATGATGCTCGAAGAAGGCCAGAACGTGATCGCGATGCTGGTGGCCGAGGACGAGCAGCAAAGCGTGCTGACCGCCACCGAAAACGGCTTCGGCAAGCGCACCAGCATCACCGAGTACACCCGCCACCTGCGCGGCGGCAAGGGCATGATCGCGATCGTGCAGAGCGGTCGCAACGGCCGGGTCGTGGCCGCCACGCTGGTTCGACCGGCTGACGAGATCATGCTGATCACCGACCGCGGCGTGCTGGTGCGCACCCGGGTGTCGGAAATCCGCGAATTGGGCCGTGCCACCCAAGGCGTCACCCTGATTGCGCTGGACGACGGCAGCAAACTCAGCGGACTGCAACGTATTGTCGAGAACGATGCCATCGTCGATGCCACCGGTGACGGCGGCGATACCGGCGACGGCACGGACAACATCGGCACCGATATTGACCCGCTGGCACCTGACGGCGGCGACAGCCTGCCGGATGCCGGCGACACCCCTCCCAACCTGGATACCCCATGACCTTTGTTACCTGGATGGCGCGCGCCGCGCTGATCACCACGCTGGCCAGTGCGGCCAGCGTGGCCTGTGCGCAAACCGCCGCACCCGCTGCTACGCCGGCATCCGCCGCCAAGAAGGATCTGGTGCAAAAGCTGCTGACGCTGCAACAGTCCGGTTTTGAGGGCCTGGCGCGCAGCCTGGCCGAGCAATCGATCGGACAACTGGCCCAGCAAGCCGGCGCCGTGCTGCAAAGCCGGGTCGCGCCTGAGCTGCGCGAAGCGCTGGCCAAGGATGTCCAGGCCGAGTTTGTCAAATACGGTGACGATGTCGGCCCGTTGCTGCGCGACCGTGTGGTCAAGCTGGCGCCCAGCGTGGTGGGACCGGTGCTGGAAGAAAAATTCAGCGACGACGAGCTCAAGCAGGTAATAGCGGCGCTGGAATCGCCAGGCTTTCGCAAGTACATGCAGATGACCCCCGAATTGCAGCGTGCGCTGGGCCAAAAGCTGGTAGCAGACACCCAGGCCCAGGTTGAGCCCAAGCTGAAGGCGCTGGAGCAGGTCGTGTCCAAGAAGTTCAGTGCTGCCGGCGCCGGTGCGTCCGCACCCGCAGCCGGCCCGGCAACACCCGCGCCGGCCACCAAGCCTGCAGCATCCGGCGCACCCAAGGCGGCGGCGTCGGGCGCCAAGAAGTGAGCGTCTGACTATGAGCCTGGCGCCACGCCCCTACAACTTTTCGGCCGGACCGGCCGCATTGCCCGAGGCGGTGCTGCGCCAGGCCGCAGCAGAAATGCTCGATTGGCAAGGTTCGGGTATGGGCGTGATGGAGATGAGCCACCGCGGCCGCGAGTTCATGTCCATCGCCGAGGCCGCCGAGCGTGACTTGCGCGAGTTGTTGGCCGTGCCCGCCCACTTTCGGGTGCTGTTCATGCAGGGTGGCGGCCTGGCTGAAAACGCCATCGTGCCGCTGAACCTGTGCCAAAGGTCGTCGGGCGGCCAGGTGGATGTGGTGGTCAGCGGCGCCTGGTCGAAAAAGTCGGCGCAAGAGGCTGGCCGCTACGCCGACGTGGCGATTGCCGCCAGCAACGAGGCTGACCACCACACCTCGCTGCCGGCCCCGGCCACCTGGCGCCTGCGCTCCAGCGCCAGCTATGTGCACCTGTGCAGCAACGAGACCATCCACGGCGTTGAGTACCCCACGCTGCCCGACTTGGCGGCGTTGGGCAGCGACGCGCCGCTGGTGGTCGATTGCTCGTCGCACATCCTGTCTCGGCCGCTGGACTGGTCGCGTGTCGGGCTGGCCTTTGCCGGCGCTCAGAAGAACATCGGCCCGGCCGGGCTGACGTTGGTGGTCGTGCGTGACGACCTGATCGGCCATGCGCTGTCGGTCTGCCCGTCGGCCTTCGATTACAAGACCGTGGCCGACAACGGCTCGATGTACAACACCCCGCCGACCTACGCGATCTACATCGCCGGCCTGGTGTTCCAGTGGCTCAAGGCCCAGGGTGGTGTGCCAGTGATGGAGGCGCAAAACATCGCCAAGGCCGAGTTGCTTTACGGCACCCTCGACGGCTCGGGCTTTTATGCCAACCGGGTGGCCCGAGAGGGCCGGTCGCGCATGAACGTGCCGTTTTTCCTGCACGATGAGCGCCTCAACGCCGCTTTCCTGGCCGGTGCGCAAGAGCGGCAGCTGCTGCAACTGCGGGGCCACAAGAGCGTGGGCGGCATGCGTGCGTCGATCTACAACGCGATGCCGCTGGCCGGCGTGCAGGCGCTGGTGGACTACCTCAAGGATTTTGCGCAGCGCCATGGCTGACACCCCGAAGACTGAGCTCGCTGGCGCAGCGCCCGCCGCTGATGCTGGCATCGCCCCCGAATTGGGCGTGCTGCGAGACCGCATCGACGCCCTCGACCGCGAACTGCTGGCACTGTTGAACCGCCGCATGCAACTGGCGGTCGAGGTGGGCGAGCTTAAAAAACGCGACGGCTCACCCGTGTTCCGCCCCGAGCGCGAGGCGCAAGTGATCGACGGCCTGAAGGCGGCCAACCCCGGCCCGCTCAAGAGCGTGAGCGTGGCGCCGATCTGGCGCGAGATCATGTCGGCCAGCCGCGCGCTGGAGACGCCCACCCGGGTGGCCTTTCTCGGCCCGGCCGGCACCTTCAGCGAAGAGGCGGCGCTGGGCTTTTTTGGCAGCTCGATCGTGCGGGTGCCCTGCGCCAGCTTCGACGAGGTGATTCGCAGCACCACCGCCGGTGCCGCCGACTTTGGCGTGGTGCCGGTCGAGAACAACACCGAAGGCGTGGTCACCCGCTCGCTGGACCTGTTTCTGACGATGCCGCTGTTCATCATCGGCGAAACCAGCCTGATCGTGCGGCACAACCTGCTGCGCAAGCACAACGCGATGCAGGGCATCACGGCCGTGTGCGCGCATCCGCAGGCGCTGGCGCAGTGCCACGGCTGGCTCAGCCTGAACCTGCCGGACGTCGAGCGCCGGCCGGTGTCCAGCAACGCCGAAGGCGCGCGCCTGGCCGGGCTGGACCCGAGCTTGGCCGCAATCGCCGGCACCCGGGCCGGCGCCGAATACGGCCTGCACGTGGTGTCGCCGGCGATCCAGGACGACGCCCACAACCGCACCCGCTTTGCCATCGTCACCCATCCAGACCGCCATCCGGCGCCGCGGCCGTCGGGCCACGACTGCACCAGCCTGATCGTCAGCGTCGCCAACCAGCCCGGCGCGGTGCATGATCTGCTGATGCCACTCAAGGAACACGGCGTATCGATGACCCGCTTCGAGTCGCGCCCAGCGCGCTCGGGCCAGTGGGAGTACTACTTCTACATCGACATCGAGGGCCATCCCGATGAGCCACGGGTGGGTACGGCCCTGCGCGAGTTGCGCGAGGCCTGCGCCTTTTTCAAGGTGCTGGGCACCTACCCGATTGACGTCCATTGAAGCCCGGCAGCGCCAGCATGTTCAACCAACTCGGTGTCATCGGATGCGGCTTGATGGGCGGCTCGTTTGCGCTGGCGCTCAAGCGTGCGGGGCTGGTCAATCGGGTCGTGGGCTACAGCAAGTCGCCCTCCACCACCGACCTGGCGCGCCGCATGGGCGTGATCGACGCCGAAGCCGAATCGGCATTGCAGGCGGTATCGGGCTCGGACATTGTGCTGATCGCGGTGCCGGTTTCGGCCACCGAACCCACCTTCAACGCCATCCGCCACGGCGTCAAGTCGGGCATGCTGCTGATGGACGTGGGCTCGACCAAGCGTGACGTGGTCGACACCGCGCGCCGCACGCTGCGTGAGCACATCAGCAACTTTGTGCCCGCGCACCCCATCGCCGGCAGCGAGCAAGCCGGGGTGGCGCATGCCGATGCCGCGCTCTACAACAACCGCCAAGTGGTACTGACACCGCTGCCGCAGACCCAGCCCGAGCTGGTCCAGAAGGCCACTGACGTCTGGACCGCCATCGGCGCGCAGGTACTGCGCATGACGCCCGAGAACCACGACGCGGCATTCGCTGCGGTCAGCCACCTGCCGCATCTGCTGGCCTTTGCCTGTTTTTCAGCCATCGCCAACCAGCCGGCCGGTCGCGACTACCTGTCGCTGGCCGGGCCTGGGTTTCGCGACTTCACCCGCATCGCCGCCAGCGACCCGACGGTCTGGCGCGACATCCTGCTGGCCAACCGCGAAGAAATCCTCAAACAGAGCCAGCGCTTCCGCTTTGCGCTGGACGCTCTGGAACACGCGATGACGGCCGGCAACGGCCAGGCCCTCGAAGACCTGATCCGCAATGCCGCGGCGGCCCGCAGCGCCTGGCAGATTGGTGGGCCCCCGCGCGGCAGCGGCAGCCCATAAGCAGCCCTTGGCGCCGGCCGCGCGGCCTGTTGCCCGCGCCCTGCCGCCTTGCCACGCCCGCGACCGCTACGCCGCGCACGCCGCCCGGACCCTCACCTCGACACTCCGCCAGCCCAGCCCGGGCCCCTCTGGCTCCAACCTCACGCCATGTACAAGCTGCCCCACCTGGACCTGCCACCGTTGCGCGGCGTCGCCGGCACAGTGCAACTGCCCGGCTCCAAGAGCATCTCCAACCGGGTGCTGCTGCTGGCCGGGCTGAGCGACGGCACCACGCTGGTACGCGACCTGCTCGACAGCGACGACACCCGCGTCATGCTGGACGCGCTGCGCGCACTGGGTTGCGGCTTGGCGCGCCAGCCCGACGGCGCACTGGCGGTCACCGGGCTGGGCGGCCGGCTTCAGGTGCACCAGGCTGACCTGTTCCTGGGCAATGCGGGCACGGCGATGCGGCCGCTGACCGCCGCGCTGGCGGTGCTGGCGGCGCTGCAAGGCGGGCAGTTCGAGCTGAGTGGCGTGCCCCGCATGCACGAGCGGCCGATCGGCGATTTGGTGGCCGCGCTGCGCCAGCTGGGTTGTGGCATTGACGAACTGGGGACGCCGGGCTTTCCGCCACTGCGCCTGCACGGCACGGCAGGCGGTGTGCTGCAAACCGCCCACGAGATCCGGGTGCGGGGCGATGTTTCCAGCCAGTTCCTGACCGCGCTGCTGCTGGCCTTGCCGCTGGCAGCGGCCGATCCCGCCGGCTCCGCCGTGGTCATTGCGGTCGACGGCGAGCTGATCAGCAAGCCCTATGTCGACATCACGCTGAACCTGCTGGCGCGCTTTGGCATCAACGTGCAGCGCGACGGCTACGCCCGATTCACGGTTCCGGCGGGCAGCCGCTACCAAAGCCCGGGCGTAATCCATGTCGAGGCCGATGCGTCGTCGGCCTCTTACTTCATCGCCCTGGGCGCGATGGCTGCGGGTCAGGCGCCAGCCGATCCGCCGCTGACGATCCTGGGCCTGGGCCTGGACTCTATCCAAGGCGATATCCGCTTTGTCGAGGCGGCCCGCCTGATGGGCGCAGACATCACCGGCGCGCCCGGCCGGCTGACGGTGCGGCGCGGCGCCTGGCCGTTGCGGGCGATCACGCTGGACTGCAACCACATCCCCGACGCCGCGATGACGCTGGCGGTGATG
>JBKJKU010000238.1:0-3414 GCA_046597355.1 Aquabacterium sp.
CCCCATCAGGGCGACATCACAGTGGCGAGCCAAGCCAGTGTCTTCGTTTCATCCCAACCCAGCGACGCGGGCGGAAACGGCGTTGTCGGAGACCCTCCACGAATGGTTGGCCACATCGCCAAGGCTTGCGCGTTGGTCATGGGAAATCCGGGCGGAGGCGACGCGTATTTGGTGTTGAGATAAGCGGCCACACAATACTTTGCAAATAAGTCACTTCCCGTTAGCACATCCGCCAATGTTGTACTAGTGGGAAATGAAGTTCCGCCAAAAGTGTCATTGAATTTTGTACTGTTCTTATTGACACCTGAAGGCCAACTCCTCGACCCCAAAGCATTGAAGTAGCTCGGTCCATTCGTCGTACACGGGTGAGGCGTACCGCCCGGGTGCCGGCTGTTGAAAGTATTTTGAGAAATGAAACCCGAGGGATTCAAACAAAGGTCGGCAGCACGGACTGGCGCACTGACCATTGTCAGCACCACCGGCGACGCAGCGCCGGCACCCTTAAGCAATTGACGGCGTGACGCGCCCGCAGAAGACGGCGACAGGGATGGCGAATTGACTGACTGCGAAGGCGATTTATTGTCTGAACTCATGATCACGGACTCCCGAGTGCGCCGATATCGGCCTCTCTGACCTGCCGCCATTGTAGGGAGACAAGGCCGCTAGGCCACCCCGTTCAGCCCCGCGTTTCGGGGGGGGTCTGCGTCGACGGTCGCGAGACCGCGCAATGTGTCGCAGAAAATGACATTGCGTCCTCAGAGCCCCGTTGAACATTCAATTCGCAGAGGGCCCGGATGAATGGATTACCGGCTCCCAGCGCCCGATCGCAAATCGTTGGCATGCAGACCATCGACCACCGCCAGCACCGCATCACGCACCCGCGGCAGGTCGATCTGGCGGTCCAGCAGCCACTGCAGCATCACGCCGCGCAGCGCGCCCAGCAGCATCACCGCGCTGGCCTGGGCGTCTACGCTGGCCGCGATCTCGCCGCGGGCGATGCCGGCCTGCAGGTGCACCTCAAAAAAACGCAGCGCCTGGCGGTTGTAGGCCGCCATGTCGTCGCGCAAGCCGGCGTCGTCCATCAGGCCTTCGGTCATCATCACCAACAAGGCGCGGGTGCTGGTCCATTGCTGGTCGGTGCGGCCGAAATAGACCTCGATATGGCCGCGGATCGCATCCAGCCCGGACCGGCGCTGGGGTGCGGCCTGCAACTGGTCGGCGAAGCGGGTGGTGATGCGCGCGGCCAGCGCACGCAGCAGGCCGGCCTTGCTGCCGAAGCGGTGCGCCGCCAGGCCGCGGCTGTAGCCGGCAGCCTCGCCCACAGCGGCCAGCGTCAGGCGCACCGTGCCGGTGGCGGCCACGATGGCCAGCGCGGCTTCGAGCAGCGCCCGCTCGGCCGCCTCTCGGCGCTGGGCCTGGGTGCGGCGCTCGGTGGCCGGTGCAGGCGCCGGGTCTGCTTCGGCCATGGTCTCAGCGCGGCTCGATGCCGGCTTGCTGCGCCACCCGCTTGAAACGCTCGAACTCGGCCGCCACGAAGGCCCGCATTTCCACCGGCCCCAGGTCCATCAGCGCCGATGGCTGGGCCGCCTGGTAGGCGCGGGCCTCCGGGCTGGCCATCACCTTGCGGAAGCCTTCATACAATTTCTGGGTCACGTCGTCCGGCGTCTCGGCCCGCACGAAGAAGGAGGCCCAGACGTAGGTCTCGAACTCCGGGTAGCCGCTCTCCTTCATCGTCGGCACGTCCGGAAACCCAGGATCGCGCTTGTCACCAGTGATGGCCAGTGCGCGCAGCCGGCGCTCGCGGATCAGCGGTGCGGCACCCGCAAAGTCGATCGCGCCGGTGACCAGCTGGCCACCGATGATGTCGGTCATCATCAGCGCGCCGCCCTTGTAGGGGATAGGTGTGACCTTGACGCCGGTGACGGTGCCCAGCCAGGCGCCGACCAGCTCGTAACCCGCCGAATAGTTGCCCACCGGCAGCGGCGCACCACTTTTTTTGGTGCCCTCGACCATGTCCTTGACCGTCAGGTACGGTGATTCGGCCCGCACGATGAACGCCACCGGCCCCTTGCTGACCCCGATCACCGGTCGGAAATCCTTGGACGGGTCGTAGGGCAGGTTTTTCATCATCACCGGGTTGACCGTCATCGGCGAGTTGGACGCCATCAGGAGGGTGTAGCCGTCGGCCGGCAGATTCTTGACGCCCTGTACCGCGACGATGCCGCTGCCGCCGGGCCGGTTTTCCACCACCACGGTCTGGCCAAACAACCGGCCCAGCAATTCGCCGTAAAAGCGTGAACTGGTGTCGGCGCCGCTGCCGGCGTTGAAGGGCACCAGGATGCGGATCGGTTTGGACGGGAAAGCGGCGGCCTGGGCTTGGGTCAGGCCCGGCAACAGCGCGAGGGCCAGCCCCGCTACCAAACCGGCGCGGCGGGCTGAGGGGTGTGTCGTCATGTCATGCTCCTGGCGTGAAAGTGGGGGTCCGCTGCGTCAGCCGACCGGCTTGCAAATGCCCAGGCCGTCAGCCCGGGCAGGTTGATTGGTGGATCACGCCGTCGGCCAGCCAGCGCGCCAGGGTGTCGGCATCCACGCCCGCTTCGGCCAGCAGCTCGCAGCTGTGCTGGCCCAGCAGCGGTGCGCCAAAACGCACGCTGGCGGGAGTGCGCTCGAACCGGGTCGGCGGCCGCACCGTGACGGTATCGCCTTCGCTGGGATGGGCCAGCGGCTGGAACAAACCCACCGACTGCAGGTGCGGATGGGCGGGCAGGTCATCGATGCCGTAGAGCCGCGTGGCGGCCATGTCCAGCGCATCGCACAAGGCCAGCAGGTCGGCGGTGGCCATCGTGCGCGTGACGGTGGCCAGGTCGGCGTACAGCTCGGTGGTGCGGGCGTTGCGCTCCTGGCGGTCGTGCAGCTGGTACTTGGCGATCAGGTCGGGCCGGCCGGCGGCCTGGAACAGGCCGACCCAGTGCTCGCCCGAGTACGGCAGCAGCGCCACAAAACCATCGCGGGTGGGTGCGGGCTTGCGGCCGCCAGCCAGCAACCGGGCGTAACCGGCCTTGGCCGGGGCGGGATCAAAAGTCAGCCCGCCCAAGTGCTCGGCCAGCGTGAAGGCCACCATGGTCTCGAACATCGGCACCTCGACCTGCTGGCCCTGGCCGGTGCGCTCACGGTGGAACAGTGCGGCCAAGACCGCGTTGACCACCGCCAGGCCGGTGGTCTTGTCGGCGATCAGCGACGGCACATAGCCGGGCTGCTCACGGTCGTGGCCGGTCAGCGCAGCCAGCCCGCAAGCGGCCTGGATCACATCGTCAAACGCCGGGCGGTGCGCGTCCGGGCCGTCCTGGCCAAAGCCGGTGGCCATGCAGTAGACGATCTTGGGATTGATCGCCTGCACCGCGGCATAGCCCAGGC
>JBKJKU010000376.1:0-5725 GCA_046597355.1 Aquabacterium sp.
CGCGTCCCACAGTGGCGGCGGCTGCAGGCAGTTGTCGCAATTGCCGCATTTGGCCCCAAGGCGGGCAGCCCCCCCTTGGGGGGCAGCGAGAGCCCAACGGGCCGAGCTTGGGGGCCAAATGCGGCAATTGCGACAACTGCCTGCAGCCGCCGCCACTGTGGGACGCGACCGACGCCGCGCGCAAGGCGCTGAGCTGCATCTACCGCTTCCACCAGCAAAGCGGCTTCGGCTTTGGCGCCGGGCATTTGATCGACGTGCTGCGCGGCAAGGTGACTGACAAGGTGACGCAGCGTGGCCATGAGCGGCTGTCCACCTTCGGTATTGGGTCGGACGTCACCGAGCAGGCCTGGCGCAGTGTGTTGCGCCAGCTGGTGGCGCTGGGCCATGTGCAAAGCGTGGGTGAGTTCAACACGCTGGAGCTGAGTGACTCGGCGCGCGCGGTGCTCAAGGGCGAGGTGCCGGTGATGCTGCGGGTGGCGGCCGAGGCGCCTGCCCGCGGCCGCGGCGGCAAGGTGCCCCGCAGCAGTGCCGGCAGCAGCCGCAGCGCTGCCGGCAAACCACCCCCCCTGCCGCTGGACGAAGCCGGCCTGCAACGCTTTGCTGCGCTCAAAACCTGGCGCGGCGAAATCGCACGCGAGCACAAGCTGCCGCCCTACGTCGTGTTCCACGACGCCGCGCTGGCCGAGATGGCGCGCGAAGCGCCCGACTCGCTGGACGCACTGGCCGGCATCAGCGGCGTTGGCGCCAAAAAGCTGGACGCCTACGGCCCCGAGATCCTGCGGGTGCTGCGGGGCTGACCAGGCTTGGCCGGATTGGCAGCCCGGCGCGCTTGGCGCGGCGCCGATCTAGGGGGCACCTGCGTCCAGCCCCCTACAACTGAGCTGCGTACAGATTGACACAATCTGTACGCAGCTCAGTATCAGCAACGCTGAGGGGCGTGCTGCCGGCCAGGGCAAAGAGCAGGCCGCACCGGATTCTTTGGCAAACCCGTCGCAGACAGGCGTCTTGGCACCCGTGTCAAGTTGCCCCAATGCGACGCCACGTCAACAGCCAGTAGAGTTTGGGGAGCATAAAAATGCACAGCGGTAGTCAACTTCTTCAACGGTCTGCCCTTGCTGCGGCAGTCTGCGCCGTGATCGCGGGCACCGCGCTGCCCAGTTGGGCGGCGCCGCTGCCCGGCGCCATCTTCACGGCCAAGGCGCCGGCGACGGTCGGCGGGCCGTGCACCACGGTCAATTTCAACATCTATGACGACAAGGCCTCGGTCTACCTGAACGGCGGCCCGAAGGTCAACGGCCCCGGCCTGCTGCCGTTGACCAACTACTACGTGAGGGTCACCGACCCCAGCGGCGCCACCGTGCTGGGCACCAGCCTGTACAACAACCCGCTCTCGCAGGCTCCGGTGGCGACCGATGCCAATGGCAAGTTCGTCGCGTGTTACCACCTCGTCGACATCGTGTCCACCTCGCCAGGCGTGCCGGGCTTTGCCGATACCCCGAACAACGGCGGCGAATACAAGGTGTGGGTCAGCACCCAGCCCGACTTCCCGAACCCGCAAACCAAGACCGACAACTTCAAGGTCGGCACCGGTGGCAGCGTCGTGGACGGCAACAGCAGCATCACCATCCGCAAGTTCTACGATGCCAACGCCAACGGCCAATACGACCCGGGCGAGCCGTACATCACCGGCTGGAAAGTCGATCTGCTCGGCTATGCACCGACCTCCACATCCACGACCTACACCAGCCTGTTCTTCGGCAACTATGTCGTCGAGGAGTACACGCCCATCCAGACCAACTGGTACACCACGTCGATGGCGCTGTACTTCCCGCCCCCGTTGGCGCCAGTGCCGCTGCCCAACGCCAGTTCCGGGCCGCTGATCCTGAACGCCGGCACGGTGAACCTGAACCCGAACTACACCGACGCCGTGGTGGACTTCGGCAATGTCTGCACCGGCGCGGGCGGCGGCTTCACGCTGGGCTACTGGAGCAACAAGAACGGCCAGGCCGACATCACGGCGCGGGGCATCGCCGCAACGATGGGGTTCCTGAGCGGGCTGAACCTGAAAAAGAGGGACGGCAGCGATTTCGATCCGGCAGACAACGCCGCGCTCAGGACGTGGCTGCTCGACGGCAACGCCGTGAACATGGCCTACATGTTGTCGGTGCAACTGGCGGCCATGGAGTTGAATGTCTTCAACAGCAAGGTCAACGCCGCCAGCATGGTCTACGCCCCGGGCACCAATGCCGCCAACCCCGTCGGCTTTGCCACCGTTGCAGACCTGATGACCGAAGCCAACGCCGCACTCGGCAACAACAGCCTCACCTTTGCGTACAACAACGTGCCGGTGGCGGGGGTGTATCCACGCACCTACCAGGAGTATTTGAAAAACGCGCTGGACAACGCCAACAACAACCGCACCTTCGTGCAGGCAACGCCCTGCGCCTTCTCGTTCAACAACCCGGTGCCTGCAACGCCCTGACGGACGGCACCTGACACGCCGCGCCCGCCGCCGGGCGCGGCCGGTGAGGGCAAGGCAACACGCCGGCGCTGCAGGGCATGCCGCGGACGGGCTGGGGGCTATCATGGCCGGTTGCCCTCGCCCGTTGCCGCCATGTCCCTGCCTGACCCCACGAACCTGCACCCGAGTGCGTCTACCAGCCCGCCCAAGGACATCCTGAAAAGCACGCGGCCGTTGCCCGCTGGCGCCACCCACTTGCAGATCCGCGGCGCGCGCACCCACAACCTCAAGAACATCGACTTGGACATCCCCAAGCACGCGCTGGTGGTGATCACCGGGCTGTCGGGATCGGGCAAGTCCAGCCTGGCGTTCGACACGCTGTATGCCGAGGGCCAGCGCCGCTACGTCGAGAGCCTGTCGGCCTATGCCCGGCAGTTTTTGCAGCTGATGGACAAGCCGGATGTCGATGTCATCGAGGGCCTCTCCCCGGCGATCTCGATCGAGCAAAAGGCCACCAGCCACAACCCGCGCTCGACCGTGGGCACGGTGACCGAGATCCACGACTACCTGCGCCTGCTCTACGCCCGCGCCGGCACGCCCTATTGCCCCGACCACGACCTGCCGCTGCAGGCCCAAAGCGTTGGCCAGATGGTGGACGCGGTGCTGGCCCTGCCCGCAGACACCCGGCTGATGGTGCTGAGCCCGGTGGTGCGCGACCGCAAGGGTGAGTTTGTCGAGCTGTTTGCCGACATGCAGGCCCGGGGCTATGTGCGCTTTCGCATCGACGGCAAGATCGCCGAGGCCAGCGAGCTGCCCGAGCTGAAGAAGAACGAAAAGCACGACATCGACGTGGTGATCGACCGGCTCAAGGTGCGGCCCGAGATGAAGCAGCGCCTGGCCGAAAGCTTCGAGGCCGCGCTGCGCGCCGCCGACGGCCGGGCGATTGCGCTGGAGATGGACGCACCCGCCGACGGCGCCACTGGCGATGGCGCCAAGCTTGGTGCCACTGCCGATAGTGCCAAGCCTGGTGCCGCTGCCGATGGCGCCAAGCCTGGTGCCACTGCCGACGGCGCCAAGCTTGGCGCGGCACGCGAGCACCTGTTCTCCAGCAAGTTTGCCTGCCCGGTGTGCAGCTACGCGCTGCCCGAGCTGGAGCCGCGGCTGTTTTCGTTCAACGCCCCGATGGGCGCCTGCCCGCACTGCGACGGCCTGGGGGTGCAGACGGTGTTCGACCCCGAGCGCGTGGTGGCCTTCCCGTCGCTCAGCCTGGCCGGTGGCGCCGTCAAGGGTTGGGACCGGCGCAACGCCTACACCCACTCGATGCTGGAGAGCGTGGCGCGGCACTACGCCTTTGACATCGAGACGCCTTTCGAGAACCTGGCCAAAGCCGCCCAGCAGGCGCTGCTGTATGGCTCGGGCGCTGACGAGATCGAGTTTGTCTACGAAGCCGAGACGGCCAAGGGCAAGCCCCGCACGGTCAAGCGATCCCACCCCTTCGAGGGCATCATCCCCACTTTCGAGCGGCGCTACCGCGAGACCGATTCTGTCGCGGTGCGCGAGGACCTCGCGCGTTACCAGGCCGCCAAGCCCTGCGCCCACTGTGGCGGTGCCCGGCTGCGGCGCGAGGCCCGGCATGTATTCCTGCAGGGCACCGACCCCGCCGTGCCGCGCCAGGCGATCTACCAGGTCGAGCACGCCACGCTGGCCGACGCGCTGCAGTACTTCGACAAACTCACGCTGGTCGGGTCCAAGGCCGAGATCGCCGACAAGGTGGTCAAGGAGATCCGCGCCCGGCTCAAGTTCCTGAACGACGTGGGCCTGAACTACCTCAGCCTGGACCGCAGCGCCGACACGCTGTCGGGCGGTGAATCGCAGCGCATCCGGTTGGCCAGCCAGATCGGCAGCGGCCTGTCAGGCGTGATGTACGTGCTGGACGAGCCCAGCATCGGCCTGCACCAACGCGACAACGAGCGCCTGATCGGCACGCTGCGGCGGCTGCGCGATCTGGGCAACAGCGTGCTGGTGGTCGAGCATGACGAGGACATGATCCGCGCCGCCGACCATGTCATCGACATGGGGCCGGGCGCTGGGGTGCACGGCGGGCGGGTGATCTCGCAGGGCACACCCGACGAGGTGGCGGCCGACCCGGCCAGCCTGACCGGCCGCTACCTGGCCCACACGCTGCGCATCGAGGTGCCCCAGCAGCGCCACGTCTGGGCCGCCGCGCCCGATGCCCCGGCGCCGGTCGTGTCGGCACCCCGCGGACCGGCAGCCAAGCCCGCAGCGGGCAGCCCCAAACCGGCGTGGCCCAGCTTCAACGCCCCCGCCGCCAACTGCCTGCGGCTGATCAACGCCCGCGGCAACAACCTCAAAGGCGTCACCGCCGAGATCCCGGTCGGGCTGTTGACCTGCGTCACTGGCGTGTCGGGCTCGGGCAAGAGCACGCTGATCAACGACACGCTGTATGCGGCCGTGGCGCGCAAGCTCTACCACAGCCATGCCGAGCCGGCGCCCTACGACGAGATCGAGGGCATGGACTCGTTCGACAAGGTCATCAACGTCGACCAGAGCCCGATCGGCCGCACCCCGCGCAGCAACCCGGCCACCTACACCGGCCTGTTCACCCCCATCCGCGAGCTGTTCGCCGAGGTGCCGATGGCACGTGAGCGCGGCTACGGCTCGGGGCGCTTCAGCTTCAACGTCGGCGCGGCATCGGGCGGCGGGCGCTGCGAGGCCTGCTGTGGCGACGGCGTGCTCAAGGTGGAGATGCACTTTCTGCCCGACGTCTACGTGCCCTGCGACACCTGCCTGGGCAAGCGCTACAACCGCGAGACGCTGGAGGTGGCCTACAAGGGCCGCAACATCAGCGAGGTGCTGGCGATGACCGTGGAGGCGTCGCGCAGCTTTTTTACCGCCGTGCCCACGCTGGCGCGCAAGCTGCAAACCCTGCTGGACGTCGGCCTGGGCTATGTCAAGTTGGGCCAGAGTGCGACGACGCTGTCAGGCGGCGAGGCGCAGCGGGTCAAGCTGGCGCTGGAGCTGAGCAAGCGCGACACCGGCCGCACGCTCTACATCCTGGACGAGCCGACCACCGGCCTGCACTTTGCCGACATCGAACTGCTGCTGCGGGTGCTGCACCAGTTGCGTGATGCGGGCAACACCATCGTCGTCATCGAGCACAACCTGGACGTCATCAAGACTGCAGACTGGATCATCGACCTGGGGCCGGAAGGCGGCGACGGGGGCGGGCGCATTATCGCCCAG
>JBKJKU010000088.1:0-2572 GCA_046597355.1 Aquabacterium sp.
GTTGATGAACTCCTGCATCGCCTCGTCCGTGCCCTCGTCCTCGACAAACTCGGCAATGCGCTTGCCAAATTTCTTGAGCTTGGCGCCGTTGTCGCCCAGCACCTTGCGGCCCAGCAAGTCCAGGCTCTGGATGGTGTTGGTGCCCTCGTAGATCATGTTGATGCGGGCGTCCCGCACAAACTGCTCCATGCCGTTGGCATGGATGTAGCCGTGACCGCCCAGCACCTGCTGGCAGTGCGAGGTGGCGATCCAGCCGTTGTCGGTGATGAAGGCCTTGATGATCGGCGTCAGCAGCGCCACCGTGTCTTCGGCATCGCGGCGCTCGTCTTCGTCGCCGGTCGACACCAGCACGTCGAGTTGCAGCGAGGTGTAAATCGCCATCGCCCGGCCGCCCTCGGCATAGGCGCGCGCCGTCAGCAACATTTTGCGCACGTCGGGGTGCACGATGATCGGGTCGGCGGGCTTGTCGGGCGACTTGGGGCCGGACAAGGACCGCATCTGGATCCGGTCGCGGGCATAGGCCACGGCGTTCTGGTAGGCCACTTCGGTCAGGCCCAGTGATTGATTGCCCACACCCAGGCGGGCCGCGTTCATCATCACGAACATCGCCGCCAGGCCCTTGTGCGGCGCCCCCACCAGCGTGCCGACAGCGCCGTCCAGCACGATCTGGCAGGTGGCGTTGCCGTGAATGCCCATCTTTTGCTCGATCGCGCTGCAATACAGGCCGTTGCGCTCACCGACGCTGCCGTCCGCCTCGACCAGAAACTTGGGCACCACGAACAACGAGATGCCCTTGCTGCCGACCGGCGCGTCGGGCAGGCGGGCCAGCACCAGGTGCACGATGTTGGCGGCCAGGTCGTGTTCGCCAGCCGAGATGAAGATCTTCTCGCCGCTGATGGCATAGCTGCCGTCACCGCGCGGCTCCGCCTTGCTGCGCAGCAAACCCAAATCAGTGCCGCAGTGCGATTCGGTCAGGCACATCGTGCCGGTCCATTCGCCACTGGTCAGCTTGGGCAGGAAGGTGGCTTTCTGCTCGGGCGTACCGTGGGCATGCAGCGCCTCGTAGGCACCGTGCGACAGCCCGGGATACATCGTCCAGGCCTGGTTGGCCGAGTTCAACATCTCGTACAGGCACAGGTTGAGCGTCAGTGGCAGACCCTGACCGCCGTAGTCCGGGTCACAGCTCAACGCCGGCCAGCCGCCCGCCACGTACTGGGCATAAGCATCCTTGAAGCCTTTTGGGGTGGTGACAACATGGCTGGCAATATCCAGCGTGCAGCCCTCGGCGTCACCTGACAAATTGATCGGTGCGGTGACCTGGGCTGCAAACTTGCCGCCTTCTTCCAGCACCGCGTTCAGCGTGTCGGCATCGACCTCAGCATGCGCGGGCAAAGCTTTCAGCACGCCGACGGCGTCAAACACCTCGTGCAACAGGAACTGCATGTCACGCAAGGGGGGGGTGTACTGGGGCATGGAAGCGCTCCTGGGCAAGAAAATGAAAAAACTGAAGGGAACTTTGGGATGCTCAGCGCGCTGGCAGCGGCCGGTCGGCCGTCGCATCGGCTGACGCGCCGGGCATCATGTAGAACTGCACTATCCGGTCGAAGGCCCGCCGCGCCCGGTCCACCGCCCCGGGCAGCCGCAAAAACCGGGCATCGTGGTGCAGCGCCAGGATCAGGCCGTGGATCTCGAACAGCATCTGCAGCGCATCGGTATCGGGCTGCAGGTGGCCGGCCTCGATCGACAGGCTGATGGCGCGCTGCAGTGCCGCCTGCCAAGCCCGCACCATCGACGCCAGCGCGTCCCGCACCGGGCCGGGCCGGTCATCGAATTCGACCGCACCGCTGATGTAGATGCAGCCCGAATCCAGCTCGACCGACACCCGCCCCACCCAGCGGTCGAACAAAGCGCGCAGGCGCGGCAGGCCGCGAGCTTCGCTGACGGCGGGGAAGAACACCTCTTCCTCGAACCGGGCGTGGTACTCACGGATCACCGCGATCTGCAACTCCTCGCGCGAGCCGAAATGGGCAAACACGCCCGACTTGCTCATGCGCGTGACCTCGGCCAGCGCACCGATCGACAAGCCCTCCAACCCCATGTGCGAAGCCTGGCCCAGTGCGGCTTCCAGGATGGCTGCGCGGGTCTGCTGTCCCTTGTGCAGGGCGCGGGACGCGCTGCGCACCGCTGGCCTGGCAGGCGCCGGATTGAAGGAACTGGCAGTCAAGTAGAGCCTGAAATGAAACGAACGATCGTTCTATTTTGCAGAATATGCAGTGATCGTGCCGCTATCCCGTGTGCCTTTTTCTAGACGATGCCGACTAGTTCACGCCAGATGCGACCCATGCCGACCCATCGCGGCCCTACCGGCCGCAGGCCACGTGGGCCGAGGTCACTGGCGCACGGTTGAAGCAAATCGACCGAATGCAGTACGCTCAAGGCTCGATTCGTGGAGGATGTTTCCGTGGACGTGCTGCAACTCGATGTGTCTGGTCGCCCGCAAGCGTGGATCACTGCCCGCGAGGCGGCCGTGCTCTACGCCTGCGACGGCGTGGCCTGGACGCTGGGCCGCAAC
>JBKJKU010000140.1:0-7626 GCA_046597355.1 Aquabacterium sp.
GGCAGGCTCAGCGCACCGGACCAGGCCGGATCGCTGGCCGCGTGCTGGCTGAACTCTCGTGCGGTGTAGTCGTCGCCGCTCAGCAGCAGCAACACGGGCCGCTTGAAGCCACGCCAGGCAGCGGCCATGCGGTGGTAGAACGGCGCCGAACCGTTGCTGGCCACGGCCGGCCGCTTGAACAGGGCGGTGCCCAGTTTTTGCAGCAGTTCGCCCGCGGCGCCCAGCCGCACGCCGCCCTGCAGCAGCTTGCGCCAGAAGGCCGGATCCACCAGGCGCCGGGTGTAGTAGTGCTGGACCTGGGTCCGCGCCAGGCTCAACTCGGACCGCACCCAGGGGTTCAGCACACACAGGCCGGCAATGCGTGTATCACCCTGCCGCTCGGCCAGATAAAGCAGCGACGCCGAGGCGCCATCGCACAGCCCCCACAGCACCACCTGCTGCAGTTGGGGGCATTGCCGCAGCAACTCGTCGACGGCAGCGCCGATGTCGGGCGTCAGCTGCTCAAAACTGCGCTGCGCACCGGCGCTGTCACCCATGCCGCGCACGTCAAACCGCAGTACCGGATAACCGTCGTCGGCCAGTGCACGGGCCACCTGCACAAACTGGCGGTGACTGCCCACCCGCACCTGGGGGCCGCCCACCACGATCAGCACGCCCAGCCGCTGGCCGGATCGGGCCGGATCGGGCTGGTGCAGGATGCCGACCAGCGGCTCGCCCTCGCAGGCGAAGCGCAGCGCTTTGTCCTGGCTTGCTGCCGCCGGGGTGGTGGCGGGCGATGTCATGGCGCTGCCGCCGTGGTGCGGTGCATCGCAGGGCCCGACAGGCCGGCGGGCAAGGGGTCGGCCGGCAAAGCCGTCATGGCCCGCAGCGTGTCGGTCAGCAGGGCCGGCGCGTCCTCGATTTCAGCGGACTGCCAGAACGCGGGCCCCGTCACGACCTGGCTGTGCACTGCCCAACCTGCGGCTTGCCAACCGGCGCAGCCGGTCTGGGCGACGGGCGACAGGCTGGTCTCGGCTTGGGTTGACAGCTCGAACCAAACCAGTTGGCGCGGCGCTGGTGTGCTGCCGGCGTCCACCGGCAAAGGCTGCAGCGATGCCCGCTCAAGTCCCTGGCTGATGCTGCCCGGCAAACGGTAGCCGGCGACCTCGACATCGCCGCCGTCGGCCAGCGACTTGCGGGCGGCGTCCATCACCGCCTTGGCCTGGCCACTTTGCAGATCGGCCGCCGCCTTGAGGCGCAAAAACTGTTGCAACAGTTGTTTGCCACTGCTGGCCGGCTGCCAGAACAGCAGGTGGCAGGGCTCTGGCCATTGGCGCGCCGCGTCCGCCGCCAACAGCGCACCCGCGCGCAAACCCCACAGCCACAGCGGCACGGTGTCGGGCCCGCTGTGCGGGTACTGCTGCCGCAGCCAGCCGCAGGCAAAGACAACATCGGCCACCCACTGCGCCCAGCTGGCGTCCAGCAGTTCACCGTCGCTGTCACCGCAGCCCATCAGGTCGAGTTGCAACACCGCAAATCCCGCCTCGGCCAGCGCCCGTGATTGCAGCGCGGCCATCCGGCGCGATTTGTTCATTTCCTCCGCAAACGGGTGCACGTACACCACCAGTCCGCGCGGCGGGCCGGCGGGGCGGTGGTGCAGCGCAAAGCGGCGGCCGAATGGGCGCGGCTTTACCTGCAGGAACAGCGGGTCCGGAAACACGGCCATCGGTCAGCGGCGGGCGAAGCGGTATCGCTCAAATTGCGAGTTTGGCGCTGACAAAATCAGCCAGCGTACCGACGCTGGCAAAGGTGCTGCCTTCGATGTCGTCGTCGTCCACCGTGATGCCAAAGCGGTCTTCCAGGGTGGTGATCAGGGTCACCACGGCCATCGAATCCAGCTCGGGGATGGCGCCCAACAACGCGGTGTCACGGGTAAAGGCGGCGCCGCGGCCACCCAGGCTCAACACCTCGTCCAGAACGCGGTTGACTTCCTTGAGCACATCCATGTGGCCGGGTCCTGCCCGAGGGCTTTGGTGATTGAGCGCCGGATTCTAGGGGTTCGATCCCCGTATTCGGAGCGTGCGCCGGCCCGTGTTGGCCGCGTCTCGGTAGCACCGCACGCTTGCCTTGCCGGCAAGCGCGGCAGGGGTGCCAAATGGTTCACACCGGGACTGCGCGCCATGCCGTGGGGGCAGGCCGCCGCTCCTATAAAGTGCTTGCTGGTCGCCGCCTGACCACCCGGGCACGGTCAGCCGCTGCCCGCGCCGCGGTGCACAGCCCCTTCTAGATTGCCGGCCGATGATCGAAACCACCTTGCTTCACCACCTGCTGTCGTCGGCGGCGCTGCGCAGCCCTGCAGCGACGGCGCTGGTCTGCGGTCCGTCACGTCAAACCTATGCCGAATTGGCCACGGCCGTGCAGTCTTGCGCCTCGGGCCTGGTCGGCCTGGGCCTGGCGCGCGCCGACCGGGTGGGCATCTGGCTGGACAAGCGCGCCGAGACGGTGATCGCCAGTTTTGCTGCGCCGGCCGCTGGCGGTGTGTTTGTGCCGATGAACCCGCTGCTCAAGCCCGAGCAGATCGGCTACATCGCCCGCGACTGTGATGTGCGGATTCTGCTGACCTCGCCCGAGCGGCTGGCGTTGCTGGCGCCGGTGCTGGCCGATTGCCCGGCGCTGCGCCATGTGGTGCTGACCGACAAGCCGGCGCAGCCGCCGGCAGCGGGCTGGCCAAGCCTGCCGCCCGGCATCACGCTGACCTGGTGGGCCGACCTGCTGGCCGGGCCAGACCGCGCCGGCCACCGGGTGATTGACACCGACCTGACCGCCATCCTCTACACCAGCGGGTCCACCGGCAAGCCCAAAGGCGTGGTGCTGAGCCACCGCAACATGGTGGCCGGCGCCAAGAGCGTGGCGTCCTACCTTGAAAACTCAGCCGGCGACACCTTGCTGGCCGCGCTGCCGCTGTCGTTCGATGCCGGCTTCAGCCAACTGACCACGGCCTTTCACGCCGGCGCCCGGGTGGTGTTGCTGAACTACCTGATGCCGCGCGACGTGCTCAAGGCCATGGTGCGCGAACAAGTCACCGGCCTGACGGCGGTGCCGCCGCTCTATATCCAACTCTCGCAGCTCGACTGGCCGGCCGAGATTGGCGGGCACCTGCGCTACTTTGCCAACACCGGCGGACGCATGCCGCGCGAGACGCTGGACCTGCTGCGCCAGCGCGTGCCGCGCGCCAAGCCTTATCTGATGTACGGCCTGACGGAGGCCTTCCGGTCCACCTACCTGCCGCCCGAGGAGGTGGACCGCCGGCCAGACTCGATCGGCAAGGCGATCCCCAACGCCGAAATTCTGGTGCTGCGTGAGGACGGCAGCGAATGCGCACCCGACGAACCCGGTGAGTTGGTGCACCGCGGTGCCTTGGTCGGCCAGGGCTACTGGAACGACGCCGAGAAAACAGCCGAGCGCTACCGCCTGCTGCCAGATGGCGTGGGCGGCCGCCAGGCCGGGCTTAAATTGCCGGAGTACGCGGTGTATTCGGGCGACACCGTGCGGCGCGACGCCGAAGGGTTTTTGTACTTCATCGGCCGGCGCGACGAGATGATCAAGACCTCGGGTTACCGGGTCAGCCCGACCGAGGTTGAAGAAGTGCTTTATGCCACCCGTCAGGTGGGCGAATGTGCGGCTTTTGGTGTTGACCACGCCACCTTGGGACAGTCGATCCAGGTGATTGCCACGCCACCGCCCGGCGCGCCGTTGCTGGACGTGGCGGCGCTGCTGGCGGCGTGCCGCCAGCGCATGCCGGCCTACATGCTGCCGGCAGGGGTTGATGCGGTGCCCGGGCCGTTGCCGCGCAACCCCAACGGTAAGATTGATCGCAAGCTGCTGGCCACGCAATGGGTCGAGCGGCAGGCCCTGGGTTGACATTCCCGGCCGGGCGGGTGGCGTCCGGGCCGACCCACAGCGCCAATTGCGTGGCATCAGCCACATGCGGCACCGGCCTGTCACGGCGGGGTGACCGGCCACAGGCAAAATCCGAACGACTTGAACAGAGGCCTGCGGGCAGGAGCGTTTCAGCATGAAGATCACGGTGGTCGGAGCGGGTTATGTCGGCTTGGTCACAGGCGCATGCCTGGCCGAAATGGGCAACCATGTCGTGTGCCTGGACATCGACCCGCGCAAGATCGAGAGGCTGCAACGTGGCGAGATTCCGATCCACGAGCCCGGCCTTGATGCTGTGGTTCAACGCAACGTGGCGGCTGGCCGGTTGCAGTCCACCACCGACGCCGCCGCCGCCGTGGCCCACGGCACGTTGCAGTTCATCGGTGTGGGCACGCCGCCCGACGAGGATGGGTCGGCCGACCTGAAGTACGTGCTGGCCGCCGCCGAGAACATCGGCCGCCACATGACCGACTACAAGGTGATCGTCGACAAGAGCACCGTGCCAGTGGGCACCGCCGACAAGGTCCGGGCCAAGGTGGCCGAGGCGCTGGCCGCGCGCGGGCTGGACATGGCTTTTGCGGTGGTCAGCAACCCCGAGTTCTTGAAAGAGGGCGCCGCGGTCGAGGACTTCATGCGCCCCGACCGCATCGTCGTGGGCTGCGATGACGACCGTGCCAGCCTTCTGATGCGGGCGGTTTATTCGCCCTTCATGCGCAACCATGACAAGCTGGTGCTGATGGACGTGCGCAGCGCCGAGTTCACCAAATACGCGGCCAACGCCATGCTGGCCACCCGCATCAGTTTCATGAACGAGCTGGCGCTGCTGGCTGAGCGGGTGGGCGCCGACATCGAGTGGGTCCGCAAGGGCATCGGCACCGACCCGCGCATCGGCTCGCAGTTTTTGTATGCCGGCACCGGCTACGGCGGGTCCTGCTTCCCGAAAGACGTCAAGGCGTTGATCCACACGGGCGATGAAAACGGCGTGCGCCTGGGCGTGTTGCAGGCGGTCGAGGCCGCCAACGACCGGCAAAAGCGGGTGCTGGTCGACCGGGTGGTCGAGCGCTTTGGCGAGGACCTGAGCGGCCGCACTTTTGCGCTTTGGGGTCTGGCGTTCAAGCCCAATACCGACGACATGCGCGACGCCCCCAGCCGCGTGATCATCCAGGCCCTGAGCCAACGCGGTGCCGCCGTCCAGGCCTATGACCCGGTGGCCACCGACGAAGCGCGCCGGGTGCTGGCCGGCACACCCCGTTTGAGCTTTGTCGACAGCCAGTCTGCCGCGCTGGCCGGCGCCGATGCGTTGCTCGTGGCCACCGAGTGGAAAGAGTTCCGCACGCCTGACTTCGACCTGATCAAGGCGACGTTGAAGCAGCCGCTGATCCTGGACGGCCGCAACCTGTACGACCCCGCGCTGATGCGCGAGTTGGGCATCGACTATGTTGGCATCGGCCGGGGCACACAGGCGCCGGTTGTGGCCGCCCCAGCCCGATGAGCACGGCGGAAGGGTTGAACCCCATGACAGCCGATTCACCCGCGCCAGCCCGCGCCGCCCCGCAGCACGAGCGGATGGACCAGTTCGGGGCCAGGGATGGGCAGTTGCTGGTGGGTGGCCAGCCCCTGATCGGCCTGGCCGAACGCGTCGGCCAGACCCCGTTTTACGCCTACGACCGCCAGCTGATGCGGCAACGGGTGTCTGCGCTTCGCCAGGCGCTGCCGCCGTCGCTCAAGTTGCACTACGCGATGAAAGCCAACCCGATGCCCGCCGTGGTCGGTTTGATGGCCGGGCTGGTGGACGGTATCGACGTGGCGTCTGGTGGCGAGCTCAAGGTTGCACTCGACGCCGGCGCGGACCCGGCCGAGATCAGCTTTGCCGGGCCGGGCAAGCGCGAGGCCGAGCTGCGTCAGGCGGTAGCCGCCAAGGTGCTGATCAACATCGAGTCGATGCGTGAGGTGGTGTTGCTGTCGCGCCTGTCGGATGAGCTGGGCCTGCCGGCACGCGTTGCCGTGCGCGTCAACCCCGACTTCGAGGTCAAGGGCTCGGGCATGAAGATGGGCGGTGGGCCCAAGCAGTTCGGGGTGGACGTCGAGCAGATGCCCGAGTTGCTGGCGCAGGTGCAGGACGGGGGTCTGGCCTTCGAGGGCTTCCATTTGTTTGCCGGCTCTCAAAACCTGCGTGCTGAATCGATCTGCGAGGCCCAGCAAAAGTCCTATGCGCTGGCGCTGCGCCTGGCCGATGCCTGTCCGCAGCCGGTGCGGTTTCTCAACCTGGGTGGCGGGTTTGGCATTCCGTACTTTCCGGGCGAGCGGCGGCTGGACCTGGCGCCAATTGCCGACAACCTGGCGGCCCTGTGTGAGCGCGCCCGCACCGACATGCCGCTGGCCGGCCTGGTGATCGAGCTCGGGCGTTACCTGGTGGGCGAGGCCGGCGTCTATGTCACCCGAATCCTGGACCGCAAGGTGTCCCGCGGCCAGGTCTTTCTGGTCACTGATGGCGGGCTGAACCACCATTTGTCGGCGTCGGGCAATTTTGGGCAGATCATCCGCAAGAACTATCCAGTGACGATTGGCAACAGGCAGGACGGTGGTCTGCGCGAAACTGCGTCGGTCGTGGGCCCGCTGTGCACACCGCTGGACTTGCTGGCTGACCGCATGGACTTGCCAGTGGCAGCGCCTGGCGACCTGGTGGTGGTGTTCCAGTCCGGGGCGTATGGCGCCAGTGCCAGCCCGCAGGCGTTTTTGGGCCATCCCAGCTGCACCGAGGTGTTGGTCTAGCCGGCCTGGCGGCACCTGGGCCGGGCACTGCGCCACCTGGATTTACACTTTTTGAGGTCACCCGTGTTGTCCTCTGCGCTTCAGCCCGTCCCGCCTGTTGATGCCCCGCCGGGTCGGTTCAGCCGGGGGCTTGCCTTGGTGGGCCTGCTGATGGCGGTTGCGCCGATGCCCGGGTTTGGCGCTGTGGTTGGCAGCGCGGGCGCTGCGGATGCCATCGCGGTGCGCAGCGGCACAGCGACCGGCGCCACCACGCTGGACAACGCACTGACGTCCAACCGCACGCGTGACCAGGACAACCTCGACCTGCTGCTGCAGATGTCTGGCCGTCAGCCCGTTGCGCCAGCGGGGTCCGCACTGGCGACGGCCAGCGCCCTGCTGGGCACGGATGCCAGTCTGCCGCTGCCGCAGACTGTGCGGCAGCGGCCTCTGCGGGACTGGGAGCAAGCGGCGGGCGACATCGGCGGCGGTGCCCGTAGCGACCCGCGCGGGCTCAGCACTGACAGCAGTGGTGCCGCCGTGCCCCAGGCGGACCTGCGCGTGCTGCAGGAGCCACTGGTTCGCACCGCGCAATTGGTGCGTGACAACCGCGCCTGGTTGCTCGGTGGCCTGGTCCTGGTGGTGCTGTTGGGCGCTGCCGTGAAGGTGTTTGGCCGCCGCATCTGACCGATCTGCCGGCGCAACCCTTGCCGCAGCGGCGCCGGCGTGGCCGCTGCGCTGCGCCCCGGCAGTCTTGCCGCTACCATGCCCCTTGACCGTATTTGCCCCGGAGACTTGGCATGATTTCTTTGAAACTCGAGGTCAACGGCCAAGCCGTGGCCACCGAGGTGGCGCCCGCCACCTTGTTGATCGACCTGCTGCGCGGTCCGCTGGCGCTGACCGGCACCCACGCCGGCTGCGAGACCGCGCAATGCGGCGCCTGCACCGTGCTGATCGACG
>JBKJKU010000171.1:0-9829 GCA_046597355.1 Aquabacterium sp.
GCCAGGGGCAGCACGCCCTCGATCTGGCCGTTGCGCTCTGCATACAGGAAGTGCCCTTCGATGTGAAACACATCGCGCAGGATCTTCTGCCAAGCGGCCCGGTGGAAAAAACTGGCCTGCGGGCAGGCGAGCACAAACCCGTCCCAGCGCGCAGCGGCGTTGGTGTCTTGTACAGACAGCCGCTTGATCTCGACCACGGCCTACCGTGCGCTCAGCACTTGGGGCGGGGTGGGCAACGCCGGCGCGGGCACGGGTGTGGCTGCCTGACCAGCCTGGCCCAGAAAAATGTCGTCCATGCGGCCCCAGCGGAAATCCTGCAGCAGCTGGTCGAGCCGGCGCTCCATGCGGTCGATGTTGACGTAGTGCCTGAACCGCGTCTTCAGGTTGATGCCCGCCACCCGGGGTTGGCCGGGGTCGATCTCCCAGGGGTGGAAGTAGAAGATCGCCGGCTTGCGGTCGATGGCGTTGACACGGCCGATCATCCAGCGCGACAGCGCATACGGCAACAGCCGGAAGTAGCCGCCGCCGCTGGACGGCAGGTTGCGTTCACCCAGACGCAGCGTGGTGATCGGGATCTCGACCAGCCCCGGCGCCACCGCATGCGTGAAGCGCGGCGCATCCGGCATGCCGTAGTGGTCGTGCTTGATCGGGTAGATGCTGGAGCTGTAGCGGTGGCCGGTGGCCTGCAGGCAGTCAAACGCCCACAGGTTGCCCTTGCCGATCGAAAAGCTGGGGGCCCGGTAACCCAGCACCGCCACACCACCGATGTCTTCGAGCAGCTGCTTGGCGCGGCTGATGTCGTCGGTGAAGGCCTGGCGGCTCAGGTCAGTAGCGCGCTCGTGGCCATAGCCGTGGCTGGCCAGCTCATGGCCCTGGGCCACGATGGCCCGCACCAGCTGCGGGTAGCGCTCGGCCAACCAGCCCAACGTGAAAAATGTTGCCTTGGTATTGCGCCGGGCCAGCAGGGCCAGGATGCGATCGACATTGCGTTCGACCCGGCATTCGCGGGTGTCCCACTCACTGCGGCGGATGTACGGCGCCATCGCCGAGACCTGGAAATAGTCCTCGACATCGATCGTCAGGGCGTTGGTGATGGCGGGGGACTGCATATCGGAATCGGTCAAGGGTGCGGTCGGTCGGGGGTAAACGGTCGCTGGGTGAGCGCAGCACGCGCTCAGGGCGCGCCCGCGCCCAGCCACTGCCACAAATCAGCGGCAATGCGGTCGGCAGCATGACCGTCCCACAGCTCGGGCACACGGCCGCGTTTACCGTCGCCGCGAAGGATTTCGGCCACGCCCTGACGGATGGCCTGCGGGTTGCGACCCACGAGCGTGTTCGTGCCTTGCTCGGCCGTGATGGGCCGTTCGGTGTTTTCACGCAGCGTCAGGCAGGGCACCCCCAGCGCGGTGGTCTCCTCCTGCAAACCGCCCGAATCGGTCAGCACCAGCGTGGCGTCGCGCATCAGGCCCAGCATCTCCAGATAGCCCTGCGGCGGCAGCAAGGCCATGCGCTGGTGGTCGATCATGTCGGCCAGGCCAAACCGCTCAATGTTGTTGCGGGTGCGCGGGTGCAGCGCAAACACCAGCGGCAGGCTGGCCGAGACCTCGCGCAGCACGCCCAACAGGCTGCGCAGCATGTCCGCATCGTCCACATTGGACGGCCGGTGCAGCGTGACCACACCATGTCCACGGGCATGGGCAAGCAGTGCCGGATCGATGCCGTGCGCCGCCAGCGTGTCGGCGACAGGCCGGGCGTGCGGTCGGTTCGTCACCAGCGAGTCGATCATCACATTGCCGACAAACGCCACCCGGTCGGCGGATATGCCTTCACGCAGCAGGTTGTCCAACGCACTGCGCTCGGTGGTGTAGAGGCGATCGGCCACCTGATCGGTCAGCACCCGGTTGATCTCTTCCGGCATCTTGCGGTCGTAGCTGCGCAGGCCGGCCTCAACGTGCACCACCGGCACACCCTTCTTGACCGCAACCAGGGTGCAGGCCAACGTGGAATTGACGTCACCCACCACCAGCACGCACGACGGTTGGTGCTCATCCAGTGCGGGCTCAAACCGGCGCATCACCTCGGCCGTCTGCACGGCGTGGCTGCCTGAGCCCACCTCCAGGTTCAGGTCAGGCCGCGGCAGGCCCAGATCTTCGAACAACTGGTGGCTCATGCCTTGGTCGTAGTGCTGGCCGGTGTGCACCAGCAACGCTGGCAGCGCCGGCTGGTGCGCTGCCAGCGCACGCAGGATCGGCGCCATCTTCATGAAATTGGGGCGCGCGCCCACCACACACATCACCGGGCCGTGGCGGCGCAGTTTGTCAGCTTGCAAAGGGCCCTCGGTCAGATCACGGCTCACTTCGATCCCTCGTCAGTCGGCTTTTTCACGGCACTGACCAGTTGCTGCAGCATCGCAAGCAACTGAAGGTTGGTGCGCTCCAGACGCAACAGGCCGCGCTCGACCCGTTGCAGTTGATCGCCACGCTGCTCAGTCGCCAAACGCCCTAGCTGGCGCGACATCGTGCCCGCCGCCGCCGGGTCCAGTTGCAGTTTGTTGAGGTCAACATCCAGCCCGGCCGCGGACGTGGTCGGCCCTGCCGCTGACAACTCGCCATCCGCGGGCACTGCTGCCACAACGACGCGGCGCTGGGGCACCTCGGCCTCTTGCGCAAACTCTTGCACCACCTCGTTGACGTCCGCCACCTCAAGGTGCACCTTGTTGGCCAGGAACCCCGCCAGCAACAGTCGATCGCAGATCGAATTGATGCGCCGCGGGATCCCGCCGCTGGATTTGAATACCGCCTCAAAGGCCGCCGGCTCGAAACTCGGTTTGCCGGTAGACCCAGCACATTTCAGGCGGTGCTCGATGTAGTGCTGGGTTTCGTCGAGATCGAGCGGGCCGATATGACAAGTGGCAGCCACACGCTGGCGAAACTGTTCCATCTCGGGCCGCTGCAGGATCTCGCGAAACTCGGGCTGGCCCACCAGAAAGCTTTGCATCAGCGCCTGGTTGCCAAACTGGAAGTTCGACAACATGCGCAACTCTTCAACCGCACGCGGCGTCAGGTTCTGTGCTTCGTCAACGATCAGCAGGCAACGTTTGCCCTTGCTGGTCTGGCTGATCAGAAAAGCCTCCAGCGTGATCAGCAACTCGGACTTGGGCACGTCCTTGACCTTGAAGCCGAACGACGCCCCAACCATGCGCAAGGTGTCTTCGGCGCCCAGTTGCGTCGTGACCAGATGCCCGACCACCACGTTGCTGCCGTGCAGACCATCGATCAACGCCCGCAGCAAAGTCGTCTTGCCGGCACCGATCTCGCCAGTGATGACGATGAAGCCCTCATTGCGTGAAACGCCGTAGTCCAGGTAAGCCTTGGCGCGCCGGTGCTGCTTGCTGCCAAAGTAAAAACTCGGGTCCGGGTTGAGCTGGAAGGGCTTGTTGTTGAGCCCGTAGAACGATTCGTACATGGCTTAGAACCGGGTGCCAACGGTGGCAAAAATGGCCGTCTCGTCGAATGGACGTGGCGGGTTCAGATAAAGCGCGCGGCGCAGGCCGACCGACAGACTGGCAAGCTCGGTGGGCCGCAACGTGTACAGCAGGCTGGCCTGACGCTGCCGGCTGCTTTGCGAGACCAAATCGCCATTGCCCCGCTGGTTGCTGAGCAGCAGGCTGAGCGACGACGTCGGCGTCAGGCGGTGCGACAAGTCCAGCGACAGCCCCTGCAAATGAATCACGCTGGACCGGGACAAGTCGTCTTGCGCGGCAGTGAGGTTGTCGAGCCGGCGGGTAGCCGTGCGTATGTAGGACAGCACTGCTGTGCTGCGAACCCCGCGCAGGGCCACCGACAACTCCTGCCGGTCCTGCACCGATACCCCTGAGTTCAAGAAACCCGGGTTGATTTGCGTCGTCGGGCTGATGCCACTGCGCAGCAAGATGCTGTTGACCAGGTCGGCGCGCTTGATGGGGTCGGGCTCGATGGACGCAAACTGTACAAACAGCAGATTGAACGCCGTGCCTCGAATGCCAGCGACGTTCTCTCCACTGGCGGACGACACGCCGCGGCTGTCACTGATGCGCCAGGTCGTCAGCGCCGTGCGGTGCTCAAAACTCAGGTTGTGCGAGCGGCCGAAGGACCGCTCATCGAAGTTGGCTGTCAAGCTGGTGCGGGGCGAGGGTGCCCAGACGGCACCCACCCCATAAGTCCCGTACCGCTTGCGCTGCAACGTGTTGAAGTCGTTGCTCTCGACACCTGCGCTGGCGCTGAGTCTCAAATCCAGTTCGGTGATCGGGTAGTAGGCGGTGCCGTTCAGGCGGCTGCTTGTCGTGACGCGCCCGGCTTTGTAGTCGGACCTGCCTGTCGTGCCGTCAACCGCCCACGCCAACCGCTGGGGCGTGATCGGCTCGATCCGGACGGATGCGGTTGTCACGGTCGAATCCCCCAGATCAGTACCCTTGGCATCCGACAGCGCCGCGTTCAGCGTCGCGGTGTACCGCAGAAACGGACCCAGTGGGCCATAGACCACAGGCGCGACGTTCAAATAGCGCAATTCTGTCGCGTTGGCCCGATTCGGGCTGTTGATGCCAGGCTGCGAGCCAAAGGCCGAAACGGCGCTCTGGGCTATCGCTGCGCGCACATCCACGCGCGACTGGCCTTCAGACAACTCGGCGCTGAAATTGGCATTCAGGGTGTTCTGGAGTTGGTTGGCATCACTGTGACGGGCATAAAGCACGCCCGACAGTGAGTAATCCAGAAACCCCTTGATCCTGCCGGTTTGGCTGGTCAGACCTACACCGCCGGTGACACGGGTCACCGCGTCGGACTCAGGCTGGGTCCCGGTGAGCAAATAGTTGTTGGTGAGAGTCTGGGTTATCGAGCCATTGAGTTGCACCCGCGGCTCTGCGGCCATGGCCCGAAAGGTCGGCAGCACGACAAGTGCAGATACCACCAGCGGACCCACCCATCGGTTTGATGCGCCCCCCAAACCCGAAGCCTGCAGCGCCGAATCTGCGCACCAGGCTTTAGCCGCCCGTTTGCGCATCGGGCTGCCCTTCCTTGGGCTTGACGGCGCTTGCGTTTTCGCCGTAGCCATAGCCGTAACCGTAGCCATACCCGTAGCCATAACCGTAAGCGCCTTGGGAATCGGTACGCGCTTTGTTCAACAGCATCATGCGGACGGGGCAGCTCTCGATCGTGGCCAACGCATGTTGCACGTCGGCCTGCAGCGTCTTGCCGGCGTCCACAACCACCACCACCTGCCCCATCTGCGTTGCCAACACACGCGACTCTGTCGTGAGCAACAAGGGCGGCGAATCAAAAATGATGATGCGGTCGGCGTAACGCGATGCCATGTCATGCAGCAACTGCCGCATCGCCGCGCTGGCCAGCAACTCAGTGGCCTTGGGATGTGGCCGGCCGCTGGGCAGCAGCGTCAACTTGGCGATGTTGGTGCGCATCAGCACATCGCTCATCTCGGCCTTGCCCTCGAGCAGGTCGAGCAGGCCTGGGGCTTCACCCAAGCCCAGTTTCCTCAGTATGGACGGTCGCGCCACATCGGCATCAACCAACATCACGGTGTGGTCGAGTTCAGAGGCGATGCTCATTGCCAAATTGATGGCGGTGAAGCTTTTGCCCTCGCCCGGCATCGCGCTGGTCATCATGATCAGGTTGCCGTTGGTCACCCTGGCCGCACCCTTGCCCACGGCATTGGCGATCAGCGGGCGCTTGATGACCCGGTATTGGTCGGCGATGTGCGACCGTGGCGCCGACGGCACCAGAAAGCCTGCCTCGGCCAATATTGCCAGGTCCAGTTCGACCGGCTTGGACAATGACGCAGGGGCCAACGACGGCCAAACCGGCGCTGCGCGGTCTTGCTGTGGAGGGGCCTCGACCGCTGCGGCCGGACCCGCCGCGGTGAAGTCGACATCCGGCACCACGATGCCGGCCTCACGGATCTGCGCCAGTCGCTCGGCGGCCTGCTCAATCAAGCTGCTCATCGTCATCAACCCACCTGCCGCGCGGCAAGAATCGAAATCGTTATCAAACCCACCAAATAGCAGGCCGTCAGGCCTCCCATGCCAAGGTAGAAGCGCAGGTTGTTGGCGCGCTCCCGTTTGCGGTCGTCATCTTTCAGCAGCAGGGACACCACGCCCAGCAAAGGCAAGCCGGTCTTGAGACGCAGTTCCTGGGCATCGTTGTAGACCGGACGCAACTGGCTGACGCCAAACGTCGTCACCAGACCGGCGATCAGTGCCGCCATGAACGCAGCGGCCAACAGCAAGAGCCGATTGGGCGAAACGGGTTTGGGCGACACGCGCGGTGGGTCGATCAACCGAAAGTCAACCACGCCGGACGCCATGTCAAGGTCACCTGACATCACCGCAGATTGGCGCCTCGAGACCAGATCCTCATAACTCTTCTTGACAATGGCGTAGTCGCGGTTCAATTGGGCCGCCTCGGCTTCAATTTGCGGGGAAGTGCGCGACAGGGATCGCGCCTGCGCGTAGCGCGACTGGTACTCGGAAACACGGGCTTTCAGCGCCGCCACCTGCACTTGGGCAGCCGCCTGCAGCCGTGCCATTTCCTGCAGCGCCGGATTGTTGCCGCCTGACGAACCCGAAGACGGCGCGGCCATGGCGGACTTGCGCAATTCAGCCACCTCCTTGCGCTTTTGGTCCTCCAACTCCTTGAGCAGTCGCCGACCGTTCACCACGTCCGGATGCTGATCGGTAAATCGCTGCAGCAGTTGGTCAAGGTTGCGTTTCAGGGCCTCGATGCGGGCGTCGATTTCTGGCGTGGCGACGGAAATCGCCGACTCCTGCAGCAAACTCTGCGTCACTGACGAACCGTTCGAGCCGGTCTTCTCAGCTTCCATCTGCTTGCGCGCCGCGTCCCGCGAGTCCTCGGCCTCGCGCAATTCGAGCTTGGCGGTTTCCAACTGCTGGCTGATTTCGCTCAACCGCCCCGCTGAATCCTTGCCGTCGCCGGTCTGCATGTCGAGATTGCGCAACCGGAAATCCTTCAACCGGGTTTCGGCCTCTTCCAACTTGGCCTCGTAGGTCTTGATCTGCTCGTCGATAAAGACCTTGGCTGAATCCGTGTCCTTGCGGCTGGCGCCCAAACTGGATTCGACAAAAATCGAGACCATCGATTGAATGACCCGCTTGGCCTTGTCCTTGTCCTGGTCGACATAGGCGAGCGAATACAGGTTGTCACGGCCCGTGCTCTTGATTTCGATGGTTCGCAACAGGCTCTCGACCAACGCGTCTTGCTGGCCCTTTGACTCGCTCTTGAGATCAAGGTCCGCCATGCGCACAAGCTTCTCGATGTTCGGCCGGCTGATCAAGGTGCGGCTCAACATCGAGACCTGTTGATCCACATTGGGCTGCACCGCCAAGCCGGACATCAGCGGCTTGAGAATCGATTGCGTGTCGACAAATATCCGGGCGGCCGCCTCGTAACGGTCCGGAATCCGGAGCGCCACCACGGCTCCTACCGCACCCACCACCCAGGCCACGATGAGTCCCGTCCACCGGAACTTCCACATACCCCGCGCCACGGTGGTGATCTGGCTAATCAACTCTTCCATCTTGTTCGGCTCTGTCTCTGGCTGTCAAAAATTGATAACGGTCACGACCGAGGATCAGAACAAGCTCTGAGGAATTACCAGAATGTCACCCGCCTTCATTTCGACGTTAGCCGACACGTCGCCCCGCTTGATCAAGTCCTTGAGCCGAACGGCGTATTGCTTGCCACCGTCGCCGGTGCGCAGGATCGTCGCCTTGTTGCCCGCGGCAAAGTCCGTCAGACCGCCCACAGCAATCATCACGTCAAGCAACGTCATGTTCTTCTTGTAGTTCAAGAATTGCGGCCTGGCGGCTTCGCCGACGACCCGAATCTGCTCACTGTAGGGGCCGACAAACCCGGTCACCAGCACGGTAACCACAGGATCCCGCACGTACTTGGACAACTGCTTTTCGACGTCCCGGGCGAGTTCTGTCGATGTCTTGCCCTGCGCCACGATCTCTTCGACCAGCGGGGCGGCAACTTTGCCGTCAGGACGTACCGGCACGGCCATCGAGAGTTCGGGGTTGCGCCAGACGATGATGTTCAGGCTGTCGCCCGCGCCAATGATGTAGGTGTAGTCGTCGCTTGCGATCTTGACGGGCGCTGGCGGGTACGTCACGCTGGTGCAGGCCATGGTGACCAACAGCAATGCACCCGAAAAAACGCCGGCCAGACCGCGCAACAGGGGTTTCGCGACAGATTTCAAGGTGAATCTCCTCTGAGAAAATGACCAAATGGTTGCCGAACCCATCGTGCGAACATCAAGCCCCCGCCAGAGCCCGCGCAAGCCGGGACTCAAAAACGCGTTGAATCATGACACAGCCACAAGGCGCATCAGACCTGAGCCAGCGCCCGCGAGCGCCCGGTAGCCCAACAATTTAACGGACCGTGCGCCTGATCGCTGCGCACGCCGCCCGTCCCGCTATGCTAGCGCCCTCGAAGTGGCCAGCCTGCGGGCCGCGCCCTCTCACGTTGATCGCCATCATGACCGCAGAGTTTTCTTACCCGGAGGCGTTTGCCCGCAACCTAGGCTGGGTGACCGCCGGCGAGCAAGCGCAGTTGCGCGACAAGACCATTGCGATCGCCGGGCTTGGAGGGGTCGGCGGTGTCCACCTGCTGACGCTGGCCAGGCTCGGCATTGGCGGCTTTCATATTGCCGACCATGATCACTTTTCGCTGGTCAATTTCAATCGACAGGTCGGCGCGTCGATGTCCACGCTGGGACTGGCCAAGACGGACGTTCTGGCCAAGATGGCGGCTGACATCAATCCAGAACTGCGCATTGCCAGGTTTGCGGCCGGTGTGGACAGCAGCAACTTGCAAGCTTTTCTTGACGGCGTCGACCTGTACGTGGACGGGCTCGACTTCTTCGCGTTCGAAGCCCGGCGGCAAGTCTTTGCTGCATGCGCCGCACGCGGCATACCGGCCATCACGGTAGCGCCGGTCGGCATGGGCGCGGCGCTGCTGACCTTTCTGCCCGGCGGCATGAGTTTTGATGACTACTTTCAGTGGGGCGACCTGTCCGAAGATGAATTGGCGCTGCGCTTTCTGGTGGGGCTGGCGCCGGCCGGACTGCACCGGCGCTACCTGGTCGACCCGGCCCGGGTAGATCTGTCAACCCACCGCACGCCGTCCACCTTCATGGGCTGCCAACTGGCGGCCGGGGTCGCCGCCACCGAAGCCTTGAAGGTGCTGCTCAAGCGCGGGCCGGTGCTGAGCGCACCGCACGGCATGCAGTTCGACGCCTACACCAATCGGTCATCGCGGACCTGGCGCCCCGGCGGCAATCGCAACCCGATCCAGCGTTTGATGTTGTGGCTGGGCCGGCGCCAGTTGGCCCGCCTGAAATTAGGTCGGATGTGAGCCGAGAGCCGGTACCTGCCTGTTTTCGCCTGGCCACCGCCGGGTACCGTGCTGCGTCAACCCCCAGGCGTTGGCGCTGCCAGCCCGCAATCGACGCCGACCCGGCCCACAATGAATCAGCGCACCCACCGTTGCGCTCTAAAGCTTGAGCAAAAGCGCACTGCGGACACGGGGCCCGCCCCGCCCCGACAGCAATGTCTGCGGGCAGGCGCTCGGCAGCGCTGGCGCGGACCACGCAAACAAATGCCTTTGCACAGTAGCGGACGCCGCAGCGAACAGTTCTTTGAATTTTTTTGTGCCGCTACTGCCACACCCACGCGTTATTCACAGAATATCCTGAACACAATGGGTGATTTGGGCCACAGGAGTTGAAAATGGAATCAGGCAAGTCGTCGGGTAGCGGC
>JBKJKU010000263.1:0-6612 GCA_046597355.1 Aquabacterium sp.
CGCCACCCGGCCGTCATCACGCTGCAACTGGCGCACCGCACGCAGGTTGATGACATGGCCCCGGTGCACCCGCATGAACTGCTCGGGGTCCAGCCGGGTTTCAATGTCACCGATGCCCAGGTTGCAGAACTGGCTGCCCTTGGCCGTGACGATCCGGGTGTAGTGGCCGTCGGACTGGATCGCCAGGATGTCGTCGGCATCGACAAACACGATGCGCTGGTTGGACACCGTGGGGATCTTGAGCAGCCGGCGCCGGGCGTCGCTGCGTGCGGGCTGGGTTTCTTCGGACGACGCCACGATGTCGGTGATGTCGTAGAACACCAGCGTGTAGCCGGTGGGCCGGTGCTGGCCGTCGGACATGCGCGACACCTTGATCAGCAGCACCCGCTCCGGGATGTTGATGATCATGGTCATCGGCGGCGGTGCGGCCACCGGGCATTGCCCGGCCTGGTCAAGCAAAAACTCCACTTTGACGCGCGAGCGCGGCGGGTGGAAGTCGAGCACCATCTGGTCAAACGGTTGCTTCTCGTCAACCGGCAGCACGCGACGGGCAAAGTCGTTCATGCTGATCACGCAACGGGCGTCGTCGAGCTGGACGATGCCGGGCTCGAAGCGTTCAAGCAGGTACAGCGGAGAGACGGGGCGGGTTTCCATGGGGCTCCTTGCGACCCGACAAGTACCGCCGGCGCAGGGGCGTTCAGTGGCGGACCCACACGGCCTATTGCAACACGGTTGCGACCGCCCTGTCCGCCTGCCAGGCCTTGTCCCCAGGCCTGGCCAGCGGGACACACCCCAACTACATCACCGCACCCAGCTGCCAGGGCACAAACTCGTTTTGCCCGTAGCCATGCAGTTCGCTCTTGGTGGCGCGGCCCGACGCGGTGGCCAGCATCAGCTGGAAGATGCGCTCGCCTGCCTCGTCAACCGTCTCGCTGCCGTCAACGATGCCGCCGCAGTTGATGTCCATGTCCTCTTCTTGCCGCTGCCACAGCGCGGTGTTGGTCGCCAGCTTGAGCGACGGCGACGGCGCGCAGCCGTAGGCCGAGCCGCGTCCGGTGGTGAAGCAGATCAGGTTCGCGCCCGAGGCCACCTGGCCGGTGGCCGACACGGGGTCGTAGCCGGGGGAGTCCATGTAGACAAAACCTTGCGCGGTGATGGGCTGCGCAAACTCGTAGACGTCCACCAGGTTGGTGGTGCCGCTCTTGGCAATTGCGCCCAGTGACTTTTCAAGAATCGTGGTCAGACCGCCGGCCTTGTTGCCGGCCGACGGGTTGTTGTCCATCGTCATCGCGTTGCGGGCGGTGTAGGCCTCCCACCAGCGGATGCGGGCGATCAGTTTGGCAGCGATTTCAGGGCTGGCCGCGCGGCGGGTCAGCAGGTGCTCACCGCCGTAGATCTCGGGGGTTTCCGACAGGATGGCGGTGCCGCCGTGGCGCACCAGCCGGTCCACCGCCGCACCCAGCGCCGGGTTGGCGCTGATGCCCGAATAACCGTCAGAGCCACCGCACTGCAGGCCGACCGTCAGGTGGCGTGCCGGCACCGCACGCCGCTGCACCCGGTTGGCCTCGGGCAACAGGCGTTGAATCTCGGCCACGCCACGCGCCACGGTCTTGGCCGTGCCGCCAGTGTCCTGGATGTTGAAGGCGATCAGCCGAACGCCCTCTTGCAGCCCTTCTTGCGCAATCAGGCCCTGGATCTGGTTGGTCTCGCAGCCCAGGCCCACCACCAGCACCGCGGCAAAGTTGGGGTGGCGGGCGTAGCCACCCAGGGTGCGGCGCAGCACTTGCAACTCCTCACCGTCGCTGGCGGTGGCGCAGCCCATGCCGTGGGTCAGTGCCACCACGCCGTCGATGTTGGGGTAGTCGGCCAGCATGTCGGGCCGGGTGTTGCCCAGCACGTCGCGCCGGAACTGGTCGGCAATCGCCCGCGCCGCGGTGGCCGAGCAATTGACCGAGGTCAGTACACCGATGTAGTTGCGGGTGGCCACCCGGCCGTCGGCGCGCACGATGCCCATAAAGGTGGCCGGCTCGGCGACAAAGGCGGTGGGCTGCGCCCCGGCGCCGACCTCATGCGCCCGCTCGAAATGGCTGAAGGCGAGGTTGTGCGTGTGCACATGCTGGCCCGGTGTTATGGGCTGGGTGGCGTGGCCGATGACCTGGTCGTAGCGGCGCACCGCCTCGCCCAGCGCGATCGCCCGCGTGGCCAGCTTGTGGCCGGGGGGCACCAGCCCGGCGACCGACAAGCCGCCTTCGTCCGCCAGCAGCGTGCCGCCCAGCAGCTGGCGCCGGGCGATGACGACGTTGTCCGCGGCATGGATGCGGATGGTGGGCAGGTTCGGGCTGGCGGTCATCGGGAGGGGCTCCTGGCCACCCGTGCCGCAGTGGCGCTACAGCTTGGCTGCAGCGCGCCGCTTGGCTTCGGTGGCGTCGATCTGGTACTGGGCCTCAGCCGCGCGGCGCATCGCCAGCGCAGCGTTGAGGGCGTCGGTGTAGCGCTCGGGGGTGTAGGTGTTCTGGTTGGCGATGTAGACGCTGCGGCGCAGCGGCTTGCCACCAAAACGCGGCAGGTTGACCGAAAAATGGCATTCCGGCACCGACCGGCCTGGCCGCTGGCGCAGGATCGGGCCGCTGATGCCCACCGGCAGGTCGTTTTGCTTGCTGGGGCTGGTTTCGCGCTGCAGGCCGGTAGGCGCCGGCAGGTCGGCAATGCGCTGGCGCAGGGATTCGATGGCCCGTTTGAGCGCCGGCCGCGGTCCGTTTCCGGTGCCCTGGCCGTCCGAATAGAACAGCGTGGGCTGACCGTAGCGCATCTGCCAGCCGTGGGTGCTGTGGGTGTCGATGCGCTGAATGTGCTCGGGTACGCGGATGCGTGCGCCGTTGTAGATCGTGACGGTTCTTGTCTGCATGACCAGTTGGCCTTCAAAGGGTTCCCCCCCCCTGAATCCGCCGGTGATCTGACCCGGCGACGCGTTCTTGTTTTGGCACCCTGTCGCACGGTAAACCCGCCGCCGATCAACCGTCGATCAATGCCGGATCCCACGCGTACACGGTCTGGTTTTGCTCACCCAGCCCATCGATGCCTAAACGCATTTTATCGCCTGCTTGCAGATACACGGCCTGCGGTTTGTGACCCATTCCCACTCCAGGCGGAGTTCCTGTGGTGATCAGGTCGCCCGGATACAGGGTCATGAAGCGGCTGATGTAGCTCACCAGCTCGGCAACGCCAAACACCATCGTGCGCGTGCTGCCGTTTTGGTAGCGGTGGCCGTTGACCTCCAACCACATGCCGAGCTGTTGCGGATCGGCCACTTCGTCGGTGGTGACCAGCCAGGGGCCGATCGGGCCAAAAGTGTCGCAGCCCTTGCCCTTGTCCCAGGTGCCGCCGCGCTCGAGCTGGTATTCCCGCTCGGACACGTCGTTGACCACGCAATACCCCGCCACAAAACCCAGCGCCTCCGCCTTGCTGACATAACGCGCCTGGCGGCCGATCACCACGCCCAGCTCGACCTCCCAGTCGGTCTTGACCGAGCCCTGCGGCAGCACCACCGGGTCGTTGCAACCGACCACCGTGCAGGTGTGCTTGGTGAACAGCACCGGCTCGGCCGGCACCGGCATGCCGGACTCGGCAGCGTGGTCAGCGTAGTTCAGGCCGACGCAGATGAACTTGCCCATGCCGCTCCAGGGTGGCGCCATGCGGCCGGGGTGGGCCACCAGCGGCAGGCTGTTGGGGTCGATTGCACGCAGCGGTGCCAGCCCTTCGGGGGTGAGCATGTCGGCCCGCAGGTCGGCAATCACGCCCGACAGGTCGCGGACCTGGCCCTGGGCGTCCAGCATGGCGGGTTTTTCCTGGCCTTTGGGGCCGTGGCGCAGCAGTTTCATAGCGTTCTCCGGGGTGAAGTCGTCAAAGTGTCAAGGGTTGTGCAGGTCAGGTCGCGCGCGTGATCGGCGATGGGCGATGGGCGATAGGCGATAGGCCGTGGGCGATGGGGTCAGTTGCTCCAGCCGCCGTCGATCACCTGCGAGGTGCCCGTAGTGAAACCGCTCTCGTCGCTGGCCAGGTAGACCGCCAGCGCGGCAATCTCGCTGGTGCGGCCCAGCCGGCCCATCGGCTGGCGGGCAACAAACGCCGCCTCGACCTGCTCCACTGTCTGGCCGCTGGCCTGGGCCTGGGCCTGGATGCGGTCGCGCAGCGAGGGCGACTCGACCGTGCCGGGGCAGATCGCGTTGCAGCGCACACCGCGGGTGATGAAATCAGCCGCTACCGACTTGGTCAGGCCGATCACTGCCGCCTTGGTCGCGCCGTAGACAAACCGGTTGGGCGCGCCCTTGATGCTGCCCGCCACCGACGCGACGGTGATGATCGAGCCGCCACCAGCCGCGGCCAGCATGCCCGGCAGGAAGGCCTGGATGGTGCGGAACTGCGCACGCACATTGAGGTTGAAGCCGAAGTCCCACTCGGCCTCGGTGCAGTCCAGCACCGTGCCGGCATGCACAAAGCCGGCCGCGTTGACCAGCACGTTGACCGGGCCAACCTCGGCCGCAGCGGCGCGCACGGCGGCGGCGTCGGTGACGTCGAGCAGCCGCGTCTGGCAGCCGGTAGCCTGCGCCACGGCCTGCAGCAGCGCGGCATTGATGTCGGTGGCGATGACGGTGGCGCCCTCACGCACAAAGGCCTCCGCGATGGCGCGGCCAATGCCTTGGCCGGCGGCGGTGATGAAAGCGGTCTTGCCTTGCAGTCTGGGTGTCATGGTGTTGGGGACGTGATCAGTGGGGGGAACGCCGGGGCGGATGCGGGGTCGGCGGCAACCGGGGCCCCGGGCGGGTCGACCGCGGCCTGGGGCCAGGTGCCGGCAAAACGGTCGTGTGACTGTTGCAGGTGGGCAAACATCGCCGCGCGCGCGCCAGCGGCATCAGCACGGGCGATGGCGTTGATCACCGCGGCATGTTCGGCCAGCGCCAGACGCCAGGTGGGTGTGGTCTCGAAATGCTGGCCGAGTTGCTCGAACAAGGGGTTGTTGCGCTCGTCGAACAGCTCGGTCACGGTGCGCAGCAGCGGACCGTTGTCGGCCGCCTCGGCAATGCGCAGGTGAAACAGCCGGTCGCCCCGGGTGGGCGGCCGGCCGGCGGCCACGTCCTCGGTCATCAGCGCCAGCGCCTCGCGCAGGCCCTCGACGGCGGCGGCGTCCATCTGCTGTGCGGCCAGCGCCGCCAACTCACACTCCACCACCTGGCGGGCGCGGATGATCTCGAAAGGGCCAAAGGCGGCGTCAACCTGCGGCGCAGTGGCCGACGGATCCTGGGCGATCACGATGATGCCCGAGCCCGGGCGCACCGCCACCAGGCCCTCGACCTCCAGCGCAATCAGCGCCTCGCGCACCGACGGCCGCGACACGCCGAGCTGCAACGCCAGGTCGCGCTCGGGTGGCAGCCGGCTGCCCACGCTGAACTCGCCCGCACGGATCAAACCGCGCAACTGGTCGGCAATCTGGCGGTACAGGCGGCGGGGGGTGAGGGTCTGGATCGGCACGGCACGGGGCGGGGCGGGGCGGGGGTAGGACCGGGGTAGAACGCCGTCCACCAGACCAGCGCGGTCAATTGGTCAGACCAATTGACCGCCAGTGTCGCCCGACCCTTCCGGCTCGCGGCTGCGGGATTACCCTTTCATCCGATCGTTTTTATCGGCGGGCACCCGCCTTTCGGGAGACGCCGGGCCGGCGCCCGTGTGCCCGTGTGCCCGTGTGCCTGTGTGCCTGTGCACCATGCCGCAAGCTACCAGCGGCAGCCCTTTTCACGCAGTGCGTCAAGCGCCAACGGCACCACCGCAGCCAAACCCAGGCTGCCGTAGGCCTTGCGGCAATCGGGCTTGGCGGCCTTGGCAATGTCGTCGGCCAGCTTGCTGTTGTCCTCGGGGGGGTGCGGCAGCATCGGCAACAGGCCGCGGCTGCCGTGGGCCGAAATTGCCCCGCCGCGGGGGCGCACCAACTCCAAATTCAGCCGAGGCGCACTCGCCGGCAGCGACGGCGGCGTGGCCACGTCCTGACCCAGGCGCGCGCCGGCGTCACGCGCGCCAGCCGGCGACGGTGTGTCCGGCCCGGCCGAAGTGGGCAAGGCATTGCCAGAAGCCGGGCTGGCCGGCGCCTCGCGCGCCGACGGCACCGCCGGCCGTTGCGGCGCTGCGGCGGTTGCCGGATTCGCCAGCGGGCGGGCGGTCAGTGGCGGCGCTGCCGCTGCCGGGTCCGTCGCCATCGGCGGCGCCCGCGCAGGCACAGGTGGCGCTGCCGGTGCGGTCGCGGCCTGGGTGGCAAAGGTCGGCAGCGGTACCGCCTCGGCCGGCGTGGCCTGCAAGGCCGGCGCCGACAGGGCCTGGATCGGCCGCGGCGGCACGGCCAACGGCAAGGCTCGCGGCGGGGCTGGCAGTACGGGCGGTACTGGCGGCGTCGGCGTCGGCGCTGGCGCTGGCGCTGGCGCTGGCGCTGGCGCTGGCGTCGGTGCTGGTGCTGGTGCTGGTGCTGGTGCTGGTGCTGGTGCTGGTGCTGGTGCTGGTGCTGGTGCTGGTGCTGGTGCTGGCGCTGGCGCTGGCGTCGGTGCTGGTGCTGGTGCTGGTGCTGGTGCT
>JBKJKU010000276.1:0-13948 GCA_046597355.1 Aquabacterium sp.
CCTGCGGTTGGCGTATTTCGGGCCGTTTTTCAGCGTGGGGCCGGCCGGTTTCAGGCGCCATCATCGGCGTCGGCGTTGTTGCTGTTGTTGCCACCGTCGCCCGCCTGGCGCAGCGCCAGCGCACGTTCGTACAGCGCGTTGCGCGGCGCGCCACTCAACTCGGCGGCCAGCGCCACGGCCTGCTTGAGCGGCAGCTCGCGCAGCAGCGGGCCCAGCACGCGCTCGGCCTCGGCGCTCAGCCCGGCGGCACCTGCGGGCAAATCGACCGGCGGCAGCGCGTGCAGCACCAGCACAAATTCACCCCGGCAGCGGTTGGCGTCGCCCGCCAGCCAGCCGGGCAGGTCGGCAGCCGGCATCGTGTTGATGCTCTCGAACTGCTTGGTCAGCTCGCGGCACAGTGTGACGCGGCGGGCCGGCGCGGCCTCGGCCAGCCCGACCGCCAGCGCAACGATCCGGTGCGGTGCCTCGAACAGCACCTGGCAGCCTGGGGCCGCGGCGGCGGCGGTCAGTGCGCTGCGCCGGTCCTGGCCCTTGCCCGGCAAGAAGCCGACAAAGGCAAAACCCTGGGCCAGCACGTCGCCGGCTGCACAGAGCGCGGTCACCGCGCTGCTGGCGCCGGGGATCGGCAGCACGCGGTACCCGGCGGCGGCCACCGCGGCCACCAGCACGGCGCCGGGGTCCGAGACCGCCGGCGTGCCGGCATCGCTGGCATAGGCCACGCGCTGGCCGGCGGCCAGCCGGTCGATCACGCCCGCTGCGGCGCTGTGCTCGTTGTGCTGGTGCAGCGCCAGCAGCGGCTTGTCCAGCCCGAGGTGGCGCAGCAGGCCGCCGGTGATGCGGGTGTCCTCGCAGGCCACCGCGTCGACCAGGCCCAGCACATGGATGGCGCGCAGCGTCAGGTCGGCGAGGTTGCCGATCGGCGTGGCCAGCACGTAGAGTGTGCCGGCCGGGTGCTGCTGGCCGCGGGTGGCGGCGTCGGCGGCCTGGGTCAGCAGGGAGGCATCGATGTTCAAGGGCTGGGGCCGGGTTGGGGGCGGTGTGCCGGGTGCCGGGCCGGCGGGCCCCAGCACCAAAGCGGTAGGCGACAACGCCGAGGACCGGGCACTGCGTTTCTTGCAGCAGCAGGGCCTGCAGCTGGTCTGCCGCAATTATCGGCTGGCCGCCGGCCCGCGCCAGCGCGGCGCCGAGATCGACCTGATCCTCAACGACCCCGGCGGCACGCTGGTGTTTGTCGAGGTGCGTGCCCGGCACGGCGCGGGGCACGGGGGTGCGGCGGCCAGCGTGCTGCCAGCCAAGCGGCGCCGCATCGTGCGCGCCGCCCAGCACTATCTGCTGCGGCTGGCGGTGCTGCCGCCCTGCCGGTTCGATGTGGTGGCCATTGACGGTGAATCGCTGGAATGGCTGCAAGCCGCCTTTGACGCCTGAGCCGCTGCGGCTCGCAGCGCTGCGCTGCGTCAACCGGCCCGGTTGTGGCACGGAACTGCAGCGCCCAGGGGCTGCTCTACACTGCATGGACATGCTTGAGCCCCGGATCCAGCAGCAATTCTTCGAGAGTGCTGACCTCAAATACCAGTCGGCCGAGTTGCTGAGCCGGCCGATTGCCGACGCCGTCACCGCCCTGGTCGGTGCCCTCACCGCGGGTGGCCGGGTGTTGGCGGCCGGCCTGGGCGCGCCGTCCCTGCTGGCGCAACTGGTGGTGACCGAATTGATCGGCGGCTTCGAGCGCGAGCGCCCCGGCTTGGCCGCGCTGGCGCTGGGCACCGACGGCGCCGCGCTGGGCGGCCTGACGGCGCTGCCGGGCACCAGTGCCTTCGACAAGGTGCTTGCGCGCCAGGTCGAGACGCTGGGTCAGCCCGGTGACCTGCTGCTGCTGATCGACAGCGATGGCAACCACCCCGCGCTGCTGGCTGCCGCGCTGGCGGCGCAGGCCCAGGACATGACCGTGATCGCGCTGACCGGGCGCAGCGGGGGCGCCCTGCGCGGGCTGCTCCTGGAAACCGATGTGCTGGTGGCCGTGCCGCACGACCGCCGGGTGCGGGTGCTGGAAGCGCACCTGCTGGTGTTGCACTGCCTGTGCGACGCGATCGATCTGCAACTGCTGGGCGAACAGGATTCCGCATGACTTCACGCATGAACCTCCGACAGACCTTGTCTGCCGCACCCCGGTTGGCCGCGGTGGCCGCCGCCGCCCTGATCGGCGCAAGCTTGCTGAACGGCTGCGCCGTGCTGGTGGGTGGCGCCATGGTGGGCGGTGCGTTGTCTTACAACGACCGGCGCACCTCGGGCACGCAGCTGGAGGACGAGGCGATCGAGCTCAAGGCCGTCAGCCGCGTCAACGCGGCCCTGGGTGAGCGCGGCCACGTCAACATCACCAGCTACAACCGCAGCGTGCTGATCACCGGCGAGGTGCCGGCCGAGACCGACCGCCTGCTGGTCGAGCAGACCATCACCCGGGTCGACAACGTTCGCGCCACCACCAACGAGTTGACGGTGGGTTTCAGCAGCTCGATAGGCAACCGCAGCAACGACACCATCCTGACCAGCAAGGTCAAGGCCGCCTTCATTGACACCAAAGACCTGCAGTCCAACGCGTTCAAGGTGGTGACCGAACGCAGCGTGGTCTACCTGATGGGCCAGGTGACCGAGCGCGAAGCCAGCCGGGCCGCCGAGGTGGCGCGCAGCGTGGGCGGTGTGTCCAAGGTGGTGCGGGTGTTCGAGGTGATCACCGAGGCCGAGCTGGGCAAGCTGCTGCCCCGGTAAGTCAAGCCCGGCGCCGGGCGCTGTGGGCAGCAGTGCGCGGGTTGCCTCGCCCCGCCTACTTCAGCCGGCGCAGCAGGCTGGACGTGTCCCAGCGGCCACCGCCCAGGCCCTGCACGTCGGCGTAGAACTGGTCCACCAGCGCGGTGACCGGCAGTTTGGCGCCATTGCGCCGGGCTTCGTCCAGCACCAGGCCCAGGTCCTTGCGCATCCAGTCCACCGCAAAGCCGAAGTCGAACTTGTCGGTCACCATCGTGCCGCCGCGGTTGTCCATCTGCCAGCTCTGGGCCGCGCCTTTGCCGATGACCTCCAGCACCTGCGCCATGTCCAGGCCCGCCTTTTGGCCAAAGGCGATGCCCTCGGACAGCGCCTGCACCAGCCCGGCGATGCAGACCTGGTTGACCATCTTGGCGAGCTGGCCGGCGCCGCTGTCGCCGACCCGTGTCACGGCCTTGGCAAAAGCCATCGCCACCGGCCGCATCGCGTCGAACGGTGCGGCATCGCCGCCGCACATCACCGTCAACGCGCCGTTGACCGCGCCGGCCTGGCCGCCTGAGACCGGCGCATCGACAAACTGCAGGCCGAGCACTCGGGCCGCGGCATACAGCGTCCGCGCAACCTCGGCCGATGCGGTGGTGTGGTCGACAAACACCGCGCCTGGCGCCATGCCGGCCAATGCGCCCGACTCGCCCAGCACCACCGAGCGCAGGTCGTCATCGTTGCCGACGCAGGCAAACACCAGGTCGGCGCCCGCCGCGGCGTCGCGCGGGCTGGCGGCAGCGGTGCCGCCGTACTCCGCGGCCCAGGCCTGGGCCTTGGCGGCGGTACGGTTGTAGACGGTGAGGCTGTGGCCGGCGCGCGCCAGGTGGCCAGCCATTGGGTAGCCCATCACGCCGAGGCCCAGAAAGGCCACGCGCCGGGGTGCTGTGGGGTCGTAGGTTTTCATGCCGGCGAGTTTATCGGTGCAGCCCGATGGCTGTCTGCCGCTGCATGGCCGCCCGTCACAGGATCGTCAGGTGCTCGGTGCCCGCTGAAAAGTCCTTGTTGCGGGCGCGTTGGCTGTGCAGCTTGATCTGCAGCCGCAGGTCGTTGACCGAGTCGGCATTGCGCAGCGCGTCTTCGTAGCTGACCTCGTGGCATTCGTAGAGGTCAAACAGCGCCTGGTCAAAAGTCTGCATGCCCTGCTCGCGCGAACGCTTCATCAGGTCCTTCATCTCGGCCACTTCGCCTTTGAAGATCAGGTCGGCGATCAGCGGGCTGTTGAGCAGCACCTCGACCGCCGCAATGCGGCCCTTGCCCTCCTCGCGCGGCAGCAGGCGTTGCGAGACGATGGCCTTGAGGTTGAGCGACAAGTCCATCAGCAGTTGCTGGCGGCGCTCCTCCGGAAACAGGTTGACGACGCGGTCAAGCGCCTGGTTGGCGCTGTTGGCGTGCAGCGTGGTGATGCACAGGTGGCCGGTCTCGGCAAAGGCCACGGCATGGTCCATGGTTTCCCGGTCGCGGATCTCGCCCATCAGGATCACGTCGGGCGCCTGGCGCAGGGTGTTCTTGAGCGCAGCACCCCAGCCGTCGGTGTCGATGCCGACCTCGCGCTGGCTGACGATGCAGTTCTTGTGCGCATGCACGTACTCGACCGGGTCCTCGATCGTGATGATGTGGCCGAAGCTGTTCTCGTTGCGGTGGTCCACCATCGCCGCCAGCGTGGTGCTCTTGCCCGATCCGGTGGCGCCGACCACGATGACCAGGCCGCGCTTGGTCATCGAGATCTCTTTCATCACCGAAGGCAGGCCCAGCGCATCGATCGTGGGCAGGGTGCGCGGGATGGTGCGCAGGACCAGCCCGACATGGCCCTGCTGCATGTAGGCATTGACCCGGAACCGGCCGACGCCGGTGGGCGCAATCGCAAAGTTGCACTCCTTGGTGCGCTCGAACTCACTGGCCTGCCGCTCGTTCATGACCGAGCGCGCCAGCGCCAGCGTGTGCTGGCCGGTGAGCGGCTGCGGCGAGACCCGGGTGACCTTGCCGTCCACCTTGATCGCCGGCGGAAAGTCGGCCGTCAGGAACAGGTCTGAGCCGTTCCGGGCGGCCATCAGCCGCAGCAGGTCATTGATGAACTTGGAAGCTTGTTCGCGTTCCATGGTGTGGATCTCCCGGGTGCCCGTCAATTGTGGCGCAGCGCGCTGCGCCGGGCGGCGCTGTCCCGGCTCAGCCGGGGAAGTTCTCCGGGATCTTGGCCTTGGACCGGGCCTCGGCCGGCGTGATCATGTTGCGGCGCACCAGGTCGGTCAGGTTCTGGTCCAGCGTTTGCATGCCCACGTTCTGGCCGGTCTGGATCGCCGAGTACATCTGCGCCACCTTGTTCTCGCGGATCAGGTTGCGGATGGCCGGGTTGCCGATCATGATCTCGTGCGCTGCAATGCGGCCGGTGCCGTCTTTCAGCTTGCACAGCGACTGCGAGATCACCGCCACCAGTGATTCCGACAGCATCGCCCGCACCATCTCTTTTTCGGCCGCCGGGAATACATCAACCACCCGGTCGACGGTTTTGGCCGCGCTGCTGGTGTGCAGCGTGCCAAACACCAGGTGACCGGTTTCGGCGGCGGTGAGTGCCAGGCGGATGGTCTCCAGGTCGCGCATCTCGCCCACCAGCACTGCGTCCGGGTCCTCACGCAGGGCCGAGCGCAACGCATTGGCAAAGCTCATGGTGTGCGGCCCGACCTCGCGCTGGTTGATCAGGCACTTCTTGCTCTCGTGCACAAACTCGATCGGGTCTTCGACCGTCAGCACGTGGCCGTACTCGGTCTCGTTCAGGTGGTTGACCATGGCCGCCAGCGTGGTGCTCTTGCCCGACCCGGTGGGGCCGGTGACCAGCACCATGCCGCGCGGGCGCAGCGCCAGGTCGCCAAAAATCTTGGGTGCGTTGAGCTGCTCCAGCGACAGGATCTTGCTCGGGATCGTGCGGAACACCGCGCCCGCGCCGCGGTTCTGGTTGAAGGCGTTGACCCGAAAGCGCGACAGGCCCTGGATCTCGAACGAGAAGTCGCACTCCAGCGTGTCCTCGTAATTTTTGCGCTGGGCGTCGTTCATGATGTCGTAGACCATGGCGTGCACCGCCTTGTGGTCCAGCGCCTCGACATTGATGCGGCGCACATCGCCGTTGACCCGGATCATCGGCGGCAGTCCGGCCGACAGGTGCAGGTCGGAGGCTTTGTTCTTGACCGAAAACGCCAGCAGTTGGGTGATGTCCATGGGCTTGCCTGAGCTACGCTCGAAACATTATGACGAGCGTTCCCCTTAATTTGCGGCAGGTTCAAGGCCGGATCACCGGTGCCTGCACCGCCGCGCAGCGCAACGTGGACAGCGTCACGCTGCTGGCCGTCAGCAAGACCTTTGGCGCCGACGCGGTGCGCGAGGCTTACGCCGCCGGCCAGCGCCAATTTGGCGAAAACTATGTGCAGGAGGCGCTGGACAAGATTGCCGCGCTGGCCGATTTGCGGCCGCAGTTGGTCTGGCACCTGATCGGCCCGCTGCAAAGCAACAAGACCCGGCCCGTGGCCGAAGCCTTTGACTGGGTGCAGTCGGTGGACCGGCTCAAGATCGCGCAGCGGCTGAGTGAGCAGCGACCGGCGGATCTGCCGCCGTTGCAAGTGTGCCTGCAGGTCAACATCAGCGGCGAGGCCAGCAAGAGCGGGCTGCTGCCGGACCAGGTGCTGGCGGTGGCGCAGTCGGTGGCGGCGCTGCCGCGGTTGCGGCTGCGCGGGCTGATGGCGATCCCCGAGCCTGCCGCTGATGTGGCCGCGCAGCGGGCGCCGCACCGCGCCTTGAGTGCGCTGCTCGGGGCACTCAACGCCGCCGGGCTGCAACTCGACACCTTGTCGATGGGCATGAGCGCCGACTTGGAGGCGGCTGTTGCCGAGGGCGCCACGCTGTTGCGGGTGGGCACCGCGATCTTTGGCGGCCGCACCCCCGCGGCGGCGACGGGCTGAAGGCCGCCGCGCCAGCCCGCGCGGCGCAAAGCAGCGGCCCCAATCAGCCTACACAGCGATCTGCGTGCTGCACTTGACTTCTTCCATCACCGCGTAGGTGCGGGTCTCGCGCACGCCTGGCAGGGTCCAGATCACCGTGCCGATGAACTCGCGGTAGGCGGCCATGTCGGCCACCCGGGTTTTGAGCAGGTAGTCAAAGCCGCCCGCCACCAGATGGCACTCCAGGATCTCCGGCCGCACCTGGACTGCAGCGCGGAAGGTGTCCATCACATCGTGCACCGTGCGGTCCAGCAAGATCTCGATGAACACCAGCAGCCCGGCGCCCAGCAGCACCGGGTTCAGGCGCGCCTCGTAACCCAGGATGTAGCCGTCGCGGGTCAGGCGCTTGACACGCTCCAGCACAGCGGTGGGCGACAGGTGCACCGCCTCGGCCAATTTGAGGTTGCTGATGCGGCCGTCGGCCTGCAGCACCCGCAGGATGCGCCGGTCGATGCTGTCGATCTCGGTCATCGGGTGGCCTCAGGTTGGCGGGATTGCGCGCTGGCCCGGGCTCACTGGTCGAGCTTGATGCCGGCCTTCTGGATGATCACGCCCCAGCGCTTGGCATCAGCCTCGAGCACGCGCTTGAAGTCATCGGCGCTGCCGCCCACGGCGGTCAGGCCCTGGCTGTCGAGCAAGGCGACCACGGCCGGGTCGCGCAGCGCGGTGTTGACGTCAGCGTTGATCTTGGTGATGACCGCCGCGGGCGTGCCGGTGGCGGTGAACAGGCCGTTCCAGGCCATCGACTCGATCTGCGGGTAGCCGGCCTCGGCCAGCGTCGGCAGGTCTTTCAGGCTGTCGGGCCGTTGCGCCGCGCTGGTGGCGATCAGCCGCACCTTGCCTGATTTGACATGCGGCAGCAGTGCCGGCGCGGTCATGAAGGTGGCGTCGGCCTCACCCTGCGCCACGGCAAAGGCCGCCGGCGGCGAGCCGTTGAACGGCACATGGGTGGCGGTAAAACCGGCCTCGCTCATCATCAACGCCATCGTCAGGTGGGCCGAGCTGCCCTGGCCCAGCGACGAATAGTTGGTCTTGCCGTCACGCGCCTTGGCCCAGGCGACAAAGTCCCGCGCGGTCTTGATCGGCAGGTTGGCATTGACCGCCAGCACGTTGGGCTGCGAGGTGGTCATGATCACCGGCGCCAAGTCCTTGGCCGGGTCGTAGGGCATCTTCTTGTAGAGGAAAGGCGCAAATGCGATCGGCCCGTTGAAGCCCAGTGCCAGCGTGTGGCCGTCGGGCGGCGCCTTGGCCGCCACGTCCACGCCCAGCATGCCACCCGCGCCAGGCTTGTTGTCCACCAGCACTGGCTGGCCCCAACGGTCCTTGAGCTTGTCGGCCAGCAGCCGGGCGACGATGTCCAGCGAGCTGCCGGCCGGCGCCGGCACGACGATCTTGACGGCGTGGGTCGGCCAGGCCTGTGCCCAGACCGGTTGGCCCAGGGTCAGTCCCAGGCTGGCAAGGGCAAGCAGATTGCGGCGGCGCATGGTGGTCCCGTGGCGTGAGGTGAAGCCGTCATTCTCGCCGCGGTGGGTATGGCCCACTGCGGGCGGTCGAATCGCCAGCGGCCGGCGCAGGGCTGAATCAGCCGGGCGCTGGCAGCGTGATCAGGTCACCGTCGGCCGCCAGCACACCGTCGGCCAGCAGGCGGTCGACGGTGGCGCTGGCCAACAGCCCGGCCAGCGCCGGGTCGTCCTCGCACTGCAGCGCCTGGCGAAAGATGCGGGTGCGGGCGATCCAGGCTACCAGCCCGGCGCGCGGCCGGCTGCGGTGCTCCAGCATGTGGAAGCTGACCAGCGCCCGAGCGGCGTGCTGCCGGTGCTTGACGGGCGCCGCCGCAAAGCCCCGCAGCCGCTGGCGCGAGGCGTCCAGCGCAAGCGCCACGCCGGTGAACGGCGGGCCGTGCCCGGGCAGCACCAGCCGGGGCGCCAGGGTCTCGATCAGGTCCAGCGCCTGGTGTGCGGCGTCGAAGCCGGGCTCGCCGACCAGCTCCGGGAAGATGATCGCCAGCCGCGACTCCCACAGCGCGTCGCCGCTGATCAGGGTGCGGCTGATCGGCTCGAACAGCAGCACCGCGTCCGGGTCGTGGCCGGGGGCGGCGTGCACCTGCCAAGGGTGGTGGCCCAGCAGCACGCGGTCACCGGCAGAGATGAAGGCCTGCGGCGTGAAGGGCTCGCAGGTCTGGTCGGTATCGCGGTAGCTCAGCCGGGCCTCGTCCCAGGGCTGCACGGCCGCGCGGTAGCCGGCGGGCACGCTGATCTGCAGGCCCGGCCAGCGCCGCGCCAGGCCGGCGTTGCCGCCGCAGTGGTCCGCATGCAGATGGGTGTTGAGCACCCGCACCAGCGGCAGGCCGCCCAAGGCCTCATCTACCAGCGCGACCGTTTGCGCGGCGTGGCTGGCGTAGCCGGTATCGACCACGCAGGCGCCTGCCGGGCTGTCGCGGAACACGATGTTGTTGGCCGACAGCCAGCCGCGCAGCAGCACCTGGGCGCCCAGCCCGGCCAGGGTGTCGGCGATGTTGAGGGCCGGCTCGCGCAAGGGCTCAGGCCGGTTCAAGGCAGCTGGCCCAGCGGCTCAGTGGGCGCGGCGCTGCGCAGGCGGGCCAGCGCCTGGGGCGCAAACAGCGCGGCCGCCAGCGCACGTTCACGCTCGCTCACCCAGCGCAAAAAATCGTCGGCACCCTTCATTGCGCCGAAGGCATCGAAGCCGGCCTCCAGAAAGCGCTGCAGCGAGGCCAGGCCAGCGGCCTGGGCCGGGCCGCGCATCAGCCGCAGGCTGGTCCGCATCAGCCGGCTGCGGGTAAAGCCCTCCAGCGCCTTGCCGATCGACTGGGTCAGCACGATCTGCTGCTCGCGCGCTTGCGGCTGGCCGGCGCCCTGCCAGGCCGCGATGTAGGCCGCGGCGTCCAGCGGCGCACCGGGCGGGCCGGGCTGGCCGGACGGCAAGTGGCGGGCGCACGCGTCGTCCAGCGCCTCCGACAGCGCATGCAGCGCGCCCAATTGCTCCACCGTGTGCACCACCTCCTGCGGAAAAATCCGCACCAGCGCGGGCACCACGCGGGCGAACTGGGTATCGCGATCGGCAAACTCTTGCGGTCCGTACAGTTCTTCGAGAAAAAACCGCGCGGCGCCCCGGTAGCGCGGGCTGGCCAGCAGGTCGCTGTAGGTGTGCTCAAAGCGGCGCGCCTGGTAGGTCTTGACGGCCTGCACCCGCCCGGCCAGCACCGGGTCAGCCTGGCGCTGGGCGCGCAGCAGCGCCACGCTGTGCAGGTGTGCTCGGATGCGGTCGACCACGGGCGATGTCATGCCAGCAGGTTAACGCGGCCCGGCGCCGGCCGGCCTCAACGGGCTAGAGACCCTCACCCAATGCCGGCACGCGGCGCAGCGCCTTTTCACCGGCGTGGCGGCGGCATGGCGGCGGCAGTGCGAGACTGCGGGCATGACGACGGCCAGGGTGCAGCAAGTGGTGGTGGTGGCAGCGGTTGGGGCGGCGCTGCTGTGGTGTGTCTGGTGCTGGCGCCAGGGCCTGGGGCCGGGCTGGTGGGCGCTGGGCCTGCTGCTGGCTTTGGCCCCGCAGGCGCCGGTGCTGGCGCTGGAGTTTGTAGTGCTGGCCGTGCTGGGCCGCGATGCCGACGTGCCGCGGCCGTCCAAGCGCCAGCTGCTGCGGGCCTGGTGGGGCGAGGTGGTGGCGGCCTGGCAGGTGTTTGGCTGGCGCCAGCCGTTTGCCGCCAACCGGGAGCCGGATGTGCCCGGCCAGTGGGGCCGCACCGGGGTGGTGCTGTTGCACGGCTATGTCTGCAACCGCGGGCTGTGGGCGCCCTGGCTGCGTCAACTGCGGGCGGCCGGTGTGCCGTGCACGGCGATCACGATGAACCCGCCGTTTGGCAGCATCGACAGCTACCGGCCGGCCATCGATGCCGCGGTGCAGGACCTGATCCGCAGCACCGGCCGGCCGCCCTTGCTGGTGGGGCACAGCATGGGCGGGCTGTCGGCCCGCTCCTGGCTGGCGGGGCAGCCCGACGCCGCGGTGGCCGATTCCAGGGTGGCCGGCGTGGTGACGGTCGGCACGCCGCACCAGGGCACTTGGGCCGCGCAGCTGGGCTTGTCCACCAATGCCCGGCAAATGCGCATCGGCAGCCGCTGGCTGGCGGCGCTGGCCGCACGTGAGCCGGCATCCCGCCGCGCCCGTTTCACCTGCTTTTACGGCCATGCGGACAACCTGGTGTTTCCGGCCAGCCAGGGCATGCTGGCCGGCGCCGACAACCGGCACCTGGCCGGCGTGGCACATGTGGCGATGCTGTTTGAGCCGGCGGTGCTGGCCGAGGTGCTGCGCCAGGCGCTGGCCCAGGACGGTCTACCGCTGCCGCCCCAGAGGGTTGCCCAGCAGCACGGCTGAGCCCGCAGCCGGCATCAGTCGCGCAGGTCGTGCAGCAGGTTGAGCGTCGGCGTCAGGCCCAGGTTGAGCAGGTCGGCGATCTCGTCGATGTCGTCCGGCAGCGCGGCGTTGTCCCAGCCGCGGGCGCTGTGGCGGGCCAGGCGGATGGCCAGCTGCACGTTGCGCACCTGGGCCAGTGGGCTGGTGTGGTTGTCGCTGATCTGCACCAGCAGGCCGGGCAGGCCCCAGGTCTTCATCAGGGCCTGTTGCAGATCACCCAATTCGACGTTGAGCAGCGCCCGTTGCGCGTCGGCCGACCGCAAATGGGGATCGGCCTGCTGGCGCTGCATCAGCGTCAGCGCCAACGCCGGCGCATGCACCCACAGCAGCATCTCGGCAAAGTCGTGCAACAGCGCAGCCTCGTGCAGCAGTGCGGCGTCGTGGTCGGACCGGTGCACCGCAAAGCCCAGCGAGAAGCGCGCGGCACGGTGGGCACGCGCCAGCACCAGGCGCAACCCGGCCAGCGCTTCGTCCTGTCCGGCCAGGCCTTGCTCGACCGTGGGCTGGGTGCCAAAGGTGCGGAAAAACGGCGTGATGCCCAGCATCACCAGCGCCTCGGTGGCCGTTTCGGGGTCGGACTGGTCGCGGCCGCGCCGCAAGGCCGCCACATGGCGCAGCAGCTTCAGCGTCATCAGCGGGTCGATCACCATCGTGTCGGCCAACAGGTGCGCGTCCACCGCGTCCTCGTTGAGGGCGAGTTCGGCCACCGCATCGTCGGTCGCGGCCAGCACCGGGATCTCGCGCGCATCAAACGCCGCCACCCAGCCAGCCACATCGCGCGGCGGCTGGGTGATGAAGGCGTGGGGGGCAGGGATGTCGTCGGCCCGGGTCATGGGTCACCTCGTGCGGCGTTACGTCCACCAGATTATCGGCAGCGGCGGCGCCGACTTGAGCGCCGCCGCCGGGCTACAGCCGGGTCACGCCCGGCAGGCGGCCGACGAGTTTGCCGTCGAGGTAGAGCGCACCTTCGGGTGCGCCGGCTTCAGCGTAGAACTCGAACCGGGGTTCGGACTGGCTTTGCGGCGCCGCCCGCGCCCCGGCCAGGTTGCGGGCCAACCGCGCCAGCAGGCGGCTGGCCTGGCGCAACAGGGACGCGGCCAACGGGCGCCAGGTGCTGCCGCGCGGGGCGGCCAGCGAGGGTGACAAGCCTTGCAGGGACTTGCTCATGGTGTTCTCCATTGGCGCCACCGCCTGGTCAGGGCCGGTGTGCCGGGGGGTTCAGGGCAACAGGTGTCGTTCGTGCTGCATTTCGCGGCGCAGTGCGCGTTGGGCGCACTGGCGCTGGGTGCTGGCCGAGCGCCGATGCGCGCCGGCCAGGCGTTGCCGGGCGGCCGTCACCAGCGGGTTGCGGGGCTTGAGGGCAGTGAGGATGATCTTCATGGCGAGGGCTCCAGGGCACGGTGGCCGGTTTGAACAGGGACGGGTATCCGCCCTTGGGGCAGGGCAAAAAAGCAAAACGGCCCGGACGCTTGCGCGGGCCGGGCCGAGGTGGGGAGAGCGCGGTTCTGGACGAACCGGCTCAGCCAGCCGCGGTGCCCGGTGGGGCGCCTGCACGGTGGGGCGTGATCGACAGCTGCAGCAAAAATGCCTTGCCCGACCCACCGTGTGGGCCAACAGCCTGCGACCCACGCAGTGCAGTCAGGCCGAGGGGGGCAATGGGCAGGTTTGACATCGGTGCGCGGCTTGGGGTTGGGGTGGGGTGGATGGGTGGACGGGCGTGAGGGACCAGAGCGACTGAGCGGCTGAGGCGGCAGCACCGGCCTGGATCTGCCGTCTCATGCGCTGCTCAGGCTTGCGCTAATGATAAAGGTAAATTTATCTTGCGCAAGACCTTTGATCTAGGGATCGGGTTTGTACCTGGGCTTGACTCTGGATTTGTGCCCAGGCCTGCCGCGCAACCGCGGCTCAGGGCTTGCGTTTGAGCGGTGCCACGCCGGTCTGGCTGCGCGCCCAGAGCGCCAGGTCGTTGGCCAGATCGTCGGGCATCGGTGCGGGCGGGCTGCGCCGCACCACGCCGGGCGCGGTGCGCGCAGCCGGCGCGGTGGGTGGTGTGGGCAGGGGGCTGGGCGGTGCGCCGGTGGCCGCGGGGATCAGCACCTCACCCAGCAAATCCAGCAAGCGGGTGCGGGCCCGCTGCGGGTGGCGGCGGTAGAAGGTCAGCACCAGGCCCACGATGAAGCGTTCGTCGTCGTCCTGCGGCTGGCTGGGTGACAGGGCCGGCGCGTCGGTGGATATCGAAACGGCATCGGTCGCCCCCGGCCCCGCAGCCGCCGCCGCGGCGGCGGGTCGGGCACTGCCGGGGGCGCCGCCCGCCGGCAGGTCCATCCAGCCCACGGGCTTGCGGCACAGCTGCTCGAACTGGCGCGCCAGGCGCTCGCCGATCTGCCGGGACCGGCTCTTGATCTGGCTCCAGTAGCTGGGCTGGATCTGCAGCCGCTCGGCAAAGCGCCCCTCCAGCCCGCGCAGCGTCGCGGCGTCGGGGTGTTTGACAGTGGCACGCACGAACTCGTCGAACAAGCGCAGAGCGTTGTCGAGGCGGATCTGCGCCACGTCGCGCACGGGAGGGTTCATGCCCGAATGATAAAGGCCGGTTGATCGCCGCTGCGCTGGCGCCGGGGGCTGGATGTCGCGGCCACGCTCGACCAAGCCAGGGAGGCCTGGACCACGCGCGAAGGCATCACCAGCTTCTTCGCCCCCGACGCGAAGATCGAGCCGCGTATCGGCGGCGCCTTTCA
>JBKJKU010000333.1:0-3669 GCA_046597355.1 Aquabacterium sp.
TGCTGCGCTCGGCGCGCTTGATCAGCGCCAGACGGGTGTCGATCGCGAACGGCCCTATCGGCAGCAGCCGGAAGCCCGACAGCGATTCGTCGGGCGAGGATTCGGCCGCGATGCGGCCCAGCGTGCTGGTGGCGGACGCCGGTATCGACTTGACTTGCGGCCGGGTGGCTTGCGGCGGCAGGCCGGCGCAAGCACCCAAGGTCAACGCCAGCATCAACATCAGGCCCAGACGCAAGCGGTGCCCCCATGGCCCCAGTGGGATCCGGTTGCAGCCCGGCTGCGTATCATCCTGAATCGCAGCATGCGGTCGCCCGGTTGGGGTGGCCAATGCCGGTTTGAAGACTGCCCTGTCCATGTTCATGGACCGAAGGATACGCAATGATGCTGTTGACCCTGCTGAACACGCTGCGCCTTGTCCGCCGCCCCAAGGCATGGCGGGTGGGCCTGGCGGCCTTGGCCTTGGCCACGGGCAGCGCGTCGGCGCTGGCCGCACTGGACGTTGGAGACAAGGCGCCGGCGTTTTCGATCGATGCCGCGCTGGCCGGCAAGGTGTTCAAGTTTTCGCTCGCGGACAAACTCAAGAGCGGACCGGTGGTGCTGTATTTCTTCCCGGCGGCGTTTTCCAACGACTGCACCATCGAAGCGCACCAGTTTGCCGAGGCCACCGACCAGTACAACCAACTCGGCGCCACGGTGATTGGGGTATCGACCGACGACATCGACACCCTCAAGCGCTTTTCAGCCACCGAATGCCGCAACAAGTTTGCGGTGGGGGCCGATGTGGACCAGGCGGTGATGAAGTCCTATGACGCGGTACTGTTTTACAAGACCGACTACGCCAACCGCACGTCCTACGTGATCGCGCCCAACGGCACCATCGTCTACCAGTTCACCAGCCTGAACCCGACGCGCCACGTGGCCAACACGCTGGGCGCGCTGAAGACCTGGATCGCCAAAAAACCATGACGCCTGGCGAGCGGCCGGCCTACCAGAAGTTCGACGTCGCGGTGCACAAGAGCGGCATCGACGGTTTTGGCGCCTTTGCCGCAGAAGCCATACCGGCGCACCGCAAGATTGGCGAGATCCGTGGCGAGGCGATCAGCGTGGCCGAGGCGCGCTCGCGCGCCATCGGCCGCCAGCGCATCATGATCGTGGAAATTTCTGCCCGGAAAGCGATCGACGCGTCCCAGAGCAGCGACCCGATGCGTTTCACCAACCACGCCTGCAGCCCGAACGCACGCCTGACGATCCAAGGCGGGCGCATCGAGTTCTACGCCTTGCGGGCCATCGTGCCGGGCGAGGAAATCACGGTGAACTACGGCGAAACCCACCATGAAGGCACATTGGCCTGCCGCTGCGGCGCGGCCAACTGCACCGGTTGGCTGTGAGCCCGGCGGCGTGGCCAGGTGTTTTCTGAGATCCGGCGCTCGATCAAGCTCGCCCACGCAGGCCATCACGCTGGCGGTGGCCTGGCCGGGCCGCTGCGCCGGCCTGCCGCGGCCCGCGATAATCGGGCAATGAATCCGCTGCTGGGCAAACTGCACCCTTACCCGTTCGAGCGCCTGCGTGCGCTGACTGAACACATCACCCCCAACCCGGCGCTGCGGGCGATCAGTCTGGGCATCGGCGAGCCCCGCCATGCCACGCCCGCACTGATCAAAGACGCGCTGGTGGCCGGCCTCAAGGGCCTGTCGGTCTACCCGCCCACCGCCGGCTCGCCCGCGCTGCGCGAGGCCTTCTCCGGCTGGCTGCAGCGGCGCTACGGCGTGACGCTGAATGCCGCCACGCAGGTGCTGCCGGTCGGTGGATCGCGCGAAGCGCTGTTTGCGATCGCCCAGACCGTGGTCGACGCCAGCCGGCCCGGCGCCACCGTCGTCTGCCCCAACCCGTTCTACCAGATCTACGAGGGCGCAGCGCTGCTGGCCGGCGCCGAGGTGGCGTTTGCCAACAGCGACCCGGCGCGCAACTTTGCGGCTGATTGGGGCCAGATCGACGAGGCCACCTGGGCCCGCACCCAGCTGCTCTACGTCTGCTCGCCCGGCAACCCGACCGGCGCGGTGATGCCGCTGTCGGAGTGGGCGACGCTGTTCGAATTGAGTGACCGCTTTGGTTTTGTCATCGCCAGCGACGAGTGTTATTCGGAGATCTACTTCCGAGACGAGCCGCCGCTGGGCGGGCTGGAGGCGGCCGCCAAGTTAGGCCGCAGCGACTTCAAGAACCTGATCTGCTTCACCTCGCTCAGCAAGCGCAGCAACGTGCCGGGCCTGCGCTCGGGCTTTGCGTGCGGCGATGCGCAGATCATCAAGAACTTTCTGCTCTACCGCACCTATCACGGCTCGGCGATGGGCCCGCTGGTGCAGGCTGCCAGCCTGGCGGCCTGGAATGACGAAGCCCATGTGGTGGCCAACCGGGCGCTGTACCGCACCAAGTTTGCCCAGATCACCCCCGTGCTGGCCGAGGTGCTGGACGTGGCCCTGCCCGACGCCGGCTTCTACCTCTGGGCCGGCCTGCCGACAAAAGACGGGCAGCCCGCCGACGACATCGGCTTCGCGCTGCAACTGCTGGCTCAATACAATGTCGCAGTGTTGCCCGGCAGCCTGCTGGCCCGGGCGGCGGGTCGGGGTGCCGATGGGCAGCAGCCCGGCCACAACCCCGGCAGCGGCCGGATCCGCATGGCCCTGGTGGCCGGCACCGACGAATGCCTGGAAGCCGCGCACCGCATCGCCGATTTCTGCCGCCGCCAGGCAGCCTGACCGCCCGACCGTCTGACCCCATTTTTTATCCTGCATCCACCTCAACGGCCTTGCGCTGACCCCATGACCGCACAACTTCAAACCACCATCGACCAGGCCTGGGACGACCGCGCCAGCCTCAGCCCCACCACCGACGCACCCGCCGTGCGCGCCGCCGTCGACAGCGTGATCACCGACCTCAATGCCGGCCGCCTGCGGGTGGCCGAGCGCCAGGGCGTGGGCCAGTGGACGGTGAACCAGTGGATCAAGAAGGCGGTGCTCTTGAGCTTCAGGCTCAACGACAACCAGCTGATGCAGGCCGGGGGTTTGAGCTTTTTTGACAAGGTGCAGACCAAGTTCTCGCACATGGACGAGGCCGCGTTGCGCGCCTCGGGTGTGCGTGTCGTGCCGCCGGCCGTGGCCCGGCGCGGCAGCTACCTGGCGCGTGGCGTGGTGTTGATGCCCAGTTACGTCAACATTGGCGCCTATGTGGACGAAAACACCATGGTCGACACCTGGGCCACGGTGGGTTCATGCGCACAGATCGGCAAAAACGTGCACTTGTCCGGCGGCGTGGGCATCGGTGGCGTGCTGGAGCCGCTGCAGGCCAATCCGACCATCATCGAGGACAACTGCTTCATCGGCGCCAGGTCCGAGGTGGTGGAGGGCGTGATCGTCGAGGAGAACTCGGTCATCAGCATGGGCGTGTACCTGGGCCAGAGCACCCCGATCTATGACCGCGAGACCGGCGAGACCAGCTACGGCCGTATCCCTGCCGGGTCGGTGGTGATCTCGGGCAGCCTGCCGCGCGACGGCGGCAAGTACAACCTGTACTGCGCGGTGATCGTCAAGAAGGTCGACGCCGGCACGCGGGCCAAGACAAGCATCAACGAGCTGCTGCGTCCATAACGTGACCCACCCCCGATGCGCCTGCGGC
>JBKJKU010000386.1:0-37885 GCA_046597355.1 Aquabacterium sp.
CTCCGCCTTCGCGCCCGAATCCTTCACCACCTTGGCCCATTTGACGATCTCGCTGGCCTGGTATTTGGCCAGTTCCTCAGGCGTCGAGATCCACGGCTCCAGGCCCAGGGTCTTCAATTTGTCCACCACATCCGGCAACTTGAAGACGCGTTGCATCTCGGCGTTGATGCGCGCCACCACCGCCGGTGGCGTGCCGGCGGGCGCAAACATCGCAAACCAGGTGGTGGCCTCGAAGCCGGGCACGGTCTCGGCCACGGTGGGCACCTCGGGCGCGGCGGGGGACCGTTTGGCGGTGGTCACGGCCAACGCGCGGATCTTGCCGTCCTTGGCCATCGGCAGGGCTGAGGGCATGTTGTCGAACATCAGCTGGATCTGGCCGCCCACCAGGTCGGGGATCGCAAACTGCCGGCCCTTGTAGGGCACATGCTGCATCGTCGTGCCGGTGAGCGACTTGAACAACTCCCCCGAGACATGCACCGAGCTGCCGATGCCGGGCGAGCCAAAGCTCAGCTTGTTCGGGTTGGCTTTCATGTAGGTGATGAGTTCGGTCACGCTCTTGACCGGCAGGTCGTTGGTGACCACCAGCAGGTTGGGCGCGCTGGCGACATGGGCCACCGGCGTGAAGTCACGCACCATGTCGTAGGGCATCTTGGGGTAGAGGGAGCCGTTGATCGAATGCGTGCCCACCGTGCCCATCACCAGGGTGTAGCCGTCGGGCGGCGACTTGGCCACCTTGTCGGCGCCGATGTTGCCGCCTGCGCCGGCCACGTTGTCCACCACCACCGGCTGGCCGAACTGGGCCTTGTCGGCAAACAGCCGGGCCAGGATGTCGGGCGCGCCGGCCGCCGGGAAGGTGACGACCAGCCGGATCGGCTTGTTCGGGAAACCCTGCGCGCTGGCCGGCGCGCTGAGGCTGGCGAGGGCGGCGAAGGTGGCACCCAGGGCCAGGGTGGCGTTGAGCAGTGTGTGGCGTGTCATGGGGGTGCGTGTCTTTGTGAGGGGCTGATCGGGGTGGCGGGTTTGGGGGTGCTGCGCAGGACACTGCGCAGCACCGGCAGTGCGGTTACGGGTTGGGCCAGCATACGCAGTTGCAGGCCGGTCGCTTGCCCGGGATGTCCCTTGCCCATCCCGTCGCCTTGGCGACCCACTGGCCACGCCGTCGATTCTAGGATCCACCGACCGGCATCGGCCCGGTCTTGTCAGCCACGCCCAAGGAGACCCCATGCCCGTCGCCCGACCCTTCAAAGTCTCGGCACTTGCCGCGCTGGTGCTGCTGGCGGCCTTGCCCGCCGCCGCCGCAGACACCGTCAAGATCGCCTTCATCGATGTGCTCTCGGGCCCGTTTGCCCGTGCTGGCGAGGGCTCGCTGGCGCAGCTGCGTGAGGTCGTCAGCCAGATCAACGCCAAGGCGGCGCCCAACGACCCAAAGTTTGAGGTCGTGCCGTTCGACGGCAAGGGCACGCCGCAGGAAAGCGTGACCGTGCTCAAGGCCGCCACCGATCAGGGCATCCGCTACATCACCCAAGGCGGTGGGTCGGGCGTGGCCTTTGCGCTGAGCGATGCGGTGGGCAAGCTGGCCGAGCGCGAGCCCGACAAGGCCACGCTCTACCTCAACTACTCGGCGATGGACCCGGGGCTGACCAACGACCGCTGCAACTTCTGGCACTTCCGTTTCTACCCGACCAGCGAGATGAAGATCGAGGCGCTGACCACCTACTTCCAGCAGCAGCGGCCGGACATCAAGAAGGTGTTTTTGCTGAACCAGAACTACACCCACGGCCAGCAGGTGTCCAAGGCCGCGCGGGAGTACCTGGGGCGAAAGCGCCCCGACATCCAGCTGGTCGGCGACGACTTCATCCCGATCGCCTCGGTGCGCGACTTTGCGCCGCACATTGCCAAGATCCGCGCGTCGGGCGCCGACACGGTGATCACGTCCAACTGGGGCAGCGACCTGACGCTGCTGTTCAAGGCCGCACGCGACAGCGGGTTGAACATCAACTTCTTCACGATGAACGCCAACAACCCCGGCACGCCGGCCCAGATGGGTTCGTGGGGCGAAAACAAGGTCGGCGTGATCTGGAACTGGGGCCACAACGCGCCCACGCCCGAGCTGGAGAAGATCTACGTCGACTACAAGAAAAAGACCAACGACGACTTCATCTTTGCCGCGCACTGGAACAGCATGCAGATGCTCAGGGCGGCGATGCGCGCGGCCCAGTCCACCGACACCAAGAAGGTGGCCTTTGCGCTGGAGGGCATGAAGTACAAGAGCCCGGTGGGCGAGGTCGAGATGCGCAAGACCGACCACCAGCTGCAGGCGCCGCTGTTCCTGGGCATCTGGGCCAAGCAGGGCAGCAAGGGCGTGAAGTACGACGCCGAGGGCACCGGCTACGGTTTCCGGTCCGAGGTGGTGTGGGATTCGTACGTCAGCGCCCAGCCCACGTCCTGCCAGATGAAGCGGCCGGGCGCCTGAGGCCGAATCGGCGCTGAACCGGCATTGACGCGGCGCCCGGCTGGCGCTGCTGCGCCGGGTCTCGCTTGCCGCGTCAGGCCAGCGCGCCGTGGAACTCCTGCTCCACCTGGGCCACCAGCGCGTCCACCGTCAGCACCGCGCGCACGCCCGACACGCTGTGGCCGGCGCTCCAGATATCGCGCCAACGGCGTGGGCCCGCAGCGCCAGCAGCGCCCGCAGCGCCCGGTGGGTCTTGATGCGCCGCGCCGCCAAACAGTTGCGCTGCCGTGGCCGGGCTGACCTGCTCGTCCAGATTGGCCGGGTCCAGCCCGGCGCGGCGGATGGCCGGCGCCAGCATGCTGGTGGGCAGGCCGGTGAACGCGCGGGTCAGCAGCACGTCGTCGGCGCTGCAGTCCACCAGCATCTGCCGGTAGGCGTCGTCGGCAAGACTTTCTCGGGTGGCGATGAAGCGGGTACCCATGTAGGCCAGGTCGCTGCCCAGCACCTGGGCCGCGCGCAGCGCCACGCCGTCGCTGATGCCGCCGGCCAGCACCAGCAGGCCGTCGTAGTCGGCCCGCAGCGCCCGCACAAAAGCCAGCGGATTGAGCCAGCCGGTCTGGCCGCCGGCACCCGCCGACAGCAGCACCAGGCCGTCAACCCCCGCTGCGATCGCCTTGCGGGCGTGCTCAAGTGTCGCCACATCGGCCAGCACCAGGCAGCCGATGCCGTGCAGCGCCTGCACCACCGGTGCCGGCGAGCCCACGCTGGTGATGACCATCTCGACCCGGTGCGCCAGCAGGCACGCCAGGTCCTCGGCCAGGCGGGGCGACCGCATGATCAGGTTGGGACAGCAGGGCGCGGCCTCTTCGGGCGCGGCAAACAGCCGCGCGGCAATGTCGCTCAGCCACTGGTCTAGCTGGGCGGTGCTGCGGGCGTTGGCGGTGGGGAAGGCCCCGATCACGCCGTTGCGGCAGGCCGCCACCACCAGATCGACACCCGAGACATTGAGCATCGGCGCGGCGATCAGCGGCAGGCGCAAGCGGCGGTTGATGTGCGCGGGCAGGCGAGGGGGCTGGGGCATGAAGAGGGGCCGGTCAGGGTGGCGGATCAGTTGACGGCGCGGCTGCGGCCGGCCCAGAACGGCGCCCGCAGTTCGTGCTTGAGCAGCTTGCCGGCGGCCGACAGCGGCAGCGCGCTGCGGAACTCGACCGTGCGGGGGCATTTGTAGCCGGCGATCTGCTCGCGGCAGTGGGCGATCAGCGCGTCAGCGTCCAGCGCCAGGCCATCGCGCAGCACCACCACCGCGTGCACCCGTTCGCCCCAGCGGTCGTCGGGCAGGCCGATCACCGCCACCATGCTGACGGCGGGCAGCAGCGCGATCGCGTTTTCGACCTCGGCCGAATAGACGTTTTCGCCGCCGGTGACGATCATGTCCTTGAGCCGGTCGACGACGTAGACAAAGCCGTCGCCGTCCATCCAGCCGCCGTCGCCGGTGTGCATCCAGCCGTCCTGCACCGCAGCGGCGGTCTGTTCGGGCTGGTTCCAGTAGCCGGCCATCACACACGGCCCGCGCGAGGCGATTTCACCCACCACGCCGTTGGCCACCGGCCGGCCGTGGGGGTCGACGATGCGAACCTCGGCCACCGCCACAGCCCGGCCGGCTGAGCGCAGCCGGCCCGGCGGCTGGCCGGGTGCATGGCACCAGGCGGGCAGGGCGGTGACCACCGGCGACAGCTCGGTCATGCCGTAGAGCTGGCAAAAACCCGCCGCCGGCAGCGTCCGCTGGGCCTGTGCCAGCAGCGACCCGTCGATCGGCGCAGCGCCGTACAGCACCAGTTGCAAGGCGGAGGTGTCGAACTCGGCAAAGCGGGGATGCTCGACCAGGCGCTTGAGCATCGTCGGCACCAAAAAGGTCTCGCTGCCCCGCTCGTCGGCGATGGCGCGCAGCAGTGCCAGCTCATCAAACCCGGGCAGGATGACCTGGCGACACAGCCGCTGCATCAGCTGCAGCACCAGCCCCATGCCGCCCACATGGAACATCGGCGCGATGCTGATGCCGACAGAGTCCAGCGGCCGGGTGGCGGCCTGGTTGGCGGCCAGCAGGTTGAGCACCAGGTTGGCGTGGGTCAGCATCACACCCTTGGGCCGGCCGGTGGTGCCACCGGTGTACATCACCGCCGCCAGGTCCTGGCCAGCCCGGCCCGCGTCGGCCATCGGTTGGGCCTGGTCCGCCAACAGTGGGCCGTCCAGCAGGTCGCCCCCTTCGGGTGCCAATCCGTTGCCCCAGTGCACCAGACAGCGCAGGCTGCAGCTGAGGCTGCGCAGTTCGGCCACCGTACCGTGAAAGTTCTCGTCTGCCAGCAGGATGCGGGTGTCGCAGTCGTCCAGCGAGTAGGCGATCTCGCGGGCGCTCCACCGCAGGTTGACCGGGTTGATCACGCCGCCGGCCCACCACACGGCATAGAAGAAGACGACGTAGTGGTCGCTGTTGTGGCCCAGCATGGCCACCCGGTCGCCGGGCTGCAGGCCCTGGGCGCGCAGCACGGCGGCCAGGCGGGCGACCCGGTCGGCGAGTGCGGCAAAGCTGCTGCGGCGCGGGCCGCAGACCAGGGCCGTGGCGTCGGGTTTTTCAAGCCGCGCCTGGTGCAGCGGCTGGGTCAGCTGCATCGCGCTGGCCGATGCCGAAATTGACGGGTGTTGAGCAAGGCCATTGCAGTCTCCTGCGCGGCACTCTAGGGCGCGCACCTGGGCGGCTCAATCGTCCTTTTCGACGATGTTGGCGGGCTGGGGCTGGCCTTGAATGCCGCCGGTTTACCGCCGCTGGGTGCGGATGCCTCGGTGCTGGGAAGGGGCTGTTTTTGCAGCTCGACCCGGTGCAACGCCGCATGGCGCAAGTCGGGCCGCAGGTGCTGGCGCAGGCCGGAGACAATCTGGTCCCCGAAGACCTGCAGCCTGTCGCGGTCAATGCCGGGCCGTGCCGCGTGCCGCCGCGCCATGCGTCCCGCCGCTGACCCTGGGTTCCCCGATGCAAGCCCTGCTGTCCACCATCGCCACCTTGCCGCTGCCCGGCGAAGCCCAGCGGTTTTTTCATGGCCGGGGTGGCCTGCATCCCGGCTGCGCGCAATGGGCGCTGGACGCCTACCCGCCGGTCTGGTTGCTGACCAGTTTTGGCCCCGCCACTGACGCCGAGCTGGCCACCATCGGCGAGGCCTTGCAACAGCGCTGGCAGCAACTGGCGCCCGGTCAGCCCCTGAACTGGGTTTACCAGTGCCGGCAGGACGGCCGCAGCAGCACCCGGCTGATGGCCGGCGCCGTGCCACAGCCGCATGCCGTGACCGAGGACGGCGCACGGTATCTGGTGCATGTGCTGCAGGGCCAGAACCACGGGCTGTTTCTGGACATGGCCGAGGGCCGGCGTTGGCTGCGCGCTGACCTGGCAGCCCGGCCCGGACAAAAATTGCTGAACCTGTTTGCCTACACCTGCGCGTTTTCGGTGGTGGCGATGCAGGCGGGGGCGGCCCAGGTGGTCAATGTCGACATGAGCCGGGGCGCGCTGGCCATCGGTCAGCAGAACCACCGGCTCAATGGCCTGACGGATGGCGTCAGCTTCTTGCCGCATGACATTTTCAGCAGCTGGGGCAAGCTGGGTCGCAGCGGCCCCTACAGCCTGGTCATCGTCGACCCGCCCAGCTACCAGCTCGGCAGCTTTGTCGCCACCAAGGACTACCCCCGGCTGATGCGCCGCCTGCCCGATCTGCTGGCGCCCGGCGGCCGTGCCCTGCTGTGCCTGAACGCACCCGAGCTGGGGCCGGATTTTTTGCAGGCGCACATGGCCGCGCAAGCGCCCGAATTGCTGTTCGAGCAGCGGTTGGCCAACCCGGCGGCGTTTGCCGATGTGGCCGAGCAGCGGTCCTTGAAGGTCCTGGTGTACCGCAGACCCCCGGTTTGACTGGGCTTGGTGCGCGCAGCCACCGCAGGCTTGCCAGCGTGGCGGCGGCAAGTGGGGATGGGCTTGATCTTATTTGGTGCGCTATGCACCGTATTGGTTCGACGCCTAGGGCGGGGGTGGTGCGTATTGGTGCGCGGGTGCGCACCAAACAAGGCATAAATATTGCTTGTTTGGTGCGCTTTGAAATTTCGTGGTGCGTCGATGGTTGATGCGCCGACCTGGCGCCTCTTTTTCAGGACTCACCCCATGGATCAAGTCAAGCAGGGCACCGATGCCTTGTTCATTTTGCTGGGCGCCATCATGGTGCTGGCGATGCATGCCGGCTTTGCGTTTCTCGAACTTGGCACGGTGCGCAAGAAGAACCAGGTCAATGCGCTGGTCAAGATCCTGGTGGACTTTTCAGTCTCGACCATCACCTACTTCTTCGTCGGCTACACGGTGGCCTACGGCACGAGCTTTTTCACTGGCGCCGAGACGCTGGCGGCCAAAAACGGCTATGAGCTGGTCAAGTTTTTCTTCCTGCTGACCTTTGCCGCAGCGATCCCCGCCATCGTCTCGGGCGGCATTGCCGAGCGGGCGCGTTTTGGTCCGCAACTGATCGCCACGGCGGTGCTGGTGGGCGTGATCTATCCGCTGTTCGAGGGTGTGGCCTGGAACCAGAAGTTCGGCATACAGGCCTGGATCAAGGCGACCACCGGTGCCGAGTTCCATGACTTTGCCGGCAGCGTGGTGGTGCATGCCGTGGGCGGCTGGATCGGCCTGGTCGCCGTGCTGCTGCTGGGCGCGCGCGCCGGTCGTTACCGCAAGGATGGCTCGGGCCGCGCCACCATGAGCGCCCACCCGCCGTCGTCCATCCCGTTTCTGGCGCTGGGCGCCTGGATCCTGGCGGTGGGCTGGTTTGGCTTCAACGTGATGAGCGCCCAGACGATCGACAAGATCTCGGGCCTGGTGGCGGTCAATTCGCTGATGGCGATGGCGGGCGGCACGCTGGTGGCCGTGCTGCTGGGCAAAAACGACCCGGGATTTGCCTACAACGGCCCGCTGGCCGGCTTGGTGGCGGTGTGCGCCGGGTCGGACGTGATGCACCCGGCCGGTGCGCTGGTGGTGGGCGGGGTGGCCGGCGCGATCTTCGTTTTGATGTTCACACTGACCCAGAACAAGTGGAAGATCGACGACGTGCTGGGCGTCTGGCCGCTGCACGGGCTGTGTGGTGCCTGGGGCGGCATTGCCTGCGGCATCTTCGGCCTGCCGCAGCTGGGCGGGCTGGGCGGTGTCAATCTGGCAGCGCAGGCCATCGGCACGCTGATGGGTGTGGTCTGGGCGCTGCTGGGCGGTTTGGTGGTGTATGGCGCGCTCAAGGCGGTGATGGGGCTGCGCCTGTCGGCCGAGGAGGAGTACGACGGCGCCGACCTGTCGATCCACAAGATCGGGTCCACGCCGGACCGCGAGGTCAGCTGGTAGGCGCCGAGCCGGCTCCGGGGTCGGCCAGCGCCGCAGGCGGCACTGCCTAGCGCCCCGCAAGGCCAGCACGGGCCGGGCCAGCCCGGCCCGCGCTGGCCCGGCGACAATACGGGGTTGATTTGCCTGCTGGTTGACCTGCCCGCCCATGACCGTGTCTAGCTTTCCCCTCGCCGTTCCGTCAGTCACCCGGCCTGCCGCGCCGCCCGCCAGCCGGCAGGCCCCTGCGGCCAAGCCGCTGGCAAGCTACCGGCCGTACTGGGCCAAGCGGTTCGGCGATGCGCCGTTTTTGCCCACCAGCCGCGCCGAGATGGACGCGCTGGGCTGGGACAGTTGCGACATCGTGATCGTCACCGGCGACGCCTATGTCGACCACCCCAGCTTTGGCATGGCGGTGATCGGTCGCATGCTGGAGCACCAGGGTTTCAGGGTCGGCATCATTGCCCAGCCCGACTGGCGCAGCGTGGCGGCGTTTGAGGTGCTGGGCAAACCGAACCTGTTTTTCGGCGTCACTGCCGGCAACATGGATTCGATGATCAACCGCTACACCGCCGACCGGCGCGAGCGCAGCGACGACGCTTACACCCCCGGCGGCCTGGCGGGCTCGCGGCCGGACCGCTGCTCGCTGGTCTACACCCAGCGCTGCCGCGAGGCCTGGGGCCAGGTGCCGGTGGTGCTGGGCGGCATCGAGGGCAGCCTGCGCCGCATCGCCCATTACGACTACTGGCAGGACAAGGTGCGGCGCTCGATCCTGGTCGATGCCCAGGCCGACCTGCTGCTGTACGGCAACGCCGAGCGCGCCATCGTCGAGATCGCCCACCGGCTGGCCAAGGGTGAGGCAGTGGCCCAGATCACCGATGTGCGCGGCACCGCCTTTGTTCGGCGCGACGCTGACCCGACGGCCGCCGGTTGGTTCGAGATCGACTCCAGCGATGTTGATTTGCCCGGCCGCATCGACGAGCACATCAACCCGTACCAGACCACCTCCGAGCAGGCGGCCGAGCAAGGCACGACCTGCGCCAAGGAGGACGCCGCGCAGGGCGCAGGCGCAGGCGCCGGCCCCGCAGCCGCCGGCCCCGCAGCCGCCGCTGCGTCCGGCGGCGTCCCAGCCACCGCCATCGTCCGCATGCCGGTGTCACGCGCCAGCGGCCGCATCCAGATGCCGCCGCGCGAGCGCACGGTGATCCGCCTGCCCAGCTACGAGCAGGTCAAGCGCGACGCCGTGCTGTATGCCCACGCCAACCGGGTGCTGCACCTGGAGACCAACCCCGGCAATGCCCGCGCGCTGGTGCAAGGCCATGAGATTGGCGGCCGCCAGCGCGATGTCTGGATCAACCCGCCGCCGATCCCGCTCAGCACGCCCGAGATGGACCTGGTGTTCGGCCTGCCCTATGCCCGCAGCCCGCACCCCAGCTATGCCGACGCTTCGGGCGGCCATGACGGGCCGACCAAGATCCCGGCCTGGGAGATGATCCGTTTCTCGGTCAACATCATGCGGGGTTGCTTTGGTGGCTGCAGCTTTTGCTCGATCACCGAGCACGAGGGCCGCATCATCCAGAGCCGCAGCGAGGACTCGGTGATCCGCGAGATCGAGGACATGCGCGACAAGGTGACCGGCTTCACCGGTGTGGTGTCCGACCTGGGCGGCCCCACCGCCAACATGTACCGGCTGCGCTGCAAGAGCACGGCGATCGAGGCCGCTTGCCGCAAGCCCAGCTGTGTCTACCCTGGCATCTGCCCCAACCTGGGCACCGACCATGCGCCGCTGATCCAGATGTACCGCCGGGCCCGGGCCTTGAAGGGTGTCAAGAAGGTGCTGATCAGCTCGGGCCTGCGCTATGACCTGGCGGTGACCTCGCCCGACTATGTGCGTGAGCTGGTGACGCACCATGTCGGCGGCTACCTCAAGATCGCGCCCGAGCACACCGAGGGCGGGCCGCTGTCGATGATGATGAAGCCCGGCATCGGCAGCTACGACCGCTTCAAGCAGCTGTTCGAGCAGTTCAGCGCCGAGGCCGGCAAAAAGCAGTTTCTGATCCCGTACTTCATCGCGGCCCACCCCGGCACCAGTGACGAGGACATGATGAACCTGGCGCTGTGGCTCAAGCGCAGCGGCTTTCGGGCCGACCAGGTGCAGACCTTTTATCCCAGCCCGATGGCCACGGCCACCGCGATGTACCACAGCGGCCGCAATCCGCTCAAGGGCCTGAGCCGCGACCCGGCCAAGCCTGACCTGATGGCCAAGGTCGACATCGTGCGCAGCGAAAAACGCCGCCGCCTGCACAAGGCGTTCTTGAAATACCACGACGCCAAGAACTGGCCGCTGCTGCGCGATGCGCTGACGGCAATGGGCCGGGCCGACCTGATCGGCAACGGCAAGCGCCACCTGATCCCCAGCTTCCAGCCGGGCGGCAGCGTGGCGGTGGTGCGGGGCAAGGCAACCGGTTTGGCCACTGCGGCCGCGCCAGCACCGGCCCGTGCCGCAACGCCGCGGCGCGGCGCGATCCTGACCCAGCACACCGGCCTGCCGCCGCGCCAGACCGGCGCCGCCCGGGCCGGTGCCGCGGTGACGAAGCCGGTAGCACGGCCGACCGCAAGCCCGACCGCAAGCCCGACCTCACGCCCGACGACACGCCCGACGTCACGCCAAACCGGCAGCCGCAAGCCGCGCTGAGCGGCACCGGCCGGCTCAGGAGCCGGCCTGCCTGGCCTGGGGCAACACCGGCCCCGCGCACGTACAGCGGCTGGCCCAGCACTTGGCCCAGCGCCTGGCCCAGCACCTGGCCCGGCACCTGGCCCAGCACTGGGCCCAGCGCGCGGGCCTCGTCGCCGTAGCGGGCGTACGACGCCCAGCGCGTGGCGCTGTTGCGGGCCATCTCGCCCAGCCGTTGGTGCGTCGCGCCGTCCAGGATGCGGTTGTGCCGTCGGCCGTCACTGCCCCGATCCGGGTGAAGGTGGCGAAATCGGTGTTGGCCACCACCTGCGCGACAGCCTGGCACGGGAACGGCAGGCCGGGCGGGGAGGGGCTTCACGGGTTGATTCCGGGGCTTGGCCGCGCAAAATGGACCATGCCCGTCACCTGACTGTCTGCCACACCTGCCCGCCGCCCCCGCCACCTCACCACTCCACAAGTTGCCCTGATGAACAAAACCTTAGGCCTGATCCGGGGTGCTGGTGCTGGTGCCGGTGCCGGTGCCGGTTGGGGCGGCCCCGTCGCCAAGCGCGTTGCCCGCGAGGGCGACCGCGCAAAAAAGAGCGGGCGCAGCTCGACCTGCGGCTACCGGCCGAGGTGGCCAACACTTGCTGCGACCGTGCACACCAGCGCCGCTGTGCCTGCATCTATGGGCCGAACCTGCGCGCCCATGCCGGCCTGACTGGGTTGAACCCTGCCCCCAGCGCTGGCCTGAACTGACCTGTCCTGCCGATTCACCCACCCTGGTACCGCCCACCATGAACCCGCACCTGCTCGAAACCATCGAAGGCGGCATCGCCACCCTCACGATGCACCGGCCCGAGGCCCGCAATGCCTTGTCGGCCGAGATGTTCGAAGGCCTGTCCGAAGCCTTGCCGCGCCTGGCGCAAGACCCGGCCGTGCGCCTGGTGGTGCTCACCGGCACGGGCGCGGCCTTCTGTGCTGGCGGCGACGTCAAGGGTTTTGCCCGCAATGCCGCGGGCGCCGCAGCGGTCGCCAGCTTCGACCACAAGGTGACCCACCTGCGCGAGCGCATGGAGGTGGCGCGCTGGCTGCACGAGATGCCCAAGCCCACCTTGGCGGTGATCCCCGGCCCGGCGGCCGGCGCGGGTTTGTCGCTGGCCCTGGCCTGCGACATGCGCATCGCCACGGACAGCGCCAAGCTCACCACCGCCTTCTCCAGGATCGGCCTGTCGGGCGACTTTGGCGGCAGCTACTTTCTCAACCACCTGGTCGGCTCGGCCAAGGCGCGCGAGCTGTACTTCACCGGTGCCGTGGTGTCGGGCGACGAGGCGGTGCGCATCGGGCTGGTCAACCGCGTGGTCCCGGCGGCGCAACTGGCCACTGCCGCCGCGGCCTGGGCGGCCGAGCTGGCCGCGCTGCCCACCATTGCGGTGGGTTACATGAAGCGCAACCTCAACACCGGGCTGCAAGGCACGCTGTCGCAGGTGCTCGATGCCGAGGCCATCCACATGGTCCGCACCTTCGAGACCGACGACCACAAGGGCGCCGCGGCGGCCTTTGTCGACAAGCGCCCGCCCCAGTTCAACGGCCGCTGAGTGGGCGGCATGCAAGAACACCGCGCCAGGCAGGCGTCATGCAACCCTCCCCAGGCCACGCCATGATCACGTTATTTGACTGCAGCAGCGCGCCCAGCCCGCGCCGTGCGCGCATCTTGCTGGCCGAAAAAGGCGTGGTCCACGACACGGTGCAGATCGACCTGCGCAGCGGCGAGCAAATGGGCGCGGCCTACCGCGCCGTCAACCCGCAGTGCACCGTGCCGGCGCTGCGCACCGAAGAAGGCGCGCTGCTGACCGACAACGCCGCCATCGCAGCCTATGCCGAGGCACGCTGGCCCCAACCGGCTTTGCTGGGCAGCACGCCGCTGGAAAAAGCCGAGATCGCCAGCTGGAACTGGCGGGTTGAATTTGAAGGCCTGCTGGCGATCGCCGAGGCGCTGCGCAACAGCGCGCCGGCGATGGCCAACCGGGCGCTGCCCGGGCCGGTGGATTACCCTCAGATCCCGGCCCTGGCCGAGCGCGGCCTGGCGCGGGTGCGGCAGTTCTTGGTGCTGCTGGACGCGCGGCTGGCGGGGCGCAGCTTCATCGTGGGCGATCGGCTGAGCATCGCCGACATCACGGCCGCGGTGGCGCTGGATTTCGCCCGCGTGGTGCGCGTCAAGCCTGACGACAGCCAGCCTGAGCTGTTGCGCTGGCGCGCCGCGCTACAACTGCGGCCGGCTTTCCAGCTGTAGCCGAACGGCCCGCCCTGGTGCGCGGCTGCAGATCAACCGCAGCGTGTGGGGTGGGCCCTGGCTGAAGTCGGCCAGGCGCAGCCGCTGGCCCTCACCCGCCGCCCCTCACCCGCAGGGCCGGCACCCTTACCATCACACCGTCTGATCGCCGCCACTGCTCTGGAGACTGCTCGCCATGCCCATCCTGTCCCGCCGCCAAATCATCCACCGTGGCCTGGCCCTGGCCGCCGGCAGCACCGCCCTTGGCAGCTCCGCGCAAACCGGCTTTCCCAGCCGGCCGATCAAGTTCATCGTGCCGTTTGCGCCAGGCGGCGCCACCGACCTGGTGGGGCGGCTGTTGGCCGCCAAGCTGCAGGAATCCTGGGGCCAGAACGTGGTGGTGGAAAACAAGCCCGGCGCCAGCGGCATGATCGGCACCGACCAGGTGGCCAAAAGCCCGGCCGATGGCCACACGGTGCTGATCGGCATCACCACCCATGTGCAAAACCCGGCCATCTTTGCCAAGGTGCCCTACGACCCGATCAAGGATTTCGCGCCGGTCTCGCAGGTCTGCCTGTCGTACCTGGTGCTGGTGGTCAAGCCCGATTTCCCGGCCAATGACCTGAAGGCGTTTGTCGCCCTGGTCAGGGCCAACCCGGGCAAGTACAGCTTCGGCTCGTTTGGCGCGGGGTCGTCGTCGCACATCGTGGGCGCGGGCTTCGCCCACAACGCCAAGCTGGACCTGGCCCACGTGCCCTACAAAGGCTCGGCGCCGATGTTGAGCGACCTGCTGGGTGGCCAGGTGCCGTGTGCCTGGGCCGATGTCAGCACCGCCACGGCGCACATTGCCGCCGGCAAGCTCAAGCCGCTGGCGGTCAGCGGCGAACGCCGCGCGCCGCTGATGGCCAGCGTGCCCACCTTGCTGGAGAGCGGCTACCCCGGCTTCGAGGCGCTGGGCTGGGTGGGGGTGCTGCTGCCGGCAGCCACGCCCAAGGCCATCGTCGACAAATACTCAGCCGAGATGGTGCGCCTGATCAAATTGCCCGAGGTGCGGGCCCGCCTCTACGAGCAGACCCTGATGCCGGTGGGCGACAACGCCGAATCCTTTGCCCGCACCTTGAAGCGCGACATGGCGCTGTGGCAGAAGGTGGCCACTGCGGCGAACATCTCGCCGCAGTGATCCTCCAGCCGCGGCGTGTCTTGCGCCGCCAGGGCGGGTGTCAGGGCAGGCCGCAAGCGGGCTGATTTTGGCGCTGTGGCGGCAGCCCGGACGCTGGCTCGCGCCTGGGCCTGCTGCCCCTACACTCGGCGGCTTTTGGGGCGGGCATGGGCTGGCACGGCCATCTTCAACTGGACTACACCCGGCGCGGTGAGCGCACCATCGCGCTGGACCGCCACCACGGGCCCCTGCGCGTGCTGCAGCGGCTCTACCCCGAGGGCAACGCCGTGTGCCACCAGGTGTTGGTGCACCCGCCGGGCGGCGTCGTCGGCGGTGATGTGCTGGTGCTGGACGCTACTCTGGCGCCGGGCAGCCATGCCCTGATCACCACGCCCGGCGCGACCCGGTTTTACCGCAGCGCCGGACCGCTGGCGCAGCAGCAGGTCACCGCCACGCTGGCCGACGGCGCGCGGCTGGAATGGCTGCCGCTCGAGACGATTGCCTACCGGCGCTGCCAGGTCGACAACCGCCTGACCTTCAACCTGGCGCCCGGCGCGCAGATGATCGGCTGGGATGTGCTGGCGCTGGGCTTGCCGGCCGCGGACCAGCCCTTCGACCAGGGCCAGTACCTGCAGCAGGTGTCGATTCCGGGCATCTGGCTGGAGCGCGGCCGAATCGACGGTGCCGACCGCCTGCTGATGGACTCGCCGCTGGGCCTGGCCGGCCACAGCGTGATGGCCACGCTGTGGCTCGCCGACGGTCAGGTGCTGGGGCGCGAGCGCTGCGAGCAGTTGATCGACGGCGCCCGGGCGCTGATCGACGCCAGCGCGCTGCCCACCACCGCCGGCGTCACCGCACTTGACGGGCGCCTGCTGGTGCTGCGCGCGCTGGGCCACCGGGTCGAGCCGGTGATGGCGCTGCTGCAGGCGGTGTGGGCTGGTTGGCGGCAATTGCACTGGGGCCTGGCGCCTTGCGCGCCGCGGGTCTGGCGCACCTGACCGGTGTGGCGGGCGCAGCAAGTCCGCTACAAGCGCCGCCACCACCGCTATCACCACCACCACGACCACCACGACCACCACGTCCACCACGTCCACCACGTCCACCACGTCCACCACCACCGCTGCTACGCTGTGGTTTTCAACCGCCCATCGCCATCCCCTCATGTTCACCGGCATTGTTCAAGCCTTGGCCACTGTGGCCACCTGCACCGACCGGCCCGGGCTGCGCAGCTTCGAGCTGGCATTTCCGGCCGGTTTTGATGCCGATCTGCAGATCGGCGCCAGCGTCGCCTGCGACGGCGTCTGCCTGACCGTCACCGCCTTGCCCGGCCCGGGTCGCGCCTGTTTTGATGTGATGCAGCAAAGCCTGGGCCTGACCACGCTGGGTGGGCTGGTTGCGGGCAGCATGCTCAATGTCGAGCGCGCCGCCCGAGACGGCGCCGAGATCGGCGGCCACCCGATCAGCGGCCATGTCGACTGCCTGGGCCAGTTGTTGTCAGTGCGCCAGCCCGAAAACAACCACGTGCTGCGCATCGGCATGCCCGCCAGCCACATGCGCTATGTGTTTGCCAAGGGCTACATCGCCATCAACGGCGCCAGCCTGACGGTGGCCGAGGCCAACCGGGCCGAGCGCTGGTTCGAGGTCTGGCTGATCCCCGAAACCCTGCGCATGACGACCTTTGGCGGCAAACAGGCCGGCGATGCGCTGCACATCGAAATCGAGCGTGGCACGCAGGTGGTGGTCGACACCGTGCGGGACGCGCTGGACGAGCGGCTGGGCCCGCTGCTGCCGGCACTTGAAGCCCTGCTGGCGCGCCAGGGCAGTTCGGTCGACGACCTGGGCGCGGCCCTGACCTTGCCGCGCTGACCGCCTTGCACTGAAAGGGTTGCAATGAAAGCGTTGCACTGACCCAGCCGCACTGACCCAGCCGCACCGCGCCGCGGATCGCTACTTGTGTTGACGCTGCGCCGTTTCTAGTTAGGTGTTTTTGTCATTTTGCGATGACAAGTTTTGTCGGTAGTGTCAATATGGAGCAGGAAAGGCCCAGGCACATGGAGCGACGCGACACTGCCGATGACATCCAACGCAGCAAGGCTGAGGCCGGTTATCGCTTGCTGTTCGACCGCCATCCGGTTATCGCTTGCTGTTCGACCGCCATCCGGTGCCGATGTGGGTGTTCGACCTCGAAACGCTGCACTTTCTGGCCGTCAACCAGGCCGCCATCACGGCCTACGGTCACAGCGAGGCCGAGTTTCTGGCGCTGTTGCTCACCGATATCCGGCCTGTCACGGAAGTTCCGGCGTTGTTGGCCTTTCTGGCTGAGCCGCAGCCCGACCTCAGCACCGCCCGGCAATGGCGGCACCGTCGGCGAAACGGCGAGTTGTTCGACGTCGAGATCGTGTCCGAGGCGGTCGAGTTTGCCGGCCGCCCGGCCCGGCTGGTGCTGGCCAAGGACATCACCGCTGGCCTGCGCAGCCAGGCCGAGGCGCAGGCCAGCGAGCGGCGCTACCGCGACATTGTCGAGACCGCCACCGAAGGTATCTGGACCATCGACGCCCAATCGCTGACCAGCTTCGTCAACCCCAAGATGGCGCAGATGCTGGGCTACAGCGCGGCCGAGATGATGGGCCGGCCCTTGACCGACTTCATGGACGCGCAGGGCGTGGCGCTGGCCAACGCCAACCTGGAGCGGCGCCGCCAGGGCGTGTCCGAGCAGCATGATTTTCGCTTCCGCCGCCAGGACGGCAGCGAGCTGTGGGCTGCCGTATCGACCAACCCGGTGCAAGACGAGGCTGGCCAGTACACCGGCGCGTTGGCGATGGTCACCGACATCACCGAGCGCCGGCGGGTCGAGCAACAGCTCAAGTTGCTGGCCAGCAGCGTGGCGCGCTTCAACGACATCGTGCTGATCACCGAGGCCGAACCCCAGGATGAGCCCGGCCCGCGCATCCTGTTCGTCAACGAGGCGTTTGAGCGCCGCACCGGCTACCGCCGCGACGAGGTGCTGGGCCGGTCGCCGCGATTCTTGCAAGGCCCGGGTACTGACCCGGCCGAACTGCGGCACATCGGCCAGGCCTTGCGCCGCTGGGAGCCGTCGCGCTCGCAACTGCTGAACTACACCCGCAGCGGCGAGCCGTTCTGGCTCGAGCTGGACATGGTGCCGGTCACCGACGACACCGGCCGCTACACCCACTGGGTGGCGGTGGAGCACGACATCACCGAGCGCAAGCGGGCCGAGGCCCGCGACGCCGGACGTGAGCGGGTGTTGCGCCTGATCGCCGCGGGTGCGCCGCTGGGCGAGGCGCTGGAGGCCATCGTGCTGGGTCTGCAGGCCGGCCAGCCCGGTTTGCGCGCCAACCTGATGTTGCTCGACGCCTCGGGCACCCGGTTGCAGCGTGGCGCCGCGCCCAGCCTGCCTGAGGATTTCAGCCAGGCGCTCGATGACGTGCACGTCGGTCCGATGGTGGGCAGCGGCGGCACGGCGGCATTCACCGGCCAGCGGGTGGTGTCGGCCGACGCCCGGGCCGATCCGCGCTTTGCTGAATTCCTGCCGCTGATGGCGGACCATGGCATTGCGTCGGCCTGGACCGAGCCGATCCTGGGCACGACAGGCAGGGTGCTGGGCACCTTGGGCATCTACCACGGCCAGGTGCACACGCCGGGCGAGCATGAACTGGCCAGCGTGACCGAAGCGGCCCAGCTGGCGGCGATCGTGATCGAGCGCAAACGCGCTGACGAAGCCTTGCGCGAGTCGCAAAAGATGGAGGCCCTGGGCACGCTGGCGGGCGGCATTGCGCATGATTTCAACAACATCCTCGGCGCCATCCTGGGCAACCTGGCGCTGGCGCGCCAGTCGCTGGGTGACCCGCCCAGCGTGCAGGCCCGGCTGGAGCAGGTCCGGCAGTCGGCGTTGCGGGCGCGCCACCTGGTGCAGCAGATCACCGCGTTTGGCGGGCGCCAGCCACACCTGCCGATGGTGCAGCCGCTGGCACCGCTGGTACGGGACAGCCTGGCGCTGATGCAGGCATCGCTGCCGGCCAGTGTGCGGTGGACGTCGCCGGCCTGGCTGCGGCCACCCGCGTCCCCGCCCGAGCCGCCAGAAACGCCAGGAGCGCCAGCAGCGCCAGAAGCTCCAGGAGCGCCAGGAGCGCCAGAAGCTTCAGAAGCGCCCGCGGCATCCGCAGCGCATCAAACGTCCGCAGCGCCCGCAGCGCCCGAAGCGCCCGCACCCGCCGCACTGCAGGTCGAGGTGGACGCCAGCCAGATCCAGCAGGTGCTGATGCACCTGTGCACCAACGCCTGGCAGGCGATGCCTGACGGTGCGGGCGAGATCGAGGTGGGCCTGGCGGCGGACCGGGCCGAGCCGGGCGGTGCGCTGTGCCTGGCCGGCCTGCCAGCCGGCCTGTGCGCCCACCTCTGGGTGCGCGACTCGGGGCGTGGCATGGACGAGGCCACGCGGGCGCATGTCTTCGAGCCGTTTTTCACCACCAGGCCGGTGGGCAGCGGCACCGGCCTGGGCTTGGCGGTGGTGCATGGCATCGTCGCCGACCACCGGGGCGTGATCACGGTGGACAGTGCACCGGGCCGTGGCGCCACGTTCCATCTGTTCTTGCCCGCACAAAGCCAGCCGGCGCACACCGGTCAGGCGCGCCCCGAGCCGGTGGCTGGCACGGCAGCGGCAGTGGCGGTGGCGGTGGCCGCGCTGCGCCAAATCCTGTGCATCGACGACGACCCGGTCGTGCTGCTCACCAATGCCGGCCTGCTCGAAAGCCTGGGCTATGCGGTCACCAGCGCGGACAACGGCCAGGACGCGCTGGCGCTGCTGGACAGCGACCCGGCACGCTTTGATCTGGTTGTGACCGACCACAACATGCCCGGCCTGTCGGGCCTGGACGTGGCCCGTGTGCTGGCCACGACCGCACCGGCGCTGCCGGTGCTGATCTGCTCGGGCTACATCGACGCCGACCTGTGCCGGCAGGCCGACGCGGTGGGCGTGCGCGGTCTGGTGCGCAAGGAGCGCACGGTGGACGACCTGGGCCCGGCCGTGCTGCGGGCGCTGGGCCCGCCGGGCAGCGGATCCCCGGTGCAGTGACCCGCCGCCGGTTGGATCAGGTTGCGCTGCGCCAGCGTGTGCAACGCCGGCCCAGGCGGTCGAACAGCAGGTCGACACTGACCGCCAGCAAGGCCAGCACCCAAGCGCCCTGCAGCACGTAGGCGGTATTGAAGCCGCTCAGGCCCACGATGATCGGTGAGCCCAGCGTGCGGGCACCCACGGTGGACGCCACCGCAGCCGTGCCGATGTTGATGATCACCGAGGTGCGCAGCCCGGCCAGCAGCACCGGCGCGGCCAGCGGCAGCTCGATCGACCAGAGGCGCTCGGTGGCGTTCAGGCCGGCGCCTGCGGCAGCGTCCAGCACGTCAGCCGGCACCGACTCGATCCCGGCGATGGTGCCGCGCAGGATTGGCAGCAGGCCGTACAGCGCCAGCGCGATCAGCGCGGGCGCTTCGCCAAAGCCGATCAGTGGCACGGCAATCGCCAGCACCGCCACCGGCGGCACGGTCTGGGCAGTGGCCACCAGCGCCTCGACCAGTGGCCTGAACTCACGCCCCGCCGGCCGGGTGACCCACAGCCCGCCCGCCACGCCCAGCAAGGCGGCCACCGCGCTGGACGCGGCGACGATAGCCACATGCGCGCCCAGCAGCGCGGCAAAGCTGTCTTGCTCGTAGAGCGGCCGGTCCAGCGCCGGAAAGGCGGCGGCAAACAGCGGCTTGAGCGCCGGCATGCCCAGCGTCAGCGCGGCCAGCGCGGCCAGCGCCCAGGGCAGCGGGTCGCGCCAGGGCCGGGTCACGGCGGACCTTGCAGCAGGTCGCTGAAATGCAGCACACCCAGCGGCTGGCCCTGGGCATCGACCACCGGCAGGCGGTCGGTCCGGCGCAGCACAAAAGCCGACAGCGCGTCACGCAGGTTCAGGTCGGCCGGCAGCGGTTCGGTGCCGGTCGGTGCGCCCGCGGCCGTGCTGCCCGCAGACTCGCCACGCCGGGTGTGGTCGGCCACGGTCTGCAGCGCCAGCAGTTTCAGGCCCAGGCCGGTGCGGCCGATGAAGTCGCTCACGCCGGGTGTTGCCGGCCGGGTCAGCAAATCGGCCGGCGTGCCAGCCTGCACCACCCGGCCTTGGTCCAGCAGCACGATGCGGCCTGCCAGTTGCAGGGCCTCGTCGATGTCGTGCGTGACCATCACGATGGTCTTGCCGGTGGCGCGGTGGATACGCGCCAGTGCCTGTTGCAACGCCGTGCGGCTGACCGGGTCCAACGCGCCAAAAGGTTCGTCCATCAGCAGCAGCTCGGGGTCGGCCGCCAGCGCCCGCGCCACGCCCACCCGTTGCTGCTGGCCACCCGACAGCTGGTGCGGGTAGCGGTGGGCAAAGCTGTCGTGCGGCAGGCCGAGCAGCGCCAGCAACTCGGCCACCCGCGCGGCCATGCGCGCCGCTGTCCAACCCAGAAGCTGGGGCACGGTGGCGATGTTTTGTGCCACCGTCCAGTGCGGAAACAGGCCGATCGACTGGATCACATAGCCCATGCGGCGCCGCAGGGCCTCGGGCCGCAGGCTGCGGATGTCCGCGCCCAGCAGCTCGATCCGCCCGCTGTCGGCCTCGACCAACCGGTTGATCAGGCGCAGCAGCGTGGACTTGCCCGAGCCCGAGGCGCCGATCAGCACCGTGAACTCGCCTCTGTCGATGTGCAGCGACACCCCGTCCACCGCGCGGGTGGCGCCAAACGTCTTGCTGACCTGGTGCAGCGTGATCACCGTGGCGGCCCCGCCACCAGGCTGGCCAGCGCGACAAAGCCGGCATCGGCCACCAGTGCCATCACCACCACCGGCAGCACGCCCAGCAGCACCAGGTCCAGCGCGCTGCCGGCCAGGCCCTGGAACACCAGCGTGCCGAAGCCGCCTGCGCCGACCAGTGCGGCCACCACCGCCAGCCCAATCAGCTGCACCACCGTGACCCGCAGGCCCGATACCAGCACCGGCGCGGCCAGCGGCAGCTCTACCCGCCAAAACAGCTGGCGCCGCGTCAGGCCCATGCCCAGGCCGGCGTCCAGCGCCGCAGCAGGCACTTGTTGGAGGCCGGCAGCCAGGCCATGCACCACCGGCAACAGCGCATACAGCGCCAGCGCGATCAGCGCCGGCAGCAGGCCGACGCCGGCAATGCCCCAGCCCGGCAGCGCCGCCGCGAGACCCGCCAGCGGTGCGATCAGCAGGCCGAACAGCGCGATCGACGGCAGCGTCTGGATGATGTTGAGCACGCCAAACAGCGGCCGCGCCAGCCGGTCACTGCGCGCCGCCCACAGCCCCAGCGGCAGGCCCAGCGCCAGGGCTGGCAGCAGCGCGCCGGCGACGATCTGCAGGTGGCGCCAGCCGGCAGCCTGGAACACCTCGGCCCGGTTGCTGTACTCCTTGAGCAGCGACAGCGCGTCCAGTTGCCCGGCCGCCAGCAGTGCCAGCAACGGCAGGGCCAGCACACCCAGCGCCGCAGCACGGGCGGCCGGTGCCCAGCCCAGCCGCTGCAATGCGTCAGCCGCTGCCAGGCTGGTCAGCCCGGCCAGCGCCCAGAAGCCGCCACCCAACGAGACCCGGGCCAGGCCGGGCGACAGACCCGGCGCCATGCCGGCAAGCGCCGTTGGCCACACCCCGGCCGCCACCCCGCGCGCCACCTCGCCGCTCAATGCCAGCAGCCCGGCCAACAGCCCGGCTGCGGCGACCGCCACGGCGATGTGGGTGCGCCGCCTGGGCCGCAAGAACACCGCGCAGGCCAGCAGCGCGGCCGGCGCCAGCAGCGCCCACCAGGGCCCGGCCAGCAGGTCGCCCAGCGCGACAGCCCGGCCGGTGACCAGCCGGTGGGGCGCCACGGTGACCACTGCCCCGCCCCATGCCGCCGCCCCGCCGGCCCCCACCAGCAGCGCCAGCACGCGGTTGTGTACCCGGTTCTGCCACCAGTTCTGCAAGCGCTTGAGCAGCCCGCCGGTCGGGCCGGCGGCGCCGTCAGGCTGCGCGGCGGCGGCAGACGCCGCCGGCGCAGGGTTCACTTGATCAGGCTCCTGGCCTTGAGCCAGGCCTGGGCCACCTTGCGGGCGTCCTGGCCGTCCAGCGCGATCTGCCCGTTCAGCCGTTGCAGCGTGGCCCCATCCAGACCGGCAAACACCGGCGCCAGCAGCGTCGCGATGCGGGGTTCACGCGCCAGTACCTCGGCCCGCAGCACCGGCGCTGGGGCATAGACCGGCTGCGCGCCGGCACTGTCGTCCAGGACCACCAGGCCCAGCGCGGCCACCTGGCCGTCGGTGCCGTAGGCCATCGCGGCGTTGACACCCGAGGTCTGGTCGGCCGCGGCCTTGAGGGTGGCCGCGGTGTCGCCGCCGGCCAGGGTCAGCAGCTGGGCCTGCTTGAGCTTGAAGCCGTAGGCGGCCTGGAAGGCGGGCAGGGCGTCCGGCCGCTCGACAAACTCGGCCGATGCCGCCAGCTTGATCTGGCCGCCGGCAGTCACCCAGCGGCCCAAGTCGGCCAGCGATTTGAGCTGGTGGCGCGCGGCGACATCCTGCCGGACCGCGATCGCCCAGGTGTTGTTGGCCGGCGCAGGGGGCAGCCAGACCAGCTTGTTCTTCTCGGCGTCCAGCGCCTTGACCCGCTCCCAGCCGGCCTGGCGGTTCTTCCAGACCGGATTTTTCTCGTCACTGAAGAAAAACGCGCCGTTGCCGGTGTATTCCGGGTACAGATCGATCTCACCGGCCACCAGCGCGGCGCGCACGATCGGTGTGCTGCCGAGTTGCAGCCGGTTTTCGGTCTTGATGCCGCCAGCGTCCAGCACCTGCAAGATCAACTGGCCCAGCAGCGCGCCCTCGGTGTCGATCTTGGACGCCACCCGCAGCGGGCGTGTGGCCTGGCTCCGGCTGGCGCCGGCGCCCAGCAAGGCGGTACCAGCAGCAGCGGCCAGCAGCAGGCTGCGGCGGGTTGGGTTCAAGCGCATGGGGTTGCCTCGTCGCGGTCCGGATTGGCCATGATGGTAGCGGCAGGGGCGGGTGTCGTTGCCGGAACAGCGCCAGATCATCGCCAGATCAGCGCCAGTTCAGCGCCCGACAAACCGCGGCGCGCGCTTTTCGGCAAAGGCGGCTTTGCCCTCCTGCAGGTCGGCGCTGCTGGCGCACAGTGCCTCGCGTTCGCGCAGCGCGGGCAGGTCAAACCCGCCCCGGGCGATTTCGTTGAGCGAGGCTTTCATGCCGCGCAGGGCCAGTGGCGCGCCGGCGGCCAGCGCGTCGGCGATGGCCTGCACCTCGGCGTCGAGCTGGTCCGGGGCGGCCAGCCGGTCCAGGTAGCCCAGCGCCAGCAGCTCGGCCGCCGGCACGGCCTCGGCCAGCAGGAACAAGCGCTTGGCCGTGGCCAGCCCCAGCCGCGAGACATAGCGCCGCAGGCCGTTGGGGTAGTAGTGCAGGCCCAGCCGGGCGGCCGGCATGCGCAACGCCATCGCCACCACGCCGACGCGAAAATCGCAGGCCAGCGCCAGGTCGGTGGCGCCGCCGTAAACGCTGCCATTGAGCCGGCAGACGGTGGGCACGGCCAGCGCCTCCAGTGCGTCCACGGTCTGCTCGAACAACTGCGGGCCGGCGCTGGCGGCGTTTACCGCATGGTCGGTCGCGCGGTCGGTCGCACGGTCGGCCACACCGTCGGCCGCACCGTCCCCGGCCGCATCGAACTCACCGATGTGAAAGCCCGAGCAAAAGCTGCGGCCGCTGCCGGTCAACACCAGCAGTTTCACCGTGGCATCGGCGGCCAGCGTCTGGAAGTGGCGCTGCAGCGCCAGCAAATCCTCGACATGCAGCCGGTTGTGCTGCGCCGGGCGGTTCAACGTGATGGTGGCGCGGCCGTTCTGCAGGCTGAGCAGCGGTGTGCCGGCAGCGGTGGGTGCGGCGGCGGCAGGTGCGGCGGGTTCGGGGGTGGAGGGCATCGGTTGCTGGACAGCGCGGGCGGCAGGGGCTGCGAGTGTGCCAGCGCACCGCGGCAATCCGCGTCTGCCGCCGGCGCTTGTCACGCCAGCGACGCGGCCCCGGCTGTGCCGCCCCCTATGCTGCCGGTCCGCCGTACCGGTGAAGATGGTTGCCGTGAACCCCTCTGCCCCTGCCCCTGCCGACCTTGCCGCGGCGCCCCTGGCCCAGCCGGATTCGCGCCAGGCTTGGTGGCGTTTGTTCGCCACGCTGTTGCTGATGACCATCGGCTCGGCAGGCATGTACGTCGTCTCGGTCACGCTGCCGGCGGTGCAGGCCGACTTTGGCATCACCCGGGCGCAGGCTTCGCTGCCCTACACGCTGTTGATGATCGGTTTTGGCATCGGCTGTGTGCTGATGGGCAAGCTGGCCGACCGCTTCGGCATCGTGCCGGTGATCGTGCTGGGCGCGTTCAGCCTGGGCGCAGGCTTTGTCGGCATCGGCTTTGTGGGCAGCATCACTGGTTTTGCGGTGCTGCAAGGCCTGTTCATAGGCCTGTTCGGCAGCAGCGCCACCTTTGTGCCGCTGGTGGCCGACACCTCGCTGTGGTTTGTCAAGCGGCGCGGCATCGCGGTGGCGGTCTGCGCCAGCGGCAACTACCTGGCCGGCGCGGTCTGGCCGCCGGTGGTGCAGCACTATGTCGCCACGGTCGGTTGGCGGCCCACTTACATGGCGTTGGGGCTGTTCACGTTTGTCTCGATGCTGGCGCTGGCCGGGCTGATGCGTGCCAAGTCCCCTGCCGCCGTGACCGCGCCTGCCAAGCGGGGCGGCCCGGTGCCATCGAACCGGCCGTTCGGCCTGAGCCTGGGCCAGGCCCAGGGCCTGCTGTGCGTGGCCGGCACCGCCTGCTGCGTGGCGATGGCGATGCCGCAGGTACACATCGTGGCCTATTGCGGCGACTTGGGGTTTGGTGCGGCACGCGGTGCCGAGATGCTCAGCCTGATGCTGGCCAGCGGCATCGTCAGCCGGCTGATCTCGGGCGCGATCTGCGATCGTATCGGCGGCGTGCGCACGCTGCTGCTGGGCTCGTTTTTGCAGGGCGTGGCGCTGCTGATGTTCATCCCCTTCGACGGCCTGCTGTCGCTGTACGTGGTCTCAGCGATGTTCGGGCTGTTCCAGGGCGGCATCGTGCCGAGCTACGCGATCATCGTGCGCGAGCACTTCCCGCCGGCCGAGGCGGGCGCCCGGGTGGGCACGGTGATCATGTGCACGCTGTTTGGCATGGCGCTCGGCGGCTGGATGTCGGGCAAGGTGTTTGATTTGACCGGCAGCTACCACGCGGCCTTTGTCAACGGCGCGCTGTGGAACGCGCTGAACCTGTCGATCGCGCTGTTCCTGCTGTGGCGGGTGCGCCGGCCGGGGGCCGGGGCCGGGCCGCAGTTGCCGGTCCATGGCCTGCCGACCACCTGAATGACGGTGGCAGCATCGGCCCAGGCGTTGGCCCGATGAGCGCCCCGGACGCCGCCGCCACCGCCGTTGACCGCCGCGCGCTGCTGGCCGTGCTGCTGGGCGTGGCACTGGCCACGCTGGACAGCGCGATCTGCAACACCGCCTTGCCGCTGATCGCGGCCGACTTGCAGACCTCGCCGGCGGCGTCAATCTGGATCATCAACGCCTACCAACTGGCGGTCGTCGCCACGCTGCTGCCGTTTGCCGCGCTGGGCGACAAGGTCGGGCCACGCCGCATCCACCTGGGCGGACTGGCGTTTTTCACGCTCGCGTCGGTGGCCTGTGCGCTGGCCGACACCCTGGGCACGCTGACGGCGGCGCGTGCGCTGCAAGGCATAGGCGCTGGCGCGATGATGAGCGTCAACGTGGCGCTGATCCGCCAGATCTACCCGGCCTCAAGGCTGGGCCGGGGTGTGGGCCTGAACGCGCTGGTGGTGGGCGTGTGTTTTGCCGCCGGGCCCACGGTCGCTTCGCTGGTGCTGTCGGTGGCCACCTGGCACTGGCTGTTTGCGGTCAACCTGCCGCTGGGCGCGATCGCGCTGGCGTATGGCTGGCTGGCGCTGCCGCGCACGGTACCGCGCGGCCACCGCTTTGATCCCGTGACGGCGGTACTGACCGGCCTGAGTTTTGCCGCGCTGATCGGTGCGCTGGGCAGCGCCGCCCAGCGTGAGCCCTGGCCGGGGATCGCAGCCTTGTTGGTGGTGATGGTGGTGTGCGGCTTCCTGCTGCTGCGCCGCCAGGCCGGCCATCCGGCGCCGATGCTGCCGGTGGACTTGCTGCGCCGGCCGCTGTTTGCGCTGTCGGTGGCCACCGCGCTGGCAGCGTTTGCCGCGCAGGGCCTGGCTTTTGTCGCGCTGCCGTTTTACTTCGAGTCGGTGCTGCACCGCAATCCGGTCGACACCGGTTTCCTGATGACACCCTGGCCGATCGTGGTGGCGCTGGCCGCGCCGATCGCCGGGCGCCTGTCGGACCGGTACCCGCCCGGTTTGCTGGGCGGTGTGGGGCTGGCGGTGATGTGTGTCGGTCTGGTGTTGCTGGCGCTGCTGCCGGCAGACGCCAGCACGCCCGACATCGTCTGGCGCATGGCCGTGTGTGGTGCCGGGTTCGGTGGCTTCCAGTCGCCCAACCTGCGGGCGCTGATGGCCAGCGCGCCGCCCGAGCGCAGCGGCGGGGCCAGCGGCATGATTGCGGTGGCCCGGCTCACCGGCCAGGCGCTGGGCGCTGCGCTGGTGGCGCTGTGTTTTGGTCTGGGCGGCGCAGCCGGCCCGGGCTGGGCGCTGGCCTTGGGGGCTGGTTTTGCGGGCGTGGCGGCGCTGGCCAGTCTGGCCCGCCTGTGGACGGTTTGAGCCGCGGCGCGCCAGGCACTTTCAGGAGCAGTTTTGATGGACACCGACATCCACCCGTTCAAGATCGCCGTGCCGGACGCGGTACTCGACGACCTGCGTGCCCGCTTGCGCCACACCCGCTGGCCCGAGGCCGAGCCCGTCACCGACTGGTCGCAAGGCGCACCGCTGGCCTGGATCCAGACGATGTGCCGCTACTGGGCCGACGGCTACGACTGGCGCGCCCGCGAGGCGCTGCTCAACCGCCATGCCCAGTTCACCACCCGGATCGACGGCCTGGACATCCACTTTGTGCATGTCCGGTCGCCGCATCCGCAGGCCAGGCCGCTGCTGATCACCCACGGCTGGCCGGGCTCGATGGTGGAGTTTCAGAAAGTCATCGGCCCGCTGACCGACCCCACTGCGCACGGTGGGGACGCCGCCGATGCCTTCCACCTGGTCTGCCCCAGCCTGCCCGGTTTTGGCTTCGCGGGCAAACCCACGGCCACCGGCTGGGGCGTGGACCGTATCGCCGCCGCCTGGGCCACGCTGATGGCCCGGCTGGGCTACGCCCGCTACGGCGCGCAGGGCGGCGACTGGGGCTCGGCCGTGACCACCGCAATCGGCGGCCAGGACACCGCCCACTGCCTCGGCATCCACATCACGCTGGCGATGGGCACCGCGCCGCAGGTGACCGGCCAGCCCACGCCTGAGGAACGGCGGGCGCTCAAGGGCCTGAAACACTACCAGGACTGGGATGCCGGCTACTCAAAGCAGCAAGCCACCCGGCCGCAGACCCTGGCTTACGCGCTGACCGATTCACCCGCCGGCCAGGCCGCCTGGATCCTGGAAAAGTTCTGGGCCTGGACCGATTGCGACGGTCAACCCGAAAACATCTTCAGCCGCGATGAGTTGCTCGACAACGTGATGCTGTACTGGGTCACGGCCAGCGCCGGCTCGTCAGCCCGGCTGTACTGGGAGAGTTTTGGTGCCGGCCGCCGGGCCGCGCTGCAGGTGAGCGTTCCGGCCGGGGTGGCGGTGTTTCCGAAGGAGATCGTCACGCCGGTGCGGCGCTGGATGGAAGCGACCTACACCGACATCCGGCACTGGACCGAGATGCCCAGAGGCGGACACTTTGGCGCTTTTGAGCAGCCAGCGCTGTTTGTGGACGATGTGCGGGCGTTTTTCAGGCCCCTGGCCTGAGCGCCGCCAAAGCCGCCGCACGGCTGTGATCGCCGAGATGACGCCATGACCAGCGCAAGCGCCGTCGGTGCCGTGCCCATCGCCTGGGCCGGCCTGCCCGGTCTGGCCTCGCACCCGCTTGCCTACCCGGCGCTGGAGGTGGTGCACATCACCGGCATCGCGTTGCTGCTGGGCAGCCTGGTGCTGCTGGAGCTGCGCGTCTGGGGCCTGGTGCCCGAGCTGCCGCTGCGGCCGCTGGCGCGGTTGGCGCTGTCGGTCACGCTGGCGGGTTTTGCCCTGGTCGCGTGCAGCGGTCTGCTGTTGTTTGCGGCGCACCCGGCCGAGATGCTGAGCAACCGCGCCTTCTTGATCAAACTGGGACTGGTGCACCTGGCGGGCATCAATGCGGCCTGGTTCCACGGCCGCGACAGCCTGGGCAAGTGCGATGGCCTGGCCCGCGCACAAACCGTTTTGTCGTCGGGGATTTGGCTGGCCGCCATCGTCTGTGGTCGCTGGATCGCCTACCTTTGATGCCACGCCGCCTGGAGAACCCCGATGCAAAGACGCGCCTTGATCGCCATGCCCCTGCTGTTCAGCCTGCCCGCCTGGTCGCACCATGGCTGGAGCAGTTTCGACCAGAACCGCCCGTTGTACCTGGCGGGTCAGGTCAGCCGGGTGGCATGGCGCAACCCCCACGCCGAGCTGCAGTTGGAACTGCCCGCCGAAGGTCTCAAGCTCCCCGCAGACCTGGCCAGCCGCAGCCTGCCAGCGCAAACGGCGCCAGTGGACGGCGTCGCGCTGCTGAAGGCTGCGCAATTGCCCACCCGCAAAGACAGACGCTGGGATGTCGAGCTGGCACCGCTGTCGCGCATGCAGGCCTGGGCCGTGCCAGAGATCAAGCTGGGTGATGCGTTGGCCATGCTGGGCTTCACGCTCACCGGCGAGAAAGGCGAACCCGTGCTGCGGGTCGAGTTCCTGTTTGCGGGTGGCAAGACCTACGGCCTGCGGTCGTCGCCGGCATGAATCCAGCACCGCAACCCGCCCCCGGCCACCGGGCCGGCGCCTGGGCAAGCCCTGCCGTTGCCCTGCCCGGCAGGCGCTTGTTGCTCAAGCTGGGGCTTGCCGTGCCGACCTTGGCGGTGGGGCCCGCCCAGCCGGCAACCGTAGCACCGACCCCTGCGCTGCACCGGGTGTTGCGGTCGGCCGCAGGCGCTGGCAGCGTGCTGGTGATGCGCCACGCGCTGGCGCCGGGCACCTTCGATCCGCCGGGCTTTGTGCTGGGCGATTGCAGCACGCAGCGCAACCTGGACAGCGCCGGGCGGCGTCAGGCCGGGCAGATCGGCGACTGGTTTGTGCAACGACAGCTGCGGCCCGCGCGCCTGCGCAGCAGCCCCTGGTGCCGTTGCCTGGAGACTGCGCGGCTGGCCTTTGGCGAGCCCTTTGGCCAGCCGGTAGAGGCTTGGGCGCCGCTCGGCTCACCCAGCGCCGGCACCGAAGCCGTGAACGCGCAGGGTCTGGCCCAATTGCGCGCCGAGTTGGCGGCGCTGGCCCAGCGGCGCGCCGGCTTCGAGGTGTGGGTGACCCACATGTTCGTGATCAGCGCGCTGGTGGGCGGCGGCGTTCAACCGGGTGAAGCCTTGCTGCTCGGGGTTGAACCTGACGGCTCGCCACGGGTCATCGAGCGCTGGGCCGAGGTGGCCGCCTGAAGGTTCGCCGGGCTAGGCTGGCCGTTGTGCCGGCGCAGGACGGCCCGCCCATCAACCCGGCGCCAGCGTCGACGGCGCTTGAGGCTGTCCACGCCGTCAAACTGCCCATGACTGATCAACCTGCAGCCCGTCGCGCGCTACACCGGCCACAGGGCTGCTCACGGCGCTTTGCAGGCCGCGGGCCTGGACGCCTGGCCCGCCGAGTCAGCGCACCGTGTAGCCGTGGCCGTCCATGCAGGCGGCGGTGGCGCGGTTGAAGACGCTGGCGTCGGCCATCGCGCTCGGCAAACTGGTGGCCCAGCGGTTGCACGCCAGCCGGTCAGCCTCGGTCTGGGCGGCGCTTTGGCCGTTGCGCGGGTAGATCACGGGATCAGCAGCAGGTCGGGCCGGCTGTGCGGCCAGCGGCTGCGGCAGGGGCGGCGTGGGGGTCGGGTAGTAGACCGGCGGCGGCTCGACCACGGCATAGCCCGGGTAGCCGTTGAAGCCATAGCCGTGGTTGAAGCCACCCAGGCCGATGCCGATGGTCAGCCCGCCCAGCAACACGCCCGGCCCCCAGTAACCACCACCGAAGTGACCGTGACCACCAAAGTGACCGTGACCACCGCGGTGGCCGTGGCCGTGGCCGCTGCCATGCCCGTATCCCCCGCCGTGGCGGGTCTGCGCCTCGGCCGACAGTGGCGCCAGCGCGGCTGTGGCGACGATGCCAGCCAACAGCGCCCGGCTGCCCAAGTTCAGGATGGTCATGGTGCGGCTCCAGAAGTCGTTTTGATTTTCGCGCTTTTGCAGCGGTTTGGCGCTGTCCGCCGTGTAAACCTGACCGGTGTCAACCGCGCTTTGCGGCGACGTTGGCCAGCGCCTAGGATGTGGTTGGCCCCGGCGTTGTGTAGCGCTGTGCTCTCCCTCCAAACCCGCCCGTTCCGGGCCAAGAAAGCGAACCATGGACCTGCAACTCAAGGGCAAGCGCGCGCTGGTCACCGGCGGCAGCCGGGGCATCGGCAAAGCCATTGCCCGGGTACTGGCGCAAGAGGGTGCCGCGGTCGTGCTGCTGGCCCGCGACAGCGCCACGCTGGCGGCAGCCGCGGCTGAACTGTCGGGCGCTACCGGTGGCACCGTGGTCGGTGTCAGCGCCGATACCACCCAGGACGACCAGGTTCAGCGCGCCGTGGCAGAGGCCCAACGCCTGCTCGGCGGCAGCATCGACATCCTGGTCAACGCGGCGGCCGAGCCGGCCGGGTTTGCCGGCCCGCCCAAGCTGGCCGAGATCACCAGTGCTTACTTCCACGCCGAGATGGACACCAAGGTGATGGGCTACATCCGTTGTGCGCGCGCCGTGGTGGCCGGCATGCAGGCGCAGGGCTGGGGCCGCATCGTCAACATCAGCGGGTTGGCCGCGCGCCAGACCGGCAATGCGGTGGGCAGCATGCGCAATGTGGCGGTGGCCGCCCTCAGCAAGAACATGGCCGACGAGTTGGGCCCGCTCGGCATCCAGGTGACGGTGGTGCACCCGGGGCTGACCCGCACCGAGCGCACCGCGCCGCTGGTGGCCGCACGTGCGGCGGCACACGGGCTGTCGGCCGAGCAGGTCGAGGCGCAGATGGCCGCCGGCAACTCGATCAACCACCTGGTCGATGCCGCCGAGGTGGCCGACGTGGTGGCGTTTTTATGCTCGCCGCGCTCGCGGGCGATCAACGGCGATGCGATCGCGGTGGGCGGCGGCGCGCCGCGGGCTGTGCACTACTGATCGGTCGGCGCCTGGCTGCCCCGCACTGCGGCGGCGTGCGGCGGGTCGGTGGTGCCGGATGGCGCCGACTTCATCTTTTCGCGTGACGCCGCTGCAAGCCGGAATCGTCGCCAGCCACGGCAATCCGTGGAGCGCAGGCAGAATGCTGCGCGCATGACAAATGACAAATCTGCCGCCGCATTCGGGGCCTGGGCCCGCGGCCTGACCGTGCTAGGTTGGCTGCTGGCCGCGGCTGGGGCTGCAGCGGCCGCTGACACCCCAGCACCTGTCGCCGCCGCAGCCAAACTGGCCCTGTCCCAGGCCAGCACCGCGATCACGGCGCACCGCCTGCTGCCCGACGAGCGCCTGCCGCTGGACGGCACGCTGGCGCATCCGGCCTGGTCGCGCGCATCGGTATTTGCCGATTTCGTCGAAAAAGCCCCCAACACCGGCGGCGTGCCCCGGCACCCGACCCGGGTGCGGGTGCTGTTCGATGCGCAGGCCATCTATGTCGGTGTCGAGGCGATCGACCCCGATCCGTCGCTGATCCGGGCGCCGCTGGTGCGGCACGACGGTGTCAACCGCACCCAGGATTTTGTGGTGGTCTACCTCGACGCCATCGGCAGCCGGCAGTCGGCGCAATTTTTCCGCGTCAATGCCGCCGGCAGCCTGGCCGACGGCATGCACACCGCCAGCGACGACAGCGAGGACTTTGCACCCGACTTCGACTTCGACGCCGCCACGGCGCGCACGGCAACGGGCTACACGGCGGTGTTCCGCATCCCGTTTGCGTCGCTGCGTTTTGCGTCGGACAGCCGGGACGCCGGCTTTGACGGCAGCCAGCCCTGGCGCATCATGGTGGCGCGGCGGGTGCCGCGAGAGCAGTTTTACCTGCACAGCTCGGTGCTGATCCCGCGGGATGCGCCCAGCTTCATCGCCGCGCTGCAGCCGCTGCGTGGGGTGCAACTGCCCGAGCAACACCAGTTTTTGACGCTGCGGCCCAGCCTGACCTGGCGCCGTCAACACGAGCAGCCTGCCGGCGGACCGGACACCCGCAGCAGCCAGCTGGCGGCCACGCTGGATCTGAAGTGGCGGCCACTGCCCGAGCTGGTGGTCGATGCCACGCTCAACCCCGATTTCTCGCAGGTGGCGCTGGATGTGCCGCAGCTGGCGGGCAACACCCGCTTTGCGCTGGAGTTTCCCGAGAAGCGGCCGTTTTTCTTCGAATCCAGTGACCTGCTGCGCTCGCCCACGGCGGCGCTGTATTCCCGCAGCTTCACCGAGCCGCGCTGGGGCCTGCGCAGCACCTGGCGCGGCGCCAGGCTGGCCGGCAGCGCCTATGCCATCGACGACCGGGGCGGCGGCGCCGTGCTGCTGCCCGGGCCGTACGGCACCGATGCGGTCGAACAGCCGGCGTCCAAAGCCCTGGTGGCGCGGGTTTTGGGCGACGCCGGCGCGCTGCAACTGGGTGCCATCGCCACGGCCCGGCGTTACGCGAACGAGCGGGGTGACAACCAGGTGCTGGGGCCGGACCTGGCCTGGCAGATCGACGAGGCCTGGCGGCTGCGCGCCCAGTGGCTGCAATCCGACACCACCGCCCAGCCGCTGGCCGGCACGCTGGTGCGCGGTGACCACACCCGGGGCCAGATGGGTTTTGCCCGGCTCTGGTACCAGTCACCGCAGCTTGAAGGCGACATCAGCACCAGCCAGACCGGCGCGGGATTTCGCAACGACAGTGGTTTTGTGGTGCAAAACGGTGTGCGCCGCCTGGCCGGTCGGGTGGCACGCGGCTGGCAGGCGCTGGGGCCGTTCAACGAGTTCTGGCTCAACCTCGAAGGCCAGACGGTGCGTGACCCCGTCAACGGCCAGACCGTTTCGCACGACCTGAGCCCTGGTGTCTGGCTGACCGCTGCCCACAACCTGGAGGCCTGGGCCTTCTGGCACGGCGCGTCGGCGTTGCGCACCGCGGCCAGCAACCCGCTGCTGCGCGAAAACTACCTCAAGACCGGCATCACGCTGACACCGGCGCTGTCGATCCCGCTGCTCAATGCCGAGCTGCAATGGGGCCGGCTGGCCGATGTGGCTGCCAACACGGTGCGGCCGGGCGGCAGGGCCAGCCTGTCGCTCAAAACCCGGCCGCTGGCACGGCTGGAGCTCGAACCCAGCCTGGCCTATGCCTGGTTGAACCAGGACGGCAGCCGGGTCTACGGCGAAGCCGCGCACCAGGTGTTGGCGCGCTGGCACTTCAGCGCCCGCCAGTCGCTGCGGGCCATCGTGCAGTACACCGCGCTGGACCGGGTGGCCGAGCCGGCATCGGCAGGACGACCGGCGCTGGCGGCCCAGCACAGCGCCGGCACCACCGGCTCGCTGACCTACGCCTGGCGCGAATCGGCCGGCACAGTGCTGTACCTGGGCGCGTCACGGTCGCGCCAGGGCAGCCATCCGGCAGGCCAGGCCAACGCGGCGGTGTCGCGCGGCAACGAGATCTTCATCAAGCTGCAGGTGGATGCCGACGAGGCGCGCCGCTGGTTTTGAGGCCCCGGCGATTTGACGCCCTGTTGACGCGACAGCCACCCGCCGGTGGTGGCTTTGTCAGCCAGATGCCGGTCTGGCGTGGCAAAGTTGAGGTTTATTTCAACGACCCAGGAGACCGTCATGATGAAGTCCGGCATCGACCAGCAAGCCCTGATCGACCAGTTCGCCAGCGCCAGTGCGCAGCAAACTGCCCAGTTGCGCAGCACCGTCTTCAACGCCACGCTCAGTGCCTTGCAGGGGCGTGAGCTGAGCCTGAAGAACATCCGTGGCGTGCTGGGCACGGTGACCCAGGCCGCCAGTACCGGCGCCGCCAAGAACCCGCTGCTGGGTGGCCTGGACGTGCCGACGCTGCTCGACAAAGCGGTCTCCGGCATGGACGACGCGCTGCTCAAGGCCGTCGAGGCCAACCGCATGGCGCTGCAGCAGTTCGTCGACAAGGGCGTGGACCTGCGCGAGACCCAGCTGAAGAAGGCCCTGGCCGAGCTCGACAAGTTCGAGGACACCTTGCTGGGCACGGTCAAGAAGGCGGCCGGCGCAGCGGGCGACCCGATGGCCGGCCCCTGGGCCCAGGTGCTCGAAAAGTTCAACTTGAGCGGCACTCAAACCGGCCTGAAAGCCAGCGGCGCCACCGAGCAACTGACCGCCCAGATGGCGCAGATGCAGACCGCCCTGCGCGACAGCCGCGCCGCCGGCCTGCGCGCCGCCCAAACATTGGCCGAGAGCTACACCGCACTGGTCTCGGGCGTGCTGCTCGGCCTGTCAGACGCCATGCGCCAGAGCACGTCCGCCAAGTCGCCGGCCAAGAAGTAGGCGCCGCCGCCTCCCTCCAAAGTGGGGGACATGCAGCCCCGTTCTTGGGGGTGTGTCTGGGCCTTGATTGGCCCCTGTGGGGGATCGTCGGCGGTGCGCGGGCGGCTTACGCTGTGGCCTTGCACAGCCGGAGACCCCCATGACACACCCCGACCCGAACAACGATCCGCACCACTCATGGCCCGACGCGCGGCGGCGCCTGCTGTGCAGCGCCGCGCTGGCTATGCTGTGCGGCGCAAGCCCGCCGGCCGTGGCGGCGCGGGCTGGCGCGCCGGCATTGCTGCTGGCGCGTGAATGGCCGGCCGATGCCGACCCGACCGGCTTTCTGGTGAGCGAAAAGTTCGACGGTGTGCGGGCGCTCTGGGATGGCCGCGGCCTGCGCTTTCGCAGCGGTCGGCCGATCGCCGCACCTGCCTGGTTCACCGCCCGGCTGCCGTTGCAGCCCCTCGACGGCGAGCTGTGGTTGGGCCGCGGCCGCTTCGAGACCACCTCGGGCGGCGTGCGCCGAGACCGGCCGGATGACGCCTTCTGGTCGGCCCTGCGCTACCAGGTGTTCGAGCTGCCCGCCGCGGGCGGCGTGTTTGCCGACCGGGCCGCCGCCCTGACCGCGTTGTGCGCCCAGACCGGCTGGCCGGCGTTGCAAGCCGCGCCGCAGCGCACGGTGGCCAGCCGCGCCGCCTTGCAGCAGCAACTCGATGCGGTCATGGCCGCCGGCGGTGAAGGCCTGGTGCTGCACCGCGCCGACGCGCCACAGGCGATCGGCCGCGGCCCCTGGCTGTGGAAACACAAGCCGCTGCACGATGCCGAGGCCGTGGTGCTGGCGCACCTGCCCGGCCAGGGCCGCCTCACTGGTCAGGTCGGCGCGCTGCAGGTCAAGAGCGAGGCGGGGGTCGAGTTCAACATCGGCACCGGCCTGAGTGACGCCGTCCGCCAGCGCCCGCCCGCACCGGGCCAGCGCATCACCTTCACCCACCGCGGTTTCACCGACGGCGGCGTGCCGCGTTTTGCCAGCTACCTGCGGCCAGCGCCGTCCCATTTCTGACGTATCGTGCCGACTCCACGGACCCGCCCATGACCGACTTCAGCTTTTTCTGGCACGACTACGAAACCTTCGGCCGGGTGCCGCGCCGCGACCGGCCGGCGCAGTTTGCCGGTGTGCGCACCGATGCCGCGCTCAACGAGATCGGCGACCCGGTCGAGCTGTTCTGCCAGCCCGCGCCCGACAGCCTGCCCGACCCCGAAAGTTGCCTGCTCACCGGAATCACCCCGCAGCACTGCCTGTCCAAGGGTGTGCCCGAGCACCAGTTTGCCGACCGGATCCTGGCCGCGCTGGGCGCGCCCGGCACGGTGGGCGTGGGCTACAACAGCATCCGCTTCGACGACGAGGTGACCCGCCATTTGTTCTGGCGCAACCTGATCGATCCCTACGGCCGCGAATGGCAAAACGGCTGTGGCCGCTGGGACCTGATGGACGTGGTGCGCTGCGCCTATGCGCTGCGGCCGGATGGCATCGAGTGGCCGCACCACCCGGACGGCCGGCCGTCTTTCAAGCTCGAGCACCTGACCGCCGCCAATGGCCTGGCGCACGAAGCCGCGCACGATGCGCTAAGCGATGTGCGTGCCACCATCGCCCTGGCCCGGCTGGTGCGTGACCGCCAGCCCAAGCTGTTCGAGTTCTGCCTCAAGCTGCACAAGAAAGACGCGGTCTGGCAAGAGATCGGGCCGCTGGGCGATGCCCGCCGGCCGCTGCTGCACATCAGCGGCATGTACCCGGCAGAACGCGGTTGCATCGGGCTGGTCTGGCCGCTGGCCGGTCATCCGACCAACAAGAACGAGCTGATCGTTTGGGACCTGGCGCACGACCCGGCCGAACTGACCTCGCTGGACGCCGCCACGCTGCGCCTGCGCATGTTCAGCAAGACGGACGACCTGCCCGAGGGCGTGACCCGCCTGCCGATCAAGACGATCCACATCAACAAGAGCCCGGTGGTGATCGCCAACCTCAAGACCTTGTCGCCGGCGATGGCCGAGCGCTGGGGGTTGGACCTGGCCGCCGGCCTGGCCCATGCCGACTGGGCGCGGCACAACGCCGCTGCGCTGGAGGCCGTGCCCTGGCGCGCGGTGTTCGACCGTCCGGCGTCCGGCGTGGCACCCGATGTTGACGAGGACCTGTACGGCGGCTTCATCGCGCCCAACGACCGCCGCACGCTGGACCGCCTGCGCGGCATGAGCGGCGAGCAACTGGCCGGCAAGTCACCGGCGTTTGGCGATGGCCGGTTGGAGGAACTGCTGTTCCGCTACCGGGCGCGCAACTTCACCAGCACGATGGGCGCGAGCGAGTTGCAGCGCTGGCAGCAGCACTGCAGCGACCGCCTGCACGGGGGTCTGGGCGGCGGGCAAACGCTGGCGCAGTTTTTCGAGCGCATCGACCAGCTCAACGAGACCGCCGACGAACGCGGCCAGGAAATTCTGGGTGCGCTCTACGACTACGCCGAGCAGATTGCGCCCGAGGTGGATTGAGTGGTGAACAAACGCTTGACGCGGCCGCCAGCGACGCCGTCAATGCCGCAGCACCTCCCGTGTTCGCCACGACGGCTGGCCCGCTGCAGGCCTGTGGGATCGCTTCGGGCATGGCGCCCCGGCTGCAGTGGATCGCCGATGCCGATCTGCTGGCGCAGCGCGTTCGGCCACGAATCGATTTGCCGCTGTGGCTGCCAGCCGATGCCGAATCCGCCGCGTTCATGGCCGTACCCACCGACCGGGCGCAGCCGCTGGGCCTGATGGTCCGGCCGCTGGCCGACACAGTCGCCGACACCCTGGCTCGGTGGCGCGCCTTGCCTGCCAAGTCTCAGGCCTTTGCGCTTAGCCGGCCTGCTGGCCTGCTGGTCGCGAGCCAGGCTTTTTGTCAACTTCAGGTACACCGTGTTAGGCGAGGCTCGGCCGGTTTGGCGAGGCTGTTGAAATTACGCTTTCGGCTCTTTGCGGTCTTTCCCCTGGTGGGGATGCAGTCGTTCGATGTGCGGCGTTTGACGTTCGACGCGCGGCGTGCGGCGTGCGGCGTGCTGAGTGCGGCGCCAAGGCAGCCAAGGCCGTCGGGCAACCGGCTCCCTCCATGTCCTCCGATGCCGGCCAGCTGGCCGACATCTCCTCCTTTACTTACGGGATCCGGTCACCCAACGCCCTTGG
>JBKJKU010000074.1:0-5889 GCA_046597355.1 Aquabacterium sp.
ACGCCACGCTGAGCGGGCGCAAGGCCCTGGTGCGTGCCGCACCCTACGCCACGCACTGGCTGGTCAGCGCCCGCGACAGCGCCGGTGTGCTGCGGCTGGCCGTGGTCAGCCCCGGTGCCGCTGGCATCACCCGGCGCGACTTGAGGCTGGCCGATGGCGGCTGGGCGGCAGAGCTGGCCTTTGAGCACACACCAGTGCAGGCCGTGTTGGGCGATGCCGGTTGCGACCTGTTGCCGCTGATGGAGCAGATGGCCGACGCCGTGCAGCTGGTCACCGGTGCTGAGGCCATCGGCGTGATGCAGCGCCTGCTGCAGGCCACGCTGGACTACGTGCGCCAGCGCCAGCAGTTTGGCGTGGCAATCGCCAGCTTTCAGGTCATCCAGCACCGGCTGGCCGACATGCACCTGGCGCTGCTGCAGGCCAATGCGCTGGTCGGCGCCACGCTGCTGCGGCTGGACGGGCCAGCGCTGCCCGCAGCGCAGCGCCGGGTGGCGGTGGCGTCGGCCCAGGTGGCGGTGGCCCGCGCTTGCCGGGCTGTGGGCCAGGGTGCGGTGCAGTTGCACGGCGGCATGGGCATGACCGATGAGCTGGAGATCGGCCACGGCTTCAAGCGCCTGACCCTGATCGAGGGTGCGGGCGGCGGCATCGATGCCCAGCTGCGCCGGGTGGCCGCCGAGGCCGAGGCGGGATGAAGCACGAAGCCTGGCGGCACGACCCCGCCGCCTATGGCAGCACCCAGCCGGTGGCCGCGCGCTACGCCGATGTCGACACCCGCCGCCATGTCAACAACATCGCGGTCTACGGCTTGCACCAGGAGGCCCGGCAACGCTGGCTGATGGCGGCCGGGGGAGGGTCGGCTGGTCTGGCGGCTGGTTTGGTGGATCGTGAAGCGGTTCGTGAGGCGGACCGCGCAGCCGTACGGCCCGCCGGCAGCCTGCTGCTCAAACCCCTGTCCAGCCGCACCGAGTTCTGGCGTGAGTGCCATTACCCGGCGCTGATCGACGCGCGGCTGCGCCTGCTGCAGGCGTCGCCCGCGGGCTTGACCCTGGCGGGTGGTTTGTTCCAGGGCGGCGTCTGCGTCGGCATGCAGCAAACCCACATGGCGGCCTGGGCGCCCGACCTGAGCTCCCCAGTTGCGCTGCCCGAGGACTGGCTGGGCAGTCTGGCCGGCAGTGTCCGGCCTGCCGGCGACGTGCCCGCCAGCCACTGCCCCGCTGGGGCTGATCAGCGCCAGCACTACCCGGTTGCCGCCACGCTGGCGTCGCGCTACGGCGATTTCGACGCCGATGGCGGCAGCAGCGAACTGGCGGTGATGCGCGGCATCGAGCAAGCCCGCGCAGCGCTGCTCAAAGCCGCCTTTGCCGCTGCTGGCGGCCAACCCGAGCGCGACTGGGTCAGTTTGCTGGTGGCCCGTATTGACCTGCATTGGGTGCACCACCGGGCACCTCCCGCACACTGGGCACTGGCCTCGGCCGTCACCCACACCGGGCGCAGCTCGGCGGTGCTGCGGGTGGCGATGTTCGACGGGCAATCCTTGCAGGCCACGGCCGACTGCGTGATGGTCTATACCGATCCCGCCGGTGCGCCCGGCGCCGCGCCTTTGCCGCTGGCGCTGCGCGCCGCGCTGCAATCCTTCCACTGGTTTACCGGAGACACCGCATGCCCCTGACCTTCACCCGCAGCTGGACTGACGAAGACCTGGACCGCTGGCGCGACACCTGCTCGCGCTTCGTCGAAGACGAGTTGCTGCCCGACGACGCCGCCGCCCGCGAGCGTGGCAACGTCGGCATGGCGCTTTGGCGCAAGGCCGGCGCACTCGGCCTGCTCTGCACCGACATCCCCGAGGCCTGGGGCGGCGGCGGCGGTGATTTCCGCCATGAGGCGGTGCTGTACGAAGAATGCGCCCGCCGCGGCATCAGCGGCTGGGGCAACTCGGTGCACACCATCGTCGCGCACTACTTCTTGAACCACGGCACCGAGGACCAAAAGCAGCGCTACCTGCCGCGCATGGCGCGCGGTGAGCTGGTGGGCGCTATTGCCATGACCGAGCCCGGCGCCGGCAGCGACCTGCAAGGCATCCGCACCCGGGCCGAGAAACGCAACGGTGCGGATGGCGACGAGTTTGTGGTCAACGGCAGCAAGACCTTCATCACCAATGGCCTGCTGGCCGGTGTGGTGCTGGTGGTCTGCAAGACCGACCCGACCCAGGGCGCCCGCGGCACCTCGATCCTGATCGTCGAGACCGAAGGCTGCGCCGGTTTCAAGGTCGGCCGGGTGCTGGACAAGCTGGGCATGAAGTCGCAGGACACGTCCGAGCTGTTTTTTACCGATGTCACCGTGCCGGCAGCCAACCTGCTGGGCGGCGCGGTCGGCCAGGGCTTCTACCATCTGATGGGCGACTTGCCGTATGAGCGGCTGATCATCGGCATCACCGCACTCGCCGGCATGGAGGGCGCCTACCAGGCCACGCTCGACTATGTGCGCGAGCGCAAAGCTTTCGGCAAACCCATCGCCGACCTGCAGAACACCCGCTTCAAGCTGGCCGAGGTGGCCACGCAAATCCAGGTTGGCCGGGCTTTTATCGACCGCTGTGTCGAGCAACTGGTGGCCGGCACGCTCGACACCGCCACCGCGTCGATGGCCAAGCTTTGGGCCAGCGAAACGCAAGGCCGGGTGCTGGACGAATGCCTGCAGCTGTTTGGCGGCTACGGTTTCATGAACGAGTACCTGATCGCCCGCATGTACGCCGACGCCCGGGTGCAGCGCATCTATGGCGGCACGAGTGAAATCATGAAAGAAGTCATTTCTAGGGCGCTGTGATGACCACCGAACTTGAAACCCCCCTGTTGATCGACGAGCAGGGCGGCGTCGCCTGGCTGACGATGAACCGGCCAGAGCGCCTGAACGCGATGAACCCGGCGCTGGTGGACGCGCTGCGCCATTACTTTCAGGCCTTGCCCGGTCGCCGCGACGTGCGGGTCGTGGTGTTGCAAGGCGCCGGCCGGGCCTTTTGCGCCGGGCTGGACCTGAAGCACACCGCCGCTCTCATGGGCAGCGGCCAGGCCAAGTCGCTGGACGACAGCTTTGCTACCCAGTACAGCATCAAGGACATCATGCTGGCGATGCGGCGCTGCCCGCAGCCGGTGATCAGCATGGTGCAGGGCTCGGCCAGCGGCGGTGGCCTGGCGCTGGCGCTGGCCAGCGACATCCGCATCGCCACGCCCGAGGCACGCTTCAACGCCGCCTTCATCAAGATCGGCCTGACCGGCTGCGACATGGGTGTCAGCTACTTCTTGCCGCGCATGGTGGGCGCGTCGGTGGCGGCCGAGATGCTGATGACTGGCCGGTTCATGAGCGCTGAGCGCGCCTACCAGCTCGGTCTGGTCAGCTGTGTTGCGCCCTGGGACGGGTTGCTGGTCGAGGCCCGTGCGTTGGCGCAGGAGATGCTCAACGCCACGCCGCTGGGCCTGAGCCTGACCAAGGAGGCGCTGGGCCACGCCATCGACGGCAACAGCATGGAGTCGGTAATGGCGATGGAAGACCGCAACCAGATGCTGGCCACCCGCGACGGCAACTTCAAGGAGGGGCTGACCGCCTTTCTGGAAAAGCGCGCCCCGAACTACACCCTGTCAGGAGGCCACACGGCATGAACCAACTTCAACGGCGCCAGCTGCTGCTGGCCGCGCCGCTCGGTCTCGGGCTGGCCGCGCTGCCGGCAGCACCAGCCTGGAGCCAGGCCTTTCCGGCCAGGCCGGTGCGGCTGGTGGTGCCGTTTCCGCCGGGTGGTCCGGTCGATACGGTGGCGCGCACCGTGGCGCAGCGCCTGACCGAGGCCTGGGGCCAGACCGTGGTGGTGGACAACCGGCCCGGCGCCGGCGGCCAGGTGGGTGCTGACAACGCCGCCAAATCCCCGCCCGATGGTTATACCGTGCTGGTCTGCAGCATCCACCACACCGTGCTGCCCAGTCTCAAGCCCAAGCTGCCCTACGACATCGAAAAAGATTTTGTGCCGCTGAGTTTCGGCGCGCGATTCCCGATCGTGCTGGTGGCGCACCCCTCGGTCGAGGCCAAGACCCTGGCCGAGCTGATTGCGCTGGCCAAGCGCTCACCGGGCAAGCTCAGTTACGGCAGTTCTGGCAATGGCGGCGGCACCCACCTGGCGGGTGAGTTGTTCAACCTGCAAGCCGGCACCCAAATCCTGCATGTGCCCTACAAAGGCAGCGCGCCGGCCATGGGCGACCTGCTGGGCGGCCAGGTGCAGCTGATGTTTGCCGACGCGCCCACCGCATTGCCGCAGGTGCGCGCCGGCAAGGTTCGGGCGCTGGGCGTGGCGCAGGCCCAGCGCAGCGAGCTGTTCCCGGCCGTGCCCACCTTTGCCGAGGCCGGCCTGCCCGGCTACGAGGCCTACTCCTGGGCCGGCTTTGTCGCACCCGCCGGCACACCCAAGGACGTGGCGGCCCGGCTCAGCCAGGACATCGCCCGGGTGCTGGCCCTGCCCGACGTCAAGGCCCGGCTGCATGACGCCGGCGCCGAGGCCGCGCCCAACAGCGCCGACGAGTTCGGCCGCTTCCTGTCGGCCGAGTTGGCGAAATGGGGGCGGGTGGTGCGCGCTGCCCATATCCAGGCGGATTGACGTGGCGCTGCTGCTGCCCTGCCACTGCCCGGTTGCTGCGCGTAAGTGACAAGCCACTGCAACGACGCGCTGACAAAATCGACAGCTTGCTCCCTGGAGACCCGCATGGACCACCGCGTCAAGATCGAGATCGACACCCACGGCGTTGCCGACGTCTGCCTGGTGCGCGGCGACAAGATGAACGCGCTCGACTTCGAGATGTTCGACGCGCTGGCCGCGGCGATCATCCGGCTCAAAGCCGAGCCCGGCCTGCGCGCCGTGGTGTTGCACGGTGAGGGCAAGGCTTTTTGCGCCGGGCTGGACATGGGCCGCATGGCCAAGATCAGTGCCGGTGAGCCCGGCGGCCTGCGCGACTTGCGGCCACGCACCCACGGCATTGCCAACTCGCCGCAGTTTCTGGGCCTGGGCTGGCGTGAGCTGCCGGTACCGGTGATTGCCGCCGTGCACGGCGTGGCGTTTGGCGGTGGCCTGCAGCTGGCGCTGGGTGCCGACATCCGGCTCGTCACCGCGGACGTGAAGATGAGCGTGATGGAGATCAAGTGGGGCCTGGTGCCCGACATGGCGGGCGTTGCGCTCATGCGCGGCCTGGTGCGCGACGACCATGCCCGCGAGCTGTGCTACACCGGCCGGGTGGTGCTGGGCGAGGAGGCGGTGACGCTGGGCCTGGCCACCCGGGTCTGTGCCGACCCGCTGGCCGAGGCTCTGGCGATGGCCCAGGCGATGGCGCAGCGCAGCCCCAGCGCGTTGCGCGCCAACAAGCGTTTGATGAACCTGGCCAGCCGCACGCTGGACGACAGCGCGGCCGCGCTGCTGATGGCCGAATCGGTGGAGCAGGTGGCCTTGATGGGCGCCGCCCACCAGTTGGAGGCGGTGCGTGCCAACCTGGAAAAACGCGCACCGGTGTTTGCCGACGAGACGCGCTGATGCAGCGCGATGCGGCCTTGCGTGACCAGGTGGCCAGCGCCCTGGCCGGCTGGTCGCACCACGCACCTGACGAGACCGGGCTGAAACGCGCCGCCGTGGCGCTGGTCATCACCGATGAGGGCCCCGGCTCGGCGATTTGGGGTTTGCAGCGCGGCCTGCAGCGCAGCGGCCACTGGAGCACCGAGGCCGCGTTGATCCTGACCCGCCGCGCCAAAAGCCTGCGCGGCCATGCCGGCCAGTGGGCGTTGCCGGGTGGGCGCATCGACGGCGACGAGACGCCCGAACAAACCGCGCTGCGCGAACTGCAGGAAGAGGTGGACCTGCAGCTCTCG
>JBKJKU010000249.1:0-26044 GCA_046597355.1 Aquabacterium sp.
TGCGCTCACCTACGCAGGCAACCTCGCAAGCCTGCGCAGCTTGGCGGGCGACCTGCGCCATATCTTCGTCAAGGGTGATATCACCGACCGTGCGGTGCTCGATCGGCTGCTCGCTGAATACCGGCCGCGCGCGATCGTCCATTTCGCTGCGGAAAGTCATGTGGACCGCAGCATCCACGGCCCTGGCGCCTTCATCAAGACCAATGTCGAAGGGACGTTCATGCTGCTCGAAGCAGCGCGCGCTTACTGGTCGGCGCTGGATGACGACTGCCGCGCCGCCTTCCGCTTTCATCATGTCTCGACTGACGAGGTCTACGGTTCGCTCGCTCCGGGCGAGCCGGCCTTTACCGAGAACCACGGCTTCGAACCGAACAGCCCTTATTCGGCCAGCAAGGCGGCGAGCGACCACCTGGTGCGCGCCTGGTTCCATACCTACGGCCTGCCGGTGGTCACGACCAACTGCTCGAACAACTACGGCCCGTACCACTTCCCCGAGAAGCTGATCCCGCTGATGATCGTCAACGCGCTGGCCGGCAAGCCGCTGCCGGTGTACGGCGACGGCCAGCAAATCCGCGACTGGCTGTATGTGACCGACCACTGCAGCGGCATCCGTGCCGTGCTGGCCGGCGGCCGGCTGGGTGAGACCTACAACATCGGTGGCTGGAACGAAAAAGCCAACATCGACATCGTCAAGACCGTGTGCACCCTGCTCGACGGGTTGCGGCCCGACCCTGCGGGGCCGTACGCCCGGCTGATCAGCTATGTGACCGACCGGCCCGGCCACGACCGCCGCTACGCGATCGACGCCCAGAAGATCGAACGCGAACTGGGCTGGCGCCCGGCCGAGACCTTCGAGACCGGCATCCGCAAGACGGTGATGTGGTACCTGGCCCACAGCGACTGGGTGGCCGACGTGCAGAGCGGCGCCTACCGGGCCTGGGTCGACAAGCAGTACGGCTGAAGTCCGGCGACAAACACGACCACAAAAACGGCCACCCAGCCGACCCCTGCCGCGCCAGCAGCAGCCCAATTCCTCGCAAGGACTCCCCATGCAACGCAAAGGCATCATCCTGGCCGGCGGCTCCGGCAGCCGTCTGCACCCCGCCACCCTGGCCATCAGCAAGCAGTTGCTGCCGGTCTATGACAAGCCGATGGTGTACTACCCGCTCAGCACGCTGATGCTGGCCGGCATCCGCGACATCTTGCTGATCAGCACGCCGCAAGACACCCCGCGCTTCGAGTCGCTGCTGGGCGACGGCAGCCGCTGGGGCCTGAACATCAGCTACTGCGTGCAGCCCAGCCCGGACGGCCTGGCGCAGGCCTTCATCCTGGGCCGCCAATTTGTGGGCGGCCACCCCAGCGCGCTGGTGCTGGGCGACAACATCTTCTACGGCCACGACTTTGCCACCCTGCTGCAGCGTGCCGACGCCCGCAGCACCGGCGCGTCGGTGTTTGCCTACCACGTGACCGACCCCGAGCGCTACGGCGTGGTCGAGTTCGACGCCCACAAACACGCGCTCAGCATCGAAGAAAAACCCGTGGCGCCGAAGAGCAACTACGCCGTCACCGGCTTGTACTTTTACGACCACCAGGTCTGCGACATCGCCGCCAGCATCCAGCCGAGTGCACGCGGTGAACTGGAGATCACCACCGTCAACGCCACCTACCTGCAACAAGGCGAGCTGGACGTCGAGATCATGGGCCGGGGCTATGCCTGGCTGGACACCGGCACCCACGACAGCCTGCTGGAGGCCGGCCAGTTCATTGCCACGCTGGAACGGCGCCAGGGCCTGAAGGTGGCCTGCCCGGAGGAGATTGCCTACCGCAGCGGCTGGATCACCGCCGACCAGCTGGCGCAACAGGCCCAGCCGATGCTAAAGAACGGCTACGGCCAGTACCTGCTGCAAGTGCTGCGCGAAAAGGCGTTTTGACCGCTTGCCCGGCGGGCGCGCGCACGGTGGCGCGTTCTCCTACCGCGGCGCAGCGGCCGGACTGATGGCGGACAGCCAGCGCATGACTTGAAATAAGGTGTTGCCGCGCCCGGCATCGCCCCAAGTTCAACCATGAGCCCCCTGCCCACCCTGTCGCTGTCGCTGCCGCTGCCGCTCGCCGATGCTGCCAATGCATCTGCATCAGCAACTGCACCTACCAATGCCCCAAGTGTCGGCAAGACCTTTGATGTCGACTGCACGCTGACCTACCTGGTCAACGGCCCCACCGACTTCCTGTTCCAGATCCATGCGCTGAACGGCCCTGACCAGCGGGTGCTGTCCGAATCGCTGGTGCTGACACCGCCGCAACCGGTGCACATCTTTGCCGACCCGGTGCTGGGCCAGCGCTTTTTGCGGGTGCAGATGCTGGATGGACCGTTTGAGTTGCACTACCAGGCCCAGGTGCAGCGCACGCCCTGGCCGGTGGACGGGGCTGCCGCCGAGTTGCCGATTGCGCAAATCCCCGACGACTTGCTGCACTACCTGATGCCCACGCGCTACTGCGAATCAGACCTGCTCTCGCAAGACGCCCAAACCCTGTTCGGCGGCCTGCCGCACGGCCATGCGCGGGTGGCGGCAATCTGCGACTGGATCCACAACAATGTCGACTACGAGATCGGCACGACCACCAGCACCACCACCGCACGCGACGTGTTTGTGCACCGCCGCGGGGTGTGCCGGGATTTCGCGCACCTGGGCGTCACGTTCTGCCGCGCGTTGAACATCCCGGCCCGGCTGGTGGTGGGCTATGCCAATTTCGACGAGCCGCCGCCCGACTTTCATGCGGTGTTCGAGGCCTACCTTGGCGGCAGCTGGGTGTTGTTTGATGCGACCCGGATGTCACCGCTGGACGACCTGGTGCGCATTGCCAGCGGGCGTGATGCCAAGGACGTGGCATTTGCCATGATCTACGGCCCGGCGACGATGACCCGCATGAACCCCTGCGTGCGCCCGGCGGGCTGAGCGCTGGCGCCGGCTCACACGCCGTAATACTGCCGGTACCAGGCCACAAAACGCGCCACACCCTCGGTGATCGGCGTGCCGGGTGAAAACCCGGTCCAGTCGGTCAGGTGTTGCACGTCGGCGTAGGTGGCCTGCACATCGCCCGGCTGCATCGGCAAAAACGTCTTGACCGCCGTGCAGCCCACCGCCTGCTCGACCGCGGCGATGAAGTCCATCAACTGCGCTGGCCCCTGGTTGCCGATATTGAACACCCGGTACGGCGCCCAGGAGCGCGCCGGATCGGGCGCGGCGGCGTCGAAGGTGGCGTCAGCCACTGGCGCCCGGTCCAGCACACGCAGCACGCCCTCGACGATGTCGTCGATGTAGGTGAAGTCGCGCTGCATCCGGCCGTGGTTGAAGACCTGGATCGGCTTGCCCTCGATCATTGCCCGGGTGAACAAGAACAGCGCCATGTCCGGCCGGCCCCACGGACCGTAAACCGTGAAAAAGCGAAGCCCCGTGCACGGCAGGCCGTAGAGGTGGCTGTAGGTGTGCGCCATCAGCTCATTGGCCTTTTTGGTGGCGGCATACAGGCTGACCGGATGGTCCACGCCCTGCGCCTCGGCAAACGGCAGCGCGGTGTTGCCACCGTAGACGCTGGAGCTGCTGGCATACGCCAGGTGCGCCACCTTGTGGTGGCGGCAACCCTCCAGGATGTTGACAAAGCCGACCAGGTTGGACTCCACGTAGGCATGCGGGTTGATCAGCGAGTAGCGCACCCCCGCCTGGGCCGCCAGGTGCACCACCCGGTCGAACCCGCCCTGCTCGAACAGGCTGGCGATGGTGGCCCGGTCAGCGATGTCGGCCTTGACAAACTCAAAGCCCGGTGTGGCCTGCAGGCGCGCCAGGCGCGACAGTTTGAGCTGCGGGTCGTAGTAGTCGTTGAGGTTGTCCAGCCCCACCACCGCATCGCCACGCGCCAGCAGCCGCTCGGCCACGTGCATGCCAATGAACCCGGCTGCGCCGGTGACCAAGACTTTCATGTGCTGTCCTTCATGTGCTGCCCTTCATGTGCTGCCCTCTGTCTGCTGCGGTCCATCGGGCGGCGTGCTGACTCGATGTTTGACCAGGCCCTTCGGCCAGCCCCGGGCTGTCACAGCCCGGTGGCAAAAAAGTGCGGATTCTCGAAGCCGGGCTTGCCATAGCGCAGCGGCGCACCGTCGTCCACCCGGCACACCCGGCCCCCGGCGGCGGCCAGCACGGCATGGCCGGCAGCGATGTCCCATTCCATCGTGCGGCCCAGCCGGGGGTACAGGTCGGCCTGGCCGGCGGCCAGCAGGCACAGCTTGAGCGACGACCCCGCAGTGCTGACGGCCGCCACCCGGCGCCCGGCCAGGTGGCCTGCCAAAAAAGCGTCCAACGCCGCGGCGTCGCCATGCGACCGGCTGGCCAGCACCGTCAGGCCGTCGGCCGGCACCGGGCGGCAAGCCATGCTGCGGCGGCCCGACGCGTCCTCTTGCGTGGCGCCAAAGCCCACCGCACCGGCCCACAAACGCCCCTGCGGCCCCAAAGCCGGCGCCAGCACCACGCCCAGCACCGGCAGGCCGTGTTCGATCAGCGCGATGTTGACGGTGAACTCGCCATTGCGCTGGATGAACTCCTTGGTGCCGTCCAGCGGGTCCACCAGCCAGAAGCGGTCACCCACCTCGGGCGTGTGGCCGGCGGCCACGGCTTCTTCGGCCACCACCGGGATGTCCGGGGCCAGCGCCGCCAGCCCGGCCAGGATCACCGACTCGGCGCGCTGGTCGGCCTCGGTCACCGGCGAGGCATCCGCCTTGCCCTGCACCGCAAAATCGGTGGCGTAAACCGCCATGATCACAGCACCGGCCTGGCGGGCGAGCGTGGACAGCGCGACCAGCAGCGCGGGCGTTGATTCAGGGCGTGTCATGGGCGGACTTGCGGGCAGGTCATCCGCCCACTGTAGGGCCGGCGCGTGACGGTCCGGGCTGCACAGCCGCCCGAAGGCGGGCAAAGTTCTGAATTGCGCCGGCCACAACGCGCCAGCCCAGCCCCGAAACTGTCACGGGTTGACCCTGATGCGCACGGTATGCTCGCTGTTTTTCCGCCTTTGCACACCCCCAACATGAAGACTGCACTGATCACTGGCGTGACCGGCCAAGATGGCGCTTACCTGGCCGAGCTGTTGCTCGACAAGGGCTACGAGGTGCACGGCATCAAGCGCCGCGCCAGCTTGTTCAATACCGACCGGATCGACCACCTGTACCAGGATCCGCATGTCGATCACCAGCGCTTCAAGCTGCATTACGGTGACCTGTCGGACAGCACCAACCTGATCCGCATCGTGCAGCAGGTGCAGCCCGACGAGATCTACAACCTGGGTGCGATGAGCCACGTGGCCGTCAGCTTCGAGACGCCCGAGTACACCGCCAATGCCGACGGCATCGGCACGTTGCGCCTGCTGGAAGCCATCCGCATCCTGGGGCTGGAGAAGAAGACCCGCTTCTACCAGGCGTCCACCAGCGAGCTGTACGGCCTGGTGCAAGAAATACCGCAAAAAGAGACCACGCCGTTTTACCCGCGCAGCCCCTACGCGGTGGCCAAGATGTACGCCTACTGGATCACCGTCAACTACCGTGAAGCCTACGGCATGTATGCCTGCAACGGCATCTTGTTCAACCACGAAAGCCCGCTGCGCGGCGAGACGTTTGTCACCCGCAAGATCACCCGTGCGGTGGCCCGCATCGCGCTGGGCCTGCAAGACTGCCTGTACCTGGGCAACATGAGCGCGTTGCGCGACTGGGGCCATGCCCGCGACTACGTGCAGATGCAGTGGCTGATGCTGCAGCAAGACGTGGCCGAGGACTTCGTCATCGCCACCGGCGTCCAGTACAGCGTGCGCCAGTTTGTCGAGCGTGCCGCGCTGGAGCTGGGCATCACCATCGAGTTCAAGGGCGAGGGCGAACACGAGGTCGGCGTGGTCACGCGGGTCCAAGCCAGCAAGGGCGACATGCGGGCCAAGTGCAAGCCCGGCGACGTGGTGGTCAAGGTAGACCCGCGCTACTTCCGCCCGACCGAGGTCGAAACCCTGCTGGGCGACCCGAGCAAAGCCAAGGCCAAGCTGGGCTGGACCCCCACCACCACGTTCGATGAGCTGGTGCGCGAGATGGTCGAGAGCGACTACACCGCGGCGCGGCGCGACAGCCTGATCAAGCTGGCGGGGTTTCAGGCCTACGACCACCACGAGTGAGCAGGTCTGCGCGCTGACGCCGCCGGCACGTCTACGCGGCATGAAACGCGACCCGCCTGCATACCGCTGGGTCCTGCCGCAGGCCTTGGCCACACCGGCTTGAGCGACGCCAAGGTGTGGCGAGTCCAGCAGGAGAACGCGCCCGAACTGCTCAAGGCAGTTACCCGATTGTTGGAAGAACTCGGACCGAGTCCACGACCATGACCCCCTCCTCCCGCATCTACATCGCCGGCCACCGCGGCCTGGTGGGCAGCGCCATCCTGCGCCGGCTGCAAGCCGCCGGCCACAGCAACCTGCTGCTGCGCACCCACGCCGAGTTGGACCTGACCGACGAGCGCGCCACCCGCGCCTTCTTCGAGGCCGAACGGCCCGAATTTGTGTTCCTGGCGGCGGCCAAGGTGGGCGGCATCGTGGCCAACAACGCGTACCCGGCCGAGTTCATCCGCGACAACCTGGCAATCCAGACCAACCTGATCCACGCGGCCTACCTGTCTGGCGTGCAGCGTTTGCTGTTTCTGGGGTCGAGTTGCATCTACCCCAAGCTGGCACCCCAGCCGATGAAGGAGAGCGCGCTGCTTACCGGCCCGCTGGAGCCCACCAACCGGCCCTACGCGCTGGCCAAGATCGCCGGCGTGGAAATGTGCTGGAGCTACAACCGCCAGTACGGCACGCGCTACCTGGCCGCCATGCCCACCAACCTGTATGGCCCGGGCGACAACTACCACCCGACCAACAGCCACGTGATCCCGGCGCTGATCCGCAAGTTTCATGAGGCCAAATGCAGCGGCGCAGCCACCGTCACCGTCTGGGGCACCGGCACGCCGCGGCGTGAGTTCTTGTACAGCGACGACATGGCTGATGCCTGCGTCTACCTGATGAACCTGTCGTACGACCGCTACAACGCCCTGCTGGGCAGCGACGAGAGCGTGACCGGCCGCTTCGAGCCGCCGCTGGTCAACATCGGTGTCGGCGACGACGTCACGATTGCCGGGCTGGCCGCCAGCGTGGCCCAGGTGGTGGGCTACGTTGGCAGCATCGTCTACGACAGCAGCAAGCCCGACGGCACACCGCGCAAGCTGATGGATGTGGGGCTGCTGCGCTCGGCCGGCTGGGTGGCCAGCACCCCGCTGGACGCCGGGTTGGCGGTGGCCTACGCCGAGTTTGCACGCAGCAACGCCGCGGCTCCGCCAGCCTGACAACCGCGCGCCGGTGCGTGCCGGCTGATCTGCTCGGGTCGGCACGCACCTGTACCCCGCTGGCCAAGCGCGCCCATGCCGGCTGCAGCCTGAGCGCAACAACCGCGCCGGCACGTCCAGAAACACTGTCAGCAGACGTTGCCGCAAACGCCGCGTGCGCAGGGCCCAGGCGCGCCGTCTGGGCTGTCTGGCACAGCGTTGCGCAGCCTGGCACTTGTCGGTGGTCCGGCCCGCTTGCAGGCAAGCGCGCACAAGCGCACAAAAATTTACCCGCCGCCGGCGCCTCGGATTGACACCCAGCGGACCCACCCCCTCACATTAGGGGTTGACAAGACGGAAATCGATAGGGTTCCTGTCACGGCACCTTACAAGTCCTCCGTTGCTGCGCAGCAGGACATGGCGAAATAGTGGCATGCGGCTCCTCCGCTCCAGCCACCACCGCCCATGCCCACCTTGAAAACCTCACTCATCACGCTGGCCGCCGGGGCCTTGCTGGCCGGCGCGCCCGCGCACAGCGCCACCACCAGCCTCACGGTCCGCGCCAGCGGCTCACTGGCCGGCAATGTCGGCCCGGTCATGGAGCTGCGCATCAATGGCAGCGCCGTCGGCAAGGTCGAGGTGCGCGCCACCACCATGACCGACTACAGCTTCACGGTCAACGCACCGCTGGCCGGCGCCAAGGTGGACGTGGTGTTCACCAACGATGCCGTCATCAGCGGTGCCGACCGCAATCTGTATGTCGCCTACCTGCAAGACGGCACCAGCAGCGTGCTGCCCACCGCACCCGGCAGCACCTACGACCGCGGCCAGGGCGCCAAGGCCTTCGACGGCCTGGACGTGATCGCCGGCCGGGGTGACCTGGCCTGGAGCGGCGCCCTGCGCCTGACCTGGCCCAGCACCACCGCAGCAGCCGCCCCCAGCGCGGTCCAGCAAGAGGCCGCCCGCCTGCTGCAGCAGGCCAGTTTCGGCCCGACATCGGCGGACATCGCCCGGGTTGTCAGCCTGGGCCAGGCCGCCTGGCTGAACGAGCAACTGGCGATGCCCGCTGTGGCCAGCTACGTGCCCTACATCCAGCAAAAGTACGACCTGGGTGACGCTTACCGGCCGGGTGGCGCCAACTACACCGCGCAATGGGTCAGCCAGCGCTTCTGGGCCAACGCGGCCAACCGACCCGACCAGTTGCGCCAGCGGGTGGTGTTTGCGCTGCACCAGACCTTCATGGTGTCGCAGGCCGACTCCAGCCTCTGGCACCACGCCCGGGGCTATGCGCAGTACCTGGACACACTCAACCAGCAGGCCTTTGGCAACTACCGCAACCTGCTGGAGGACATGGCACTGAGCCCGATGATGGGCATCTACATGTCGCACCTGCGCAACCGCATGGCCAACCCGGCCACCGGCCTGCAGCCTGACGAGAACTTTGCGCGCGAGCTGATGCAGTTGTTCTCGATCGGCCTGCAGCAGCTCAACGCTGACGGCACAGCCGCGCTGGACAGCACCGGCAAGCCGATCGAGACCTACAGCAACGCCGACGTGATGGCGATGGCACGGGTGTTCACCGGCTGGAGCTGGGGGTTTCCGGACGCGCAGCTCACAACGCAGAACTTCCTGTGGGGCAGCCCGGGGCTGAAGCTGGCCACCGACCAGCGCATCGACCTGCAACGCATGAAACCCTACCCCGGCCAGCACGCCACCGGCGAGAGCCAGCTGTTTGCCGGCAAGCCGTGGGCGGTGACCATCCCCGCCAACACCCACGCCAACGAGGCGGTGCGGCTGGCGCTGAACGCGCTGTTCAGCCACCCCAATGTCGGGCCGTTCATCGGGCGCCAGCTGATCCAGCGCCTGGTCACCAGCAACCCCAGCCCGGCCTATGTGGCGCGGGTTGCTGCCGCCTTCAACAACAACGGCCGGGGCGTGCGCGGCGACCTGGGCGCGGTGGTGCGCGCCATCCTGACCGACACCGAAGCCCGCACGCTGCCTGCGCCCGGCTTTGGCAAGCTGCGTGAGCCAGTCCTGCGCGTGGCCCACTGGATGCGCGCCTTTGCCGCCACCTCGGGGACGGGTGAATTCATGATGGCCTGGCAGCTGGAGTCGATGTCCGAACGGGCCCTGAGTGCGCCGTCGGTATTTGGCTATTTCCGCCCCGGCTACGTGCCCCCCAACACCCGGCTGGCAGACACCGGCGCCACCGCGCCGGAGTTCCAGATCGTCAACGAGTCCACCACCGCCACCTGGGTGAACGAGGTGAACACGATGGTGGGTTACGGCCTGGGCTGGACCGGCAGCACCAGCGACGTGCGCAGCACGCTGGCGCCGCAAACCGCACTGGCCGCCGCTGGCAATGTGGACGGCCTGATCCAGAACCTGAACCTGCTGCTGTTCAACGGCCGCATGTCGCGCGCATTGCAGCTGAACCTGCTGGACGCGGTTGGCGGCGTGGGCGGGTCAGACGCCGCCAGCCACCTGAACCGGGCGCGCGTGGCCGTGCTGGTTGCGATGTCGTCCCCTGAATACCTGGTGCAACGCTGAAATGACCATGAACCAATCCCGCCGCCATTTTCTCAACGCCTCGGCCGGCCTGGCCGCCACCGCCACCGCCCAGGGCTTCAGCGCGCCGCTGGCGATGGGCCTGGCCGGCATGGCCGCGCTGTCGTCGCAGCAAGCCCTTGCCGCCGACACCTCGGGCTACAAGGCCGTGGTCTGCCTGTTCATGTCCGGCGGCAGTGACATGCACAACTGGGTGGTGCCTGTGGACATCACCGGCTACGCCGAGTACACCACCGCCCGGCGAGAGCTGGCCTGGCCCAGCACCTTGCTGCAGCCGATCACCGCCACCACCCAGGGCAGCGGCCGCAGCTTTGCCATGCCCTCCGACCTGGCGCCGTTGCAAAAGCTCTACGAGGCCGGCCGCGCCGCGGTGGTGGCCAATGTGGGCACGCTGCAGCGGCCCGTCACCAAGGCCGACTTTGTGGCCGGCACCAACCTGCCGGCCAAGCTGTTCTCGCACAACGACCAGCAGTCCACCTGGCAGTCACTCTCGCCCGAAGGCGCCCGGTCGGGCTGGGGCGGGCGCATGGGTGACGTGCTGATGTCGGCCAACCAGCAGCCGGTGTTTACTGCCGTGTCGGCCAGCGGCAATGCGGTGTTCTTGTCCGGCAGCAGCGTGACGCAGTACCAGGTGGGGCTGGACGGCCCGGTCAGCACCCGCAGCCTGGACGCCGGCTCGGTGCAGGGCTCGTCCACCGCCGGCAGCGTGCTGCGGCGCACGCTGGCCGCCACCGGCGACACCCTGCTGCAGGCCGAATACACCCGCGTTGTGCAGCGCGGCATCGCCGCCGAGGCCATGCTCAAGACCGCGCTGGCCGCCACCACCGTGCCGGCCATTCCCGCCACAGCCATTGCACTGGGCAGCGGCGGCATCACGACACTGGACAAGGAAAGCCTGGCCAAACAGCTGCGCATGGTGGCCCGCATGATCGGCGCCGGCCAGTCCATGGGCATGCGGCGGCAGGTGTTCATGGTGTCGATGGGCGGGTTCGACACCCACAACAACCAGATGCGCGACCAACCCAGCCTGATGGCGCGGGTGGCGCATTCGGTGGACTACTTCATGACCGCAGTGGCCAGCCTGGGCCTGGCCAACAACGTGACCCTGTTCACCGCGTCCGACTTTGGCCGCACGCTGTCCAGCAACGGCGACGGCAGCGACCACGGCTGGGGATCCCACCACTTTGTGGCGGGCGGCGCGGTCAAGGGCCGCGCGGTCTACGGCAAGTTCCCCACCACCGCGCTGAACACGGCGGACGACCTGGGCTCGGGCCGGCTGCTGCCCAGCACATCGGTCACGCAGATGGCCAGCACGATGGCCAGCTGGATGGGGCTGTCAGCCGCCGAGATCCCGTATGTGCTGCCCAACGTCGGCAACTTTGCGCCGGGGGGGCTGGGGTTTGTTTGAGGCTGCAGAACCGAAGTAGCGGCCTGACAGCGCCACCCGCACGCCGCTGCCCCTGGTCGCCGAATAACGGCGCCCCGGGCCCAGTCCAGCCCGTTACGCGACAACACGCAGCCAACCCTGGGCTGCGCTGCAACCGCAAGTGCGGGCAGCCCGAACAACCGTCACAGGGCGTCGGCTAAAGTGCTGCGATGGACCGGCAAATTGCAGCCGCTGGTCCGCGTAGCCACCCGCGCATGCCACAAAACGCCCCAGTGACCGCCGCCCGCCAAACCTTGCCTGTGCTGGGCGCAGCCATAGACGTCACCACGGCGGCTCAAGCCGTGCAACGCATCAAGGCTTGGGCTGACGCGCAGCAGAGCCGGGTGGTGTGTATCTGCAATGCCCATTCGCTGGTGACCACCACCACCGACCCGGCGTTTTGTGCGGCCATAGCCGATGCCGACATGGCCACACCCGATGGCGCGCCGATTGCGTGGATGTTGCGCCAACTGGGCGCACCCCGGCAGCAACGTGTCTGCGGTCCCGACCTGATGCTGGACTACTGCGCGCAGGCCGCACAGCATGGCGAGGCGATTTACCTCTACGGCAGCACCCAGGCCACGCTTGACGCGCTGCAACGGCAGCTGCTGGCCCGTTGGCCCCGCTTGCGAATAGCCGGCGCTGAATCACCGCCGTTCAGGGCGCTGACGGCTGATGAAGACGCTGCGGCCGTGGACCGCATCAACGCGTCGGGTGCCGGCACGGTCTGGGTCAGCCTGGGGTGCCCGAAGCAAGAGCTGTGGATGGCAGCGCACCGCGGCCGGATTCACGCCGTGATGATTGGCGTGGGGGCGGCGTTTGATTTTCATGCGGGCACCGTCAGCCGTGCGCCGTTGTGGATGCGCAACCGCGGCCTTGAATGGCTGCACCGCCTGGCCAGTGAGCCCGGCAGGCTCTGGAAACGCTATCTCGTCACGAACAGCGTTTTCATGCTGCTGTCCGCGCGCCAATTGCTGCAACGGCGTTGACCGGCCAGGCGAACGCAAGCGCGTCGAACCACCCCCCGTCACAAAACTTCACGACCCGCGGCGCCTAGGATAAATCCTAGGAGTTCACCTTAAAATGAGGCTTCAAATGGACTTCCAGGCCCAACTTGCAAGGCCGACAAGAGTCTGGTTTTCATCCCCCGCTCTCGAACTATGACGCTGACAGCCTTCTGGAACGGCAAGCACCAACTGCTCGGTGTGTTGGTCTTGCTCAGCCTGCCAATTGCGGCGCTGGACATGCTGACCGGGCCGCAAATCTGCCCTTGGGGGCTTTACTTGCTGCCTGTGGTCTTGGTGGGCTGGCTGTGCGGATGGCGCAAGGCGTTGACCTTGGCTTTCATCGCCAGTGCACTCATCCTGGCAAGCGCCGTGGTGTCAGGCCATCCGTTCGACACCTGGTGGGAGTTCGCGCTGTCGCTGGTCAACCGGCTCGCCAGCCTGGTCACCGCAGGGTATTTGGCGTCGGCCGCCAGTGGGTCAGCCACCTTCAATGCCACCGCGTCGTCTGACGTCCTGCTGGACTGACCCATCGAAATCCGCGGTGGTCTGCCATCAAACGTGCATACCACTGCAGATAGCATAGAAGCTCAGCACCCCCGCAAACGGCGGGCTGGCGCCAATCACCCACCGCACGCTTCTGCCGCCGATGCCTCTCCCCAATCCGTTGCGTCCCCTGCAACGCGACATCCGTCTGGCCATCGTCACCAACATACCGGCCCCGTACCGGGTGCCGGTCTACAACAGGGTCAGCGCAAGTGATGGCATTGTTCTGCGGGTGTTTTATGCCTCACAAACAGAAGCCAATCGCCAGTGGGATTTGCCGGCTTTTGAACACGACCATGTGTTCCTGAATGGCAGCGTCTTCGAGCGGGCCGGGCGCTACATCCACCACGCCCCTGATCTTTTGCCAGGACTCTCAGCATTTAAGCCCGATGTCGTGATCACCACCGGGTTCAACCCGCTGCACCTCGCTGCGTTTGCCTACACCACCGTCAATGCATGCCGACACATTGCCATGACGGACGGCACCACGTTGTCCGAGGCGGGCCTCAGTTGGGCGCACGGTGTGGTGCGACGTCTGGTGTTTTCGGGCTCACGCACCTTCATCGCCGCCAGCGAGGGCGGCAGGCGGTTGTTTCGCGGCTACGGCATCGACGACGCCCGAATCCATTTTTCGCCCCTGTGCGCCAATGAGTCGGTCCCTTGGCGCCTGCCCATCGACCCGGGGCGTGACATCGACCTGCTGTTTTCCGGGCGCCTGGTGCCGATCAAGAACGCAGACTTCGCCATCAAAGTGGCCTCGCAAGTCGCGCAAACACTCGGGCGGCGTGTGCGGATTGCGCTGCTGGGTGATGGCCCGCTAGAGGGTGCGCTGCGGGCGCAGGCCCGCGCCAACAACAGCAATCTGGATGTGGTCTTTGCCGGGCACGTGTCGCAAAGCGACATTCCTGGATGGTTTGCCCGAGCCCGGGTTTTTGTGTTCCCGACACTTTGGGACCCATGGGGCGTTGTCGCCAATGAAGCCTGCCTGGCCGGGGTGCCGGTGGTGGTGTCGCCCCATGCCGGCGTGGCCGATGAACTGGTGCGCGACGGCATCAATGGCTTTGTCTTGCCGCTGGACCTGGGTGCATGGTCTGGCGCCGTGACCCGCCTGCTGACTGACGGCCCGCTGCACCAGCGCATGTCAGTGGCGGCGCGCAAAGCGGTTGAGCCATACAGCTTCAAGAATGCCGCAGCGGGCATCGTGGACGCAACCCGCCACGCGTTCGGCGGTCAGCCCAACCCAACAGCCAGCACGTTTCCGCGCCGGCAACGCGTGGTCTGCATCCAGCGCCGCCTGACGCATTACCGCGTGCCGCTGTTCAATGCCATGAAGGCCGACCTGGCCGTGCGCGGCATCGACTTTGCGGTGGTACACGGCAACCCCGCACCGAGCGAATCAACCAAAAACGACAGCGGCAAGCTGCCGTGGGCACAGTTTGTACCGTGCACCTACTGGGCGGGCGAGCGCATTTGCTGGCAAAACCCAGGCAAGCTGATCAACAGCGCCGACCTGGTGATCGTGACCCAAGAAAACAAGCTGGTCTTCAACTTGCTGGCCTTGATCCGCCACCGGGCCTACCGGCTGGCGTTCTGGGGGCATGGGCGCAATATGCAGGCCAGCAACCCGATGTCCATGCGCGAGCGGTTCAAAAACTGGACCACCCAAAAAGTGCAGTGGTGGTTTGCCTACACCGCCCTGTCGGCGCGCACGGTACACGCCGCCGGATTTCCGTCTGACCGGACGACCGATGTACAAAACTCAATCGACACCCAACAGCTGATCGCTGACTGTCAATCGGTCACTGGTGTCGAGATCGCCGCATTGCGCAGGCAACTGGCGCTGGGCGACGGGCCTCTGGGCGTGTTTGTCGGGTCACTTTACCCAGACAAGCGCCTTGATTTTTTGCTGCAGGCGGCTGAGGCACTGGTGCAAAAACTTCCTGGTTTTCGGCTGATCATTGTCGGCAGTGGCCCGGCGCAAGGCGACATCGTGGACGCAGCCCAGCGCTTGCCGTGGCTGCGGTATGTCGGCAGCAAGATGGGCAGAGACAAGGCCCTGTACCTGCGGGCGGCCACCCTGATGCTCAACCCCGGTTTGGTCGGCCTGGGCGTCCTGGACGCCTTTGCCGCTGGCCTGCCGATGATCACCACCGACTGCAATTTGCATTCGCCCGAAATCGCCTACTTGCGCCACGGCGAAAACGGCCTGATGACGGCGGACAACTTGCCCGCGTTCATCGCCGCCTGCACCGACCTGCTGGCCGACCCCGACAAGCGCCAGCAGTTGGCGGCCGGCGCCCGCGCCGATGCGCAGCACTACACGGTGCAGAACATGGCGCGCAGGTTTGGCGACGGGATCGTTGCTGCCTTGGGCAGCGCCTGGCGATGAACCTGCCCGCGCGAGGCCGCGGTACGTTGAGCGACTGGGTTTGTCCGCCCAAACCGTTGCCGACGTCGGTCTTGGGTCGGCTCAGCATGAGGTTGCGCATGCCGCGCATGACCTCGCACCGGTGCAGTGGCGTGTCCTGCTGAGCCTGCACCGATACCGCTGTACATCCACTTCTTTGACATTCAAGTAACCCGAGGGGAGGCCGAGAACCATGCAAACGGTATGTCTTCTCCCCTCATTTCCTTCGACTTGCGCGCCTTCGGGCAGCATGACCCGCAGCCGCGCGCACCAAGGCGCTCGCTCGTGAGCGCGATCGCTTCGGTCCTGGTCGCTGTGGGTGCGGCCGCTTGCGGCGGCGGCGGTGGCAGCACCGCGCTGGATGTCATGCCCACCAGCACTGCGGCCACTGCGCCGCTGACAGCGCCCGCGTCGTCGGTCGGCGCAGCGAGCGGGCTGGACACCAGCGCCGGCGCCGTGAGCAGCGACACCGCACTGCAGACGCCGACGCCGAGCAACAGCGAAGCTGTCGGCACCGCACGCGCGCTAAGCGCCACCGCCAGCCTGGCGCTGGAAGGGGTACCGGAAGCGCCAGGTCCGACCACACCACTGGCCATGCCGGCGGGCGGGCGCGTTTTTCATGTCAACAGCCAGGCCGGCGACGACCGCAACGACGGCAGCGCCGCTACTGCGCCGACAGGCACGGCCAACACCACCGGCCCCTGGAAAAGCCTGGCCCGCGTGCTGCAAAGCGACCTGGGCCCCGGCGACACGCTGGTGCTGGCCTGCGGCAGCACCTGGAACGAAACCCTGCGCGTCCCGGCCGACGGCACGGCCACGCGCCCGGTGCTGGTGACAGCGCCAGCCGCGGGCTGCGGCAGCGCGGCCCGGCCCACCATCGACGGCAGCATCACGTTGCCAGCGACAAGTTGGCGCCTGCAGACCGGCGCCATCTGGGAGGCGCGCGTCGACCAACCCGTGCTTGCACTCACCTCCAGCGCTGCAATTTGGCGCGTGGCGCACCACCCCAACCGCGGTTACCGGGCCGAAGAGCCGGCTTCGCCTTATCTCGCACTGGCCGCCGACAGCCCGAACACCACCACCCTGGTGACCGCCGACGACCTGAAACTGCCCACCGGCGTGCGCCTGCAGGACGGCGCCCGCGTGCGGTTGCGCACCAACGCGTGGTGGATGGACGACGCACGGGTGACCGGGTTCGAGAGCGGCCGCATCAGCCTGGCTTCGGCCACGCGGTACCCCGCCCGCGCGGGCTTCGGTTTCTACCTCGTCGGCCAGCGCTGGATGCTGGACAGTGCCACCGAGTGGTTTCACGACGCCGCCACCGGCAGCCTGGCGGCCTGGATGCCCGGCGCGACTGCACCCACCGCGCCGCTCTATGCCACCGTGCTGCCTGTCGGCGTCGACCTTGCCAGCCGCGCGTATGTCGCCCTGGGGGGCATCGGCGTGCGGCGGGTCGGGATGGGGGTTCGCGCCACCTCAAGCACAGCGGTGCAGCTGCGCAGCCTGCTGGTCGAAGACACGGTCGGCGTGGGCGTCGAGGCCAGCGCCAGCCAGGCGCTGCTGATCGAGAGCAGCGACCTGCTTCGCACCGGGGCCGACGCGGTTCAGGGTGACTCCCACCTGCAAGCGGCGGCGTCGGATCTGACGCTGCGCAACAGCGTGGTGCGCGACAGCGCCGTGCGCATGGACGGCGAGCTGGCGGCAACGCTGCCCGTGTCCACCTACGCCGCCGTCGCCGCGGGCGTGCGTGCGGTCATCAGCGGCAACCTGATCGTCAACAGCGGCTACATCGGCGTGCGCGTGGGCAGCGGCAGCCAAGTGCAGGGCAACCTTGTCTATGGCGCGTGCAGCCAGCTCGACGACTGCGCCGGCATCTACACCTGGTCCAGCCGCAACGTCAGCATCCGCAGCAACACCGTGATCCGCAGCCGCGGCACCACCCATGGCAAGCCGCCAGCCGAGAAGGGCAGCGCCGCCCAGGGCATCTATCTGGACGAATCGACCACCGGCGCGCTGGTGGAGGACAACACCGTGATCGACACCGACCACGGCATACAGGTGCACGTGTCGCAAGACAGCACACTGCGCGGCAACCGGCTGTACGCCAACCGCCGCAGCCAGATCTGGCTGCAGGCAACGCGCAACCGCGATCGCGCCGCCGGCGACGTGTTCGGCATCGTCGTTGAAGACAACCAGATCGCGCCGGTGCTGCCGGGCAGCATCGGCCTGTGGCTGCAGACGTCGTTCAGCAGCACCCAGGGCTTCGGCAGCTTCGACCGTAACCGCTACTACGACCGTGTCGTGCCAGCGGTTGCCGTCGTCAGCACCGCCACCGGCTCACGGCCGTACACCGTGGCGCAATGGCGCGCGGCACGGGATGTGGGCTCGGTTCTGCCTCTGGACACCAACAGCACCGCCGTCAGCCTGACCCCCTACGCCAGCGTCGCGCCGTCGGGTACCAACCTGGTGCCCAACGGCAGCCTGTTGGCTGGCATGGCCGGCTGGACCCACTGGAACGAGACCGCACCCAGCGGGCAACTGCTGCTGCAGACCTGCGACAGCGGGCCCTGCCTGCGTTACCAGGCCGGCGGGTCCAGCGGGCTGGTCAGTTCGCCCAACTTCAGTGTTGTGGCGGGTCAGTGGTACCGCATCAGCATCGACCTGACGGCCGACCAGGACGCGCAGCCGGTGCAGGTGGTGCTGCGCCGCGGTGGCGGCGGCACCAACAGCTACGAGGCACTGTCCACCGCCGACACCGTCACCTTCACGGCCGGGCGCACGATGGCGCGGTACGCCGTGGTGGTGCAGGCGACCAAGACCGTCAACGCCCGCGACGCCGCCACGGGCGACAACGGCGCGCGGCTGGACGTGCAGGGCCTGCTGCCCGGCGCGTCCGTCAAGCTGGCCAATGTCGAGGTGGTGCCTGTGCAGCCGCTGCCGGCGGCGTTCACCACGGCTGCCGTGGTCAATGCCGGGGCCACATCGGGGCAAGTGGCATGCCCGCTGGCGCTGCAACAGGCCGGGATGTGCGCTGCGGCCGTGGCGCTGAGTGGCCAAAGCGCGCTGGCCTGGCCCGTCAGCCTGGCCCCACGCAGCGCGATGCTGCTGTTTGTGCAGCCCACCACCCTGCTGGATACCGACATGGACGGCATACCCGACAGCCACGACACCTGCCCCGCCACGCTCGCGGGTCAGGTGGTGAACGCCGCCGGCTGCAGCCTGGGGCAGCGCTGACCCTGGCACAGGGCAGATCAGGTCTCGGGCACCGAACAACGGTCAACCTCAACCCGGGGCCCGATCACACGGGTTTGGACATAGGCTGCTGAACTCTGAGCGACGATCAAAAGGTTACCGATGATGCTGCCAACATTGTTTGCCGCGTTGGTGACCGGGCCTACCGCGGCAGGTCAGCGCGAGAAATCTATACCGCCCTGCACCTGGGCCTGCCCGTAGATATCAAGCAACTGCGCCAGGTTGCGCTGCGGTGTGTACAGCGCCTCATAGCGCGCACGCGCGGCGGCGCCCATGCGGCCCATCTCCGCCGGGTGATCCAGCGCCCAGCGCATCTTGGCGGTCCAATCGGCAGCGTCGCCCGGCTCGGCCAGCAAGCCGGTCACGCCGTCCTGCACCAAGTCGGCCATCGCACCCAGCCGCGAGGCGATCACCGGCAGGCCTGCCGCATAGGCCTCGACCAAGGTGCGCGGAAAGTTCTCGAACCACAAGCTGGGCATCACCAGGGCCAGCGACCGGCCCATTGCCTCGGCCACCGCCACCGGCGCCAGCCCGCCCAGAGCCCGCAAACCGGACGCCTGACGCACCTGATCGGCCAGCGGACCCGTGCCAGCCACTGCAACGCTGCCCGCGGGCAGGCCGGCGGCAGCCTCTGCCAGCAAGCTGACGCCCTTCTCAGGCGCGAGCCTGCCGACAAACAGCAGTCCGCTGCGCGGTGTGCCTGCTGCGCCGGACGAGCCGTCCGCGGCTGGCGGACTGTCGACGAAGTTGGGCTTGATGGCGATGCGCTCAGCCGGCAGCCCGCCGCGCACAAACTCGTCGCGGCAGAAGTCGTTCAGCGCCACATAGCGCTGCACCTTGCGCTGCCAGGTGCCCAGCCCGCGGTGCAGCACCAGCATGCCCGCCAGCACCGCCGATTGCGCGCGCGATCCGCGGTAGCAGCCGTGCCGCACGGCCGGCAGCGGCACACGGCCCACGCAATCGCGGCAGACACGCCCATCCCGCAACAGCATGGCCTGCGGGCACAACAGCCGGAAGTTGTGCAGCGTCTGCACCACCGGCACGTGTGCCGACGCCGCGGCCCAGTACAGCGAAGGCGATATCAGCGGGAAGGTGTTGTGCACGTGCAGCACGTCGGCAGGCCACGCAGCCAGCAGCGCCGCCAGATCGGACGCTGTGTGGCGCGACCACAGCGTGTCGGCCGCAGCGCGGGCCGCGCCCATGCCGGCCAGCTCGTCGTTGTGCCGTCGGTACTCGCGCACCTCATGCCCGGCGGCACGCAACAGCGCCACCTCGGACTCCACCACGGCGTCTTCGCCCCCGCGCTGCTGGTAGGCGTTGTGGGCGACAAGGATCTTCATCGGGTGCTCCAGTGCTCAAAGTCGCGCTGCAAACCGCTACCCACCTAGCACTTGCTCGCGCCGGAGTAAATCGGCTGTGATTCAGAGATTCTCAGATGCCCCCAAGAAGCTGATCAAGTGCACGCGCCCGCGGACCAAATCGCGAATTGGAAAGAGCGCTTGCTTCATGCCGTCGAGTACACCGGCAACACCGACACGGCGCGGGTATAGCGGTGCCGCCTCATAACCCAGTACTGACAACCCCGCTAGTTGGCAGGCCAAATCCAACGACTTTTCGGTAAAAAACTGTACGTGTTCTCGCGTGGTGTATGCATTGGTTCGACGCCATTCTTTGCTCGTTTCTCCGCAAGGCGTCGACAAGAAAATACGACCGCCAGGCATGAGCCTTTCAGCGCAGAGTTTCAAGAATGGCACCGGATCCACGATGTGCTCAATCACCTCGATCAACAAAATCGCATCAAATCGGCCATCGCAATGGTCCAGACGATCGTGACATTCAAAGCCCCGCGCAAGCAAACCACGGCACGAGTCGGGGTCGGCCTCTACACACGAAATCGCCAAGCTGGGCATAGCGACGGCCATGGCCAAATCGATGTGTCCTGCCCCAGCGCCAATGTCCAAGACTCTCGCACCATCAAATAAAAATCCTCGCGCCTTCCAGTACGACACTAGGCGCAGGTTACGCTCAGCGTAAAACGCGGCGTCAGCATCACCCTGCGTATGGGTTTGAACACCATCGGCCGCAGCCGCGCTTAGAGCATGAAGATGCCCACAAGCTGATGATTTGCACTTACCCACGTCAACGTACCGTGACCGAAACGCAAAAGCAGCGGCCGATCCACAAACTGGGCAGGCCGATAGTCCGTGGCTGGTAATTTCATGCGGCGGGCGTGTCACTCAACATCTCCTGCAGGGGTGGTCAGAGGCGCGTCTACGGTCGCAGGGGTTTGATCCGCAGCGGCCCCTTTGGCCCAAAAACCGGCAACGCTGCAGGTAGGAATCGGTAAGTTCATCGGTACTCCTGCAATCTGTAACGAAAGCGCGTCCTGAGTGCTCTGCGGCTGAGGCGACCTTAAGCACCTGCCTCGCTCTGCGCCGCGCCCACAGCGTTGCAATCTGGGCCGTCAGTTCGGCGTTGCGCTGTGGGTACTCCTCGGACAGCACAAAGTGCTGGCTCGCTTCTGCGGCCGAGTAGTTGACCTCGGACGAGGCTTACGCCGGCTGCGTGCACAGCGGGTACTGGGGTGACGCAGACAGGCTCAAGTCGTTCTCCACATGACAGGGTCGGCTGACCTGCGGCGCGTTGCGCGCAGCATGGACAGCGGGTTAATGCCTGCAGGCAAGGGGTATGGCCAGCACACCAGCAAGCCTCAGGAAGCAATTTACAAATTTGCGCAAATACTAAATGCAATCCAGAGTATATTCATATCAACGAAATTTGAGAGCCCACAACAATGCGCCCTGAATACGACCGGCACTTACGGCGAGGGACAGCAGCAAGCTACCTATACTATGTTTTTTAATAACTGAGTTTATAAGCGGCGATAGGAAGCCGCGAAGCATTACCCAAAGGTTCATCCTATGCTTCACATACAAAGCACCCGTACCACGTCCCCGTCGCAACGCCGCCCGCCAGTTGCCAGCCAATGCCTTGGTATCTTGGGCTTGAAAATGGTGATGAACGCGGATATTTGCGCAGCGTGCCAGTTGCGCGCCCGATGCCAAAGCCGCAAGTATCAAATCCGTTTCTTCGCCAGCACCAAACCACTGGCCTACGCCAAAACGCTCATCAAAGCCGCCAATATTGCGCAGCATTTCAGCTCTGAAAAACAATGCAATTGAGCTGGCGTCACCGCCTCTGAATTGACGCCATTTCGGGCCAGAAAGGAATGGGTCAAGGCTGGCGCGATTGCCAGGGGTCGCGGCCTCGACCCAATCAGCGACCAAACCATTCCAGTGAGGGCGTGTCGCAAACGTGGCCAGCACTTGTTCGATGACGTCGGGCTCATACCAACAATCATCATCCGGAAATGCAACTATGGCGCCGGTAGCTTGAGCAATACCTTTATTTCGCGCCGCGGACAGATTGGGCTGCGCCATTCTAATATGGTTAACATGGATACTAGCATTGCGTGCTTGAGCAACGTAGGGAACGACCCGGTCATCATTATTTTGATCAACAATAATTAATTCAAAATCAGCACTGGTCTGCACCTCTAAGCTGGCAACGAATCGTCCAATCAAATCTGATCGACCGTAGGTTGCCAATACCAAAGACAAAGAAGGCATAAAATTCAGCTGCGCAGTCGACGGAGATGCCGCACCAATCGCCATAGGTATATTGATTCATGAAGGCATTGCTCCGAAATCCCAGAATCTAGATAGCGCCTACGAACAGTATGATCCTCCTTGAACGCCGCCAGGCGGTTAGCAGTCGACGCACTGCCACTGTGGGCTCTAAATGCCGTAAGATAGCAGTCGAGAAACAACGGCAGCGACATTCTCATAAGCCGGAACCATAAATCATAGTCCATCGCATATTTCAGCTGCGTGTCGAATAGCCCCGCTCTCTCGAATAGACTTTTTCGGATAAAAACAGCCGGATGCCCAATAAAGTTGCCGCGCTGCAGACTCTTCATATTGACAGCTGGCATCTTCCAAGTGGGCTTGGTAATAATGCCGCTCATGTCAGTCGCAATGCGACCAAAGATCCAATCCACACCCGTCCTGTGCATTTCTTTAGCAACACGCGAAAGCACATCATCCTGGAGAAAATAGTCATCTCCATGTAAATGGACAATGATGTCGCCGCGCGCCATCTCTATACCCACGTTCATTGCGTTTGAGATGCCTCCGCGAACATTCGTCACAAACTGATGGGGCACACTTGCGCTCTTGATTCGCTCCACCGTGCCGTCCTCTGATCCTCCATCGACGAAAACCTGCTCGAAAGAGCTGTAATCCTGTCGATGAACAGAATCCATACACTTTTCGAGGAACGGTTCACTGTTCCATGTGCAAGTAATGATAGAAAAGGAAAGCATCAGTGCGTTCACTTCTCAGAAACAGGCGATCGGACTGACACGAGTGCTATACGGAGATTGGTTCAAAGGTATCTCTACTGCTTCGTTTGTTTGAAACGAGAACGCTGGGGCGCAACAACGCCAATCTGAACAGAATGAGTAACGTAACCGTGTCACCGTTGAAAAGTGTGCCAGTAGAAAATGGGGTCTCGGTTAAACATCGCATAAAAACCATAGCAAACACTGCCAACGAAACCCCCTTCGTAATCCCTGCAGCACGCCATGCAGAGAAACCCAATGTCCCCAGAAATAGCAGGAATGAAAAAAGGCCCAGGCTGCCCGCCACACTCAGTGATTGAAGAAATTGGTTGTGAGCGCTAAATGCGAATGGCATACCGATCGTGGCGCGGTGCAGCGGACCCCAGGCACCGGGACCATAACCAAAAAGCGGGTTGTCTTGCCAAGCGTTTACGGCAGCGCTCCATATCTGCACACGGCCACTGAGTGAGCTGATATCGCTTTCCACTTGGCCACTGGCAAGTCGACCCCACATTTTGTCGAAGTTACCTAACATCAAGGCAAGCGTGGCAGCCGCCAACACCAGCAGCGCGCCAAGTACAAATCCGATCCGAACACCGCCGGCAGGATGTCTACCCAGCCGGTACCAAACCACGATCGGCGCCACCAGTAAACCAGCCAGAATAGCTGTCTTGGATTGGGCCAGCAGCAGCACAGCCAGCGCCGAAACAATGATTAATGTGCGTCGGGTGCGGGTAGAGGCCGGGTAGAGTAGTTCCAGCAGTATCAACAGCACCGCAAGCGGTCCAATGCTGTTAGGGTTGGAACCAACACCCCATAGCCTCACTTTAAGCCCCGGAATCCAGCTTTTGTAGTTCGGCTCCAGCGCCACCGACGGCAAAGCCACCGCAGCCACCAAACTGAGCAGCATCAAACCCAGCAAGGCGATTTTGGCCCAGCGTGCAAAGTCTTCGATGGGTTCGTTGCGGCCCAGATAGACCGCCCCAAACACCAGCGGCACATACAAAGTGTTGTGCGAGAAAGCGGGATACGTGCCAAAGGCACTGTTGAGCAGTTCATTACAGACATAAAACACCAGGAAACTGACCAACAGCAACTGGCCCGGCAGGCGCTGGCCAACTGGCTTGCGGTACAACCGGGCAATGATGCTGGCGGCGGCTAGGCCAACAACCACAGCGGTAATCATGCGCAGCAGCATGTTGGTGCCGGGCATCGGATTGAGCGCTAAGGCCTCGATGTTGCCAAAGGCGTACTTCAAGTCGCGGCGCGACAACAAGGTGCTGGCCGCAATGGCCAACGCCATGATGGGCACCATTGCCGCCACCACCCAGCGGCCCATGGCCGTTTCTAACTTCAAGAATACGGCCAGGCCCAGCACGCAAGCAGCACTGGCGAGCAGCGCCAAACCGAAAAAGTAGGCATAGCCAAAGAGGTCGGCTTGTGTCATCGGCAATCACCTTTGGGGGCCAGAAACGCGAGCATTCGTGCCAACGGCCGCGGCACAAGCGGCAGGATTCGATCAACCAGCGCAGAAAGCTCAGGCGCCACCAGGCTGGGCAAAAGCCGTAACGTACCCAGCCAGACCGCCCCGCCCAACAGCATGTCAAGGCCGAAACGCTGCCAAGCAGCCAATCCTTGTAGCTGGTGGTCGGCCAGCACCAAGCTGGCCGCCATTGCGCCACTGACGATCACGCCGCCACGTGCGCAGCGCCAAAAATCGGCGCCTGACAGACCCATGCTGCGGGTTGCCGCACCCACTACAACGGCGCAGCGCAGGCTGAACAACGCCAGCACCGCCCAGGCCACCATGACCACCGACACGGTGGCGGCCCACGCACAAACCGCCAGCCAAAGCAATGCCAAGGGCAGCTGCAGTTGAAACTCTTTGGCGGCACGTCCGGACGTCCACAGCAAGGGCGTGGTCAGACCAAACAGCAAAAACATGGGCATCACCAGCGCAAGCGGGCGGCACAGCGCGGCGGCGTCATGCCATTTGTCACCGTACAAGGTGTCGATGAAGGTTTGCGGCACAGCGGCCACAACGGCAAACACTGGCAGGATCAACAGCGCCATCGCCGCCACCAGCGCCCGGTAGCCCTGCAGGATTCGGGTCTGTTCATCTGCAATTCGCGACGAGGCGGAAAAGAACACCGGCTGAACGATGCCCAGCAGCGTGGCGGTGGGGTTGTAGAGGAGGTTGTAAGAGGTGGCATACAGCCCAATGTCCCGGCTGCCAAAAGCCCTGGCGATGATGATGCGGTCGATATTGCCAATAGCCCAGTTGACGAGGTTTGTTACAAAAACAGTGCCCCCGTAACTGGACTGGCGGCGGGCATCGGCGTACCAAAACAAGGGTTTAAGCGGATGCCGCGTGGCCGCATACAAAATTCCCCCGCTGATTACGGCTTGCACCAGCCAAGCTGCCACAAGCGCCCAAACTTGCGCACCAGCCAGCGCCAGGGGGATACCCACCAGCAGGTACCCGGCTGCGTAGCTGACGAGCTGGGCGATCTGCAAGACCTTGAAATTGAGATCGCGCTTGAGCAGATTCATGGCAGGTGCCGAAAGCGCATTGAGCAGACACAAGACCGACAGCGCCTGGATGACCGAAACCGACCGAGGCTCGCCAAAAAAGTTGGCCAGATTTTGGCTGCCCAAAAAAATCGCCGCAGTTACCGCTATTCCAAGCATGATCTGCCAGGTAAATACGAAGCGTATATCGAGCGGGCCAACCGTGGTTTTTTGGATCAGGCCGTAGGCCAAACCAATCTCGGAGAAAAACGCGCTGAACCCGATCACGGTCGCACCTATCGCAAAGACGCCGTATTCAGTAGGCCCCAGCATGCGCGCCAGTGCAATCTGCGTACCGACTTGCAGCACCAAACGCACCGCCGCCCCACCAGCGCCCCAAAAAACTGCCGCCAAACTGCGCGAGCCGATACTGGCCAAAGGTTCAGTCACGGGTGGACACGCCGTGAACGACTGGGCCGACCGCCTTCAATCAGGATCACAATACTGCCGTGCCGGACAAAAGCGCACGATCAGGCACCAGAAGCACCCAGG
>JBKJKU010000038.1:0-2732 GCA_046597355.1 Aquabacterium sp.
TTCATCGCATCACCCTTCCACCATCCACGAACAGCACCTGGCCGGTGACGAAGGCGCTTTGGGCCGACGCCAGAAAAACTACCGGGCCGGCCACGTCCTCGGGCCGCGCCAGCCGGCGCAGTGGCGTGGCGGCGGCCAGTGCCTCCCGAAAGCCCGCACGCGTGGCCGCACTGCCTTCGGTGGGGTGCACCAGGCCCGGTGCGACACAGTTCACGCGCACACCTTGCGGCCCCAGTTCGGCCGCCAGCTGGCGGCTGAAACCCACCAGCGCCGACTTGGCTGTGGCGTAGTCGGGGTACGGCACCACCGGGTCCTCGACCAGGTCGCTCGCGATGTTGACGATGGCCCCTTGCGCATCGCGCCTCAGGTGCGGCAGCGCCGCGCGGCACAGGTGGAAGGCGGCACCCACCGCGCCTTCGAACTGGCGCTGAAAGTCCAGCCAGGCCAGCGCATCGACAGGCCGGCGCTGCTCGGGGTCGAAGGCGTACGGCGCGAAAGCGTTGTTGACCAGCACGTCCAGACGGCCAAATTCGTCCACCGTGCGCTGCACCAGGTCTGCCGCCGCTGCCGGCACCGTCACGTCGGCGGCCAACGCCACCGCGTCGCCGCCCGCTGCGCGGCAGGCTTGCACCACCGCCTGCGCCGCGTCATGGCGGCTCAGGTAATTCACGGCCACTGCCGCGCCGCGCGCCGCAAAGGCCCGCGCAATGGCCGCGCCGATGCCGCGCGAGGCACCCGTCACCAACACCACCTTGCCCTCAAAGTCCAACATGCTGCGCTTTCGTTTTGCGATGTCTTGCTGCAATTCTTTGCGGCGATCCCCTGCCGCCGCTCAGCGGCCTGGCAGCAGGTCGGAGGCCACCACCTGGGCCATGTCCAGCGGCCGCTGGACCAGTCCGAGTTGGCGGTAGACGTCAGCGGCCTTCTGCAGCGACGCGCCGTCCAGCGCACCCAGGCCCTTGTCACGCGTCAGCGCAGACACGCTGGACGCATTGCGCAGCTTGATCAGTTCAAGGTTGAGCTGCGGGTCGCTGCCGTCGATGGCGCGTTTGACCGCCAGCTGCGCGGCCTCGGCCGGCTCGGCGATCATCCAGGCTGCCGCGTCGCGGTAGGCGCGGAGGAAGCGGCGCAGCACATCTTTGCGGCGCTGGTAGGTGTCTTCGCGCACCACGAAGAGGTCGCTGGAGACGTTGAGGAACTGTCCGACCTCCATCACGTCCACCTCGCCCAGGCCGCGCCGGCGGCCGATGGCCAGGCCGGTGTCGGTGGCCGCTGTGGCGTCCACCTGGCCTTGCAGCAGCGGCGCAAAGTTCAGCAGCCCGGTCACGACAACGGTCACGTCGGCCTCGGTCAAGCCGGCCTGGTGCAGCAGCACTTGCAGCGCCTGGCGCGTGCCGCTGGCCAGGCTGTAGACGCCGATCTTCTTGCCCTTCAGGTCGGCAGGCTTGCGGATGCCGCTCTTGCGCAGCGACACCACGTTGAAGACGTTCTGCGGGTAGATGTCGTAGATGGCGCGCAGCCGCTCGCCTTTGTCCAGCGCGGCAAACAGCGAGCCCGGGTCGGTAAAGGCCACGTCGGCCTGGCCGGACAGCAGGTTGCGCAGGGCATCACCACCGCCCGCACCGGGCAGGTAGGTCAGCGCCAGGCCCTGGGCGCGGTAAAAGCCTTTGTCCTCATCGACCAACAGCGGTGTGACTTCGGTGATGGGTTTGCTCCACCCGGCGACGGTGAAGGTGTCGGGCGTGGCGGCGGCTTGCGGCCAGGCCACGGTCGGTAGCGCTGCGCAGGCGATGGCGAGCCAGTGGCGGCGGTTCGGATGCAGGGTCATGGTGGGGGTGTGGGTGGTGGGTGGTGGATTCAGTTCTGTTGGGTTCGGGGTGCCGGGCGCCGCGCGCGCCGTCAGCCCGGTGAGTAGCGTCGCAACAGGTATCGCTCAAGGCTGAGCGCGAGCCGGTACAGCAGCAGTCCGAGCAGCGAGACCAGCACCAGCACCGCAAACATCAGGGGCGTGTCCATGCTGCCCTGCGCGGCGATGACCAGTGCGCCCAGCCCGCGACTGGCGCCGATGAATTCGCCGACCACGACACCCACCAGCGCCAGCACCACCGCGACGCGAAAGCCCGACAGCACCGCCGGCAGCCCGCTGGGCAGCTTCAGCCGCAGCAGCGTCTGCCAACGGCTGGCGCCGACCATGCGGAACAGCTCCAGCTGCGCCGGGGGCACCTGGGCCAGGCCGGTCAGTGTGGTCTCAAGCAGGGGAAAGAAACAGATCAGCGCGGTGATGACGACGGTGGGCGCCAGGCCGAAGCCGAACCAGACGATGAACAGCGGCATCAGCTCCAACTTCGGCACCACTTGGCTGACCACCACATAGGGCATCAGCTGCCGGCGCAGCGCGGGCACCTCGGCCAACAGCACGCCTGCGCTGAAGCCGATGGCGCAGCCGGCCACCAGCCCGAGCAGCAGTTCGATGGCGGTGGCGCCCACATGCGGCCACAGGTAGCCGCTGGCCAGCCCGTGCCACAGCGCCAAGGCCACGCGGCTGGGTGGCGGCAGCACGAGCGCCGACAGGCCGAGCTGCCGGGCGGCGACTTCCCACGCGCCGATCAGCAGGGCGAAAAGCAGCAGGCCGATGGCGCGTTCGCGGCGACTCATGCCTCGACCCCTTTCAGTTCCAACCCCCGCCCCAGCGCCGCACGCAGCGCCGCGCAGCAGGCCCCGAAGGCCGGCGT
>JBKJKU010000267.1:0-18113 GCA_046597355.1 Aquabacterium sp.
GCCCCACCGCATGGATCCTCGTGGCCTCTGTCATGGGTGCGTGCGTATTGATTTACCAGCGCATCGGCGTCAACCTCAGCTTGGCATCGGTACTGGTCAGTTTGATGATCCTTTTCCATGGCCCTGCATACCTTTACTACACGCGTATCTACGGCCCCGACACCGACTTCTTCGATACCATAGTGTCCGCCGCCAGGGGGCAAGACCCGTTGCCGAATCTCGATCTGGCACTGTCCCTGACTTTTGTGTTTGTCTGTTTCGGAATTCTCTTTGCAAACCTGGCGTCAAGGGTCAATGCCGCCCGGTGGCAACGTGCACTTGCAAACTGGGCCAGGACTTCGGCCAAAGCCCGCCCATGGGAAACTCGGCGCATTGCTACCGCTGGCATCCTGCTTACTTTCGGGCTGATGCTTCCCTTTATGCTGATAGACAGTCAGCTGCCAAAAGTGATCAACTATTTCACTTCAGATCTCAGCGAACTCGGAAAAATTGCGCTGCGGCGTGAGGGCGGTGGCAGCGACTTCTACCTGTACAACCTCCTGCTGGCCAACCTTCTACCCTTTGTAGCGTTTTGCATGATCGGACTGCTGGTCTCGAACGCAAAGTTGTCGTGGACACAGGCATTGGGATTCATCGTGTTGGTGGCTGTGGGCAAGGCCGCGACATTAAGCAAGGCGCCGCTGGCAGTGTTCATGTTGCAGTGCGCGATCATGTGGCTGATGCTGCACCGCCTCACCCTGTCATGGCAAGTGCTGGCAGGTCTGCTTGCATTTTCCACCTTGCTATTTGGCGCGATGTCGTGGATTGCCAACCCGGCTGGCGACGAGTTGTTGCTGGTGCTCGACTTTCTTTTCTACCGCGTCTTCATGATCGTCAATGAAGGGCTGGTCGAATACTTCGCTGCTATCCCCTATGTGATCGATCACTCGTGGGGTGCCCAATCGAGCTGGGTCGCTGGACTGTTCCAGACCGCACCACGGCTACCCACCTTCTGGCTCGTTGGCGAAGTGCACCGGGGAGAGATTGGTTCGACCACCACCGTGATGTTCATGGGCGATGCTTGGGCTGACTTCGCATGGCCTGGCGTCATGGTGACGGCGTTTATTATCGGCGCGCTCACACGCTGGATCGATATCCAGCTCATCGTGAGGCGGGGCAAATCTGTCGCCTCTGCCGCAGGACTAGCGCTCGGTCACTTCGGGCTGTTCATCGCACTATCGACTTCGTTTCAGACCGCGCTGGTCACAGGCGGGTTGGCGCTCATCATTCCTCTTGTCGGTTTCCTGTCACACCGGCGAACTCGCGCCGAGTCAAAACCTTTGGCATTGACGGCAGCCACAGGCGGCGCATCGGGCCAATTGCAATGAATCTGTTTCTAAATTCCGATCAGCGGTCGAGTCGCCCCTAATCGACTCGTTTAGGATGCAACGGCCTTGGCGTCAACGCGATCATAAAAACTACGAATAACATGCTCTGCACGATCTGAGAATATCTAATGCGCTTGTTTCAAAATGCTAGCTTATATCCGTCTTATCGCATGCGCCTGCACAATCTATCGGCAGGTTGTGCCACGTATTCTGAACACCTGAATACATTCCTGGCTGATCGCTACGGCACAATGCACATACTTCAACCCGCATTGCAGCGCCAACCCGATGCCTTTTTTGCCAACGGCGATCATGATACTTCTCAAAGGGTTTGGGCCCATGAGCAAGGCATGCCGCGCAAAACCACCCGCGAAGATATTTTGCTTGCTCAGATTGAGCATCATCGTACGGAAGTCTTCTACAACACTGACCCGATTACGTTCCCAAGTGCTTTTGTCAAGCGATTGCCCGGAAGCGTTAAGCATCGCATTGCGTGGCGCGCAGCGCCCTCAGGGGATACCGATTTTCGCGCCTATGATCTGATGGTTTGCAATTTCCCAGGTATCCTCGAGGGCTACCGCAAAAACGGTATGCGCGCAGCCTATTTTTCCCCCGCCTATGACCCCGAGATGGCGCTCTACGCCGACAATAACCTTCGCCCGATCGATGTGGTGTTTATCGGCAGTTTCTCCCGCCATCACAGTCGCCGTACACAAATTCTCGGCGCTGTTGCGGGCCTCTCGTCGAGCCACGCCGTAGCGATTCACCTTGAAAGCTCCCGCCTCACCGCGCTCGCCGAAAGCCCGATCGGACGCTGCTTTGTACCGTCCAAGTACCGACGCCCGCAAGTACTGCGCGATGTCGCCAAGCCCCCGGCGTTCGGCCGAGATCTCTACAAAATCCTGTCAACCGCAAAAATTGTCGTGAATGCCGCCATCGACATGGCGGGGCAGGATAGAGGGAATATCCGCTGTTTCGAAACTATGGGTGCCGGCGCTTTGTTGCTGTCCGATGTCGGTCGCTATCCGGCGGGCATGGAAGACGGCGTAACCATGCGTACCTATTCAGACACTACCGGGCTTATGCAGACCATCGAATCATTGCTGTCGTCGCCGATTGAACTTGGATCCATCGCGAGACGAGGGCATGAGATGTTTGCCACCGATTATTCAAAGGCGCGCCAATGGGCTGAATTTCAAGTGCTCGTGGGCGGTCTATCACAAGGACACGGCGCATGAAAGTGCTCAACCTGGGCTGCGGACACAAGGTCAGCGCCCATCCCGACATCGTGAACATCGATTGGTCGATGCACTTGCGCATTCGCAAGAGTCGGCTACTGTCGCTGCTGGCTCCGATGGTCTTGAGTGCGGCCCGGCGCAAGCGCTTGGCCGATTTGCCGGCCAACATCATGGCCCATGACTTGAGCCTGGGGATTCCGTTTGCCGACAGCAGCGTGGATGCGATTTTCCATTCCAATATGCTTGAACATCTAGACCGTGACGTGGCGCCGCACTTTTTGACGGAAGCGCTGCGAGTGCTAAAGCCGGGCGGCATTCATCGAATTGTCGTTCCTGATTTTGAACTCTCATGCACGAAATACCTCGCAAATCTCGCACGCTGCGAGATTGACCCGCAGTTACAGCCGCAACACGACGACTGCATTGCTGAAGTGCTTGAGCAATCGGTTCGCCGGGAGGCGGCGGGCACACGGCTGCAGTCGCGGATGTGGCGAGCCGTTGACAAGGCCTTGCTGGGAGATGCCCGGAAACGTGGAGAGACGCACCAGTGGATGTACGACCGCATCAGCTTGGCTGCATTGCTGCGGCGGTTGGGTTACACCGATGTACGCCTTCTGCGCCATGACACCAGCGGCATTGTCAACTGGCGGCAGTACGGGCTCGACGTCAACCCCGACGGCAGTGAATACGCGCCGGGCTCGCTGTACATGGAAGCGTGCAAGCAGGCATCTTGATTACCGCAACATGAACTTTCTTCACCTCTGCGCCGCCGATCATGGTGGCGCCGGCATTGCAGCATGGCGAATGCACGACGCGTTGCGGGACCTGGGGCATGGTTCGCGCATGCTGGTCCTCGATCGGCGCACGACCGACCCGGATGTTGTGCCGCTGAGTGGCGATCAAACCGGTATTTTCCGGGTTCGGCGCATGGCCCAAAAAGTGTGGCTCAAGCTCAGTTCACACGCCGACCCCTACTTTCAGAACCAGTTGCTGTCGCCTGGGTTGGATATGGCTGAACTGTGTCGGCACAACGGGCTGCAGCCTGATGTCATCGTGGTACACGTCCTGTCCCACTTTCTCTCGCCAAGTGATGTGCTGGCGCTGCAGCAGGCCACGCGCGCGCCCGTGCTGTGGAATCTGCTCGACATGGCCTTGATGACCGGTGGCTGCCACTACGCCTGGCGCTGTGAGGGCTATTTGCGCGCCTGTGGCCAGTGCCCCGCGCTTCGATTAAGCGGCGCCAATGACCTGTCGGCGCGAATCTGGGCCACTAAGCAGCAGGCTATGGTGCAGACGCGGGGATGGGTGGTCGCAGGCTCAAGCCTGCTGGCACGGCAGGCTGCAGCGTCGTCGCTGTTGGGCCAACGGCGTATCGAAACCCTGCTGCTCGGCGTGTCGCCTCAGGCCCTTGCCCCAGGTGACGTGCCAGCGCTTCGGCAAGAGCTGGGCGTGGGCGACGCGGAGCGCGTGGTCTTTTTCGGCGCTCAAAAGTTTAACCAACACCGCAAGGGTATGCGCCCGCTGATGGAGTCGCTGCTGTCCCTCGCCGACACCTGGCCATCCGGCACGGCGCTGCCGGTCTTGCTATCGGCGGGCAACGCGGAGAACTTTGCGCCACTACGCGACAGGGGCTTTCGTCTGGTTGAGTTGGGGTTTGTCAATGGCGCGACGCTGGCCAAGGCCTATGCAGCGGCCGACCTGTTCGCCTGCCCGTCGCTCGAGGACTCGGGCCCCATGATGATCAACGAGTCGATGATGTCTGGCACGCCGGTGGTGGCGTACCACATGGGCGTCGCGCCGGACCTGATCGACGACGGCGTAAACGGGGTGATCGCCGAATTGGGCAACGTGGCGGCATTCGCCGCCGGCCTGCGCCGGGTCTTACTTTGGGATGCGCACCAGCGCGAGGCAGCGCGCATCCACTGCAGGACGATTGCGCTCGAAAAGTGCTCCCCAGATATCCAGTTGCGGCGTTTTGTCCAGATCGCCCAGGCCTTGCGCGCCGAAGAAGGGGTTTGAACACCATGCTGACCGTGCAACGACTGGACTGGGACAGCGACTTCTTCGGATTTGGTGTCGGAAGACTGATTGGGTTGATTGAATCGGGGCCCGCGCTGGGACTAGCCCTGGCCCATGCTGCCTCTAGCAACATCCAGCTGACCTACGGCCAATGCAACCACGACGACCTCCCTTTGCATCGGCTGTGCCTGGCCACTGGTGGACGATTTGTTGACGCCAAGCGCACTTACGCCCTTGCGCTGGACAAGCCCTCTCCGGTGTCGGCAATGTCGGCGGTAACGGCAATCTCTGCGAATATCGCTGTGGCTTCTGGCATCGACCCGGTTGAACGCCGCCAGTTGCGCTCACTGGCGTGGCAGTCGGCAGCGTTTTCGCGTTTTCGAGTCGACCCGGCAATGCCGGCAAACGCCTGGCGACGGCTGTACACGGCGTGGATCGCCAACAGCTTGAGCGGCAAGTTCGCGGATGCCGTGCTCGTCTTTCGGGCTGATGGCCGCAGCGTGGGCATGATCACGGTGAGTCACGGCGAACCGAAGGGCGTGATCGGACTGTTGGCGGTTGACCCCCATTGGCGCGGCCGCGGCATAGCGCGTTGCATGCTGGACGCGGCCCGGCGGCGCTGTCTGGCGGCGGGGTGCGAGGCGCTGACCGTCGTTACCCAGGGCGACAATCTGTCGGCGTGCAGCGTGTACGAGAGTGCGGGCTACAGGCTTATTGACGAGCAGGACATTTTTCACTTCTGGAAGCAACCATCATGATTCCATTCAACAAGCCCTACATGACGGGACGTGAACTTGAGTACATCCGCTTGGCGGTCGAGAGCGGCAAGATATCGGGCGATGGTGCATTCACGCGGAAATGCCATGCCTGGCTGGAACAGCGGCTTGGCAGCGGCCGGGCATTCCTGACCTCGTCCTGTACCGATGCACTGGAAGCAGCAGCCTTGCTGTGTGACGTGCAGCCTGGCGACGAAGTAATCATGCCGAGCTATACCTTCGTGTCGACCGCCAACGCCTTCGTATTGCGCGGCGCACGGATCCGCTTCATTGACAGCGAGGCTGGGCATCCGAACATGGATGCCAACCTGATTTCGGAAGTGCTCAATGAGCGCACCCGGGTGATTGTCCCGGTCCACTACGCCGGCATGGCCTGCGACATGGACACCATCATGGCAATTGCGACGCGGCATGGCCTGCGCGTCGTTGAGGACGCGGCGCAGGCCATCGACTCATTCCACCGCGGCCGGCCACTGGGTACTTTGGGTGACATGGGCGCATTTTCCTTTCACGAGACTAAGAATCTCATAGCTGGTGAAGGCGGATCCTTGCATGTCAACGACCGCCAGTTGGTGTCGCGCGCCGAGGTCGTGCGTGAGAAAGGCACCAACCGATCCTCCTTTTTTCGGGGCGAAGTCGACAAGTACGGCTGGGTCGACATGGGCTCGTCCTTTCTACCCTCCGACGTCACTGCCGCTTTTTTGTACGCTCAGTTGGAGGCCTGTGACCGCATCCAGGCCCGTCGCCAGGCGATTTGGGCGCGCTATCAGCATCGGCTGGCTGGCGTTGAGAAGGCAGGCGACCTCGCGCTGCCGAGCATTCCCGCCCACGCCAGCAATAACGCCCACATGTTCTACCTGGTTTGCCAATCGCTGCAGGTGCGCACCGCTTTGATCGAGCGGCTGAAAGCGGCTAAGGTGATGGCGGTCTTCCACTACCAATCTCTGCACGCCAGCCGGTTCTATGGGGCGCAGCATGATGGACGCCGCTTGCCGCATGCAGATCGGTACACCGATTGCCTGGTGCGTTTGCCCCTGTTCTTCGAACTGACCGACGAGCAGGTTGACTTGGTCTGCGACGTGATTCAAGACTTCTTCGGACAGTGATGGACGCCAGCGCCATCACCAATAGCAACGCTGCCAACACAAGCGATATCGCAGCGGCCTTGAGCCGACCAATCCCTCAGCGGTCAGACCACCAACAACAAGAGCAACGCCCGCAATCGGGCACGTTGACAGAGCTTATGAAGATTTCGGTTGTGACTGTTTGCTTCAACAGCGCACCGCATATTGCAGACGCACTGCGTTCGGTCGACGCCCAGACCTGGCCCGACATCGAGCACATCGTGGTTGACGGCGCGTCCCGGGATGAGACGCTGCAGGTGGTGGCTTCATTTCCGCAGCCCTGGCGGCATGTGGTGTCAGAGTCCGACGCTGGTATCTATGACGCGATGAACAAGGGCATCCGACTGGCCACCGGCGAGGTGGTGGCGTTCATCAACTCGGACGATTTCTATGCGTCGCCACTGGTACTTGCGCATGTCGCCTCGGTCTTTCAAGATCCCAGCGTGGACGGTTGTTACGGCGATCTGTGTTACGTCAAGCAGGACGATGTGACCACCACGGTTCGATACTGGCGCTCATCGCCACACAAGTACGGCGAGTTTGCCAAGGGTTGGGTGCCACCGCATCCGACACTCTTTCTCCGCCGCACAGTGTTCGAGCGTTTCGGCATGTTCAATCTGCAATACGCGATCGCGGCAGACTTCGAATTGATGGCCAGGCTGCTTGAAGTCAAGCGGATCAAGACGGTGTACCTGCCCGAGGTTCTGGTGAAAATGCGCCTCGGTGGCACCACCAACAGAAGCCTGTCCAACATCTTCAAGCAAAACCGCGAAATCTGGCATGCACTGGTTGCACTTGGCTTGCGGCCTGGGTTGCCGGCATTGGTACTGAACAAGTTGGGGTTGCGATTGAGGCAGTTTTTCAGCCGGCCGACTTGACCATGCCCGCTCGATTGCTGGTCACCGGATCCAGCGGTTTTGTCGGACGGGCAGTCGTGAACCGAGCTGCCGCAGACGGCTGGCAGGTGTGCGCCAGCACCCGGCAGGCCGACGTCAGCTTGCCTGCAGGTGTGCAGCGAGCGACTGGGCTTGACTTGGCAGCGGACACCGATTGGCGCGCGGCACTCGACGGTGTTACAGCCGTGGTTCATTGCGCCGCCAGAGTCCATGTCATGCGTGACCTCGCACCGGATCCGCTGTCCGAATTCCGGCGAGTCAACGTCGGTGGCACCCTCAATCTGGCGCGTCATGCCGTTGCTGCCGGCGTGCGCCGTTTTGTATTCATCAGTTCGATCGGTGTAAATGGCGCTGCAACAACCGATTTGCCCTTTCAAGCTGACGACCTAGCCGCACCGCATTCAGCTTATGCCCAGTCGAAATGCGAGGCCGAGCAGGGCCTGTGCCTGATTGCGCAAGCAAGCGGGCTAGACCTCGTTGTGATCCGCCCGCCTCTGGTCTACGGTCCCGGCGCACCGGGTAACTTCGCCCAGTTGATGCGGGCGTTGCACGCAGGTGTGCCGCTACCGCTTGGCGCGGTTCACAACCGCCGCAGCTTCGTCGGGCTGGACAATCTGGTGGACCTGATCATGGTCTGCCTGGTCAACGTGGCGGCGTCGAACCAGACTTTTCTCGTTAGCGACGACGACGACCTGTCAACGACAGCACTGCTGAGACGAACCGCGAACGCTCTCGGCCGCCCGGCCCGTCTGCTGCCGATCCCGGCACAGCTGCTGGGCGCTGTGGCTCGTGCGCTGGGCAAGGGCGACCTAGCGCAACAGTTGTTCGGTTCGCTGCAGGTGGATATTGGCAAGACGCGCAATCTGCTCGGCTGGGCGCCTGTTCGAACGGTGGATGACGGACTGCAGCGCACCGCTGCGCACTTCTTGGCCGAGCGCCAAGTTGCACAGCCAGCCGCTGTGCGTCATCCATGATTCAAGGCCAATTCGCCCGTCTGCGCTATTGCGTAGAGTGCCTGTGGCTGACCGCCGCGGCGCGCTCCCGATGTGATCCGGTTTTGCTGCTGCGCGACAGTGTCAAGCGACGCGCAAACACGGCCGCGATACTGCAGCCCTTGTTACAAAGTCGAGCTTCATGACCCTATTCATTCCAGCGGCCATAACCCTTGACGCCGTCGGCCTGTCACGGCTTCTGACGGTTCTGATCAGGCGCTTTGCGCTGCGCGCGCACTTGCTCGACATTCCCAATGAACGAAGTTGGCACACCGTACTCACGCCGCGTGGCGGCGGGGGAGGTGTCGTCCTGTCCTGCCTCGCCATCATCATCGTGGTGGGACTGCCGCACAAGATCGAGCAGCGGCTAATGATCGCCGCGCTGGGCGACCAGGCGCTGGCCTGAGGCACCGCTGCTCGCCCATGTCTTTTGGCACGCTCTCGCCCACCGCCTACCGCGGCGACATCGACGGGCTGCGCGCCTTGGCGGTGTTGGCGGTACTCGCCTTCCACGCCTTCCCGGGGCGCCTGACCGGCGGCTTCATCGGGGTCGATGTGTTCTTCGTGATCTCGGGGTTCCTGATCACAGGCGACATCTGCAAGCGGCTCGATGCGGGGCAGTTTTCGCTGCTCGACTTCTACGAGCGCCGCATCCGCCGCATCTTCCCGGCGCTGATTGTGGTGCTGGTGCCGTGTGCGGTATTCGGCTGGGTGGTGCTGCTTCCCGACGAACTGCAGCAACTGCTGGCCCACGTGGCATCCAGCGCGGCGTTCGCCCAAAACTTCCGCTTGCTGGCCGAGTCGGGCTACTTCGACAGCCACTCGGCGTTGAAGCCGCTGCTGCACCTGTGGTCGCTGTCGATCGAGGAGCAGTTCTACCTGCTGTGCCCGCTGCTGCTGATGGCTGTACGCTCGCCGCGCCTCCGCCTGGGCCTGGTGGTGGTGCTGTGGCTGCTGTCGTTCGGCGCTAACGTGAACCGCGTTGCCACTGACCCGACCGGCACCTACTACCTGCCGCACACGCGCTTTTGGGAGATCCTGGCCGGCGTGGCGCTGGCACTGGCGCCGCGCGCGCGGCTCAACTCTCGCGCTTGCGACGCGCTGGCAGGGCTTGGCACACTGCTGCTGCTGGCCGGCTTCGTAGCGTTGAACAAGGACGCGCGCTACCCAGGCTGGTGGGGGCTGGTGCCGGCGCTGGGCGCGGTAGCGCTTATCGCCGCAGGGCCGAGCACATGGCTAGCGCGGCAGGTCTTTGCGCGTCCGACGATGACCTTCATTGGGCGTATCAGCTACCCGCTGTACCTTTGGCACTGGCCGGTGCTGGCGTTCATCCGCATCCTCGACTCGTCTAATGCGGGGACCCCGATCAAGGTGCTGGGGTTGGCTGCGTCGTTCGTTTTGGCAGTGCTCACCTACCGTTTTGTAGAGCAGCCACTGCGCCGGCCGCCGGGACTGCACCGGAAGGCGGCAGGGCTGGCGCTGGGCATGATCGCAGTGGGCTTGGTTGCGTTGGCACTGAGCCTGTCCGGCCCAGCACTGCCGCGCCCGTTCGCTTCGCTGGCAGCCAACGAAGCTGCGCTTCGCGACTTGAAGCTTGCCCAACAATTGCCGCAGTTTCCTGCGTGTTCGGCGAGTGCGCGCGCCGCGATGCCCGACCTCGGCTACTGCCTGCAGGGCTCGACGCGGCCCCCGACGGCAGCGATCCTCGGTGACAGCCATGCCTACCATGTGTTTTATGGGGTGGCCCCACTCGACACCGAGCGCGAGTGGCTGCTGGCGGGCAACAGCTCGTGCCCGCCGCTGCTCGGCATCCATGTGAAGGGGCCGCGAACCGACTGCAAGCAGATGAGCGCCACCGCCATACGCGCCGTTGCAGACAACCCGGCGATCCAGACCGTCGTGCTGGCCTTTCTGGGCAGCTACGCCATAGAACCGCTGTCCGGTGACGGTTTGCCCAATGACCGCGGTGCCGCCGCAGCCGTGGAGATGCAGGACACACTGCAGTCCACACCCTCGAATGCCGAGATGATTTTTCGCGGGCTCGACCGATCCATCACCACACTGGAGAATGCGCGAAAACAAATCGTGTTGTTTGTCGACGTGCCATCGCTCCCGTTCCAGCCCGCCGACTGCGTTGACCGGCCGTTGATCAAACGCACCCGGGAACGTTGTTCCGTATCGCGCGCGGCGATGCTCGAACAGCAAGCCACGCTGCGCGCTGTGGTGCAACGGCTCGCGCAAGCCCACCCTGCGCTGCGCACCTTTGACCCGCTGGTCGGTCTGTGCGACGGAGACACCTGTGCAATCAAGCGCGGCGACATGCTTGTGTACCGTGATGGCGACCATCTGAGCCTGCGCGGCAGCGCTTTTGTTGCGGGTCACTTTCTGACCTGGCTCGGGCCTTGACGCCAAGCCTGAATCGAATGACGCCTAAATCCCACTTCCTCATCGTTCTGGCGGCCTTTGGGCTGGCGTGGCTGCTGACCCTGCTGGTGCGTCGCTACGCCCTGCACACTGACCTGCTCGACCACCCGAACGAACGCAGCTCGCACACCGTGCCCACGCCGCGCGGCGGTGGGGTGGGCATCGTGCTGTCTTTCCTCGCGATCATCCTCGCGGTGGGCCTGCTGGGTCTGATCGAGCAACAACTGATGATCGCAGCGCTGGGTGCCGGCTCGATGGTGGCCATGCTGGGCTTTGTAGACGACCGCAGCAGCCTTCCCGCACGCTGGCGCTTCCTGGGCCACCTGGCGGCCGCCATCTGGGTGTTGGCGTGGATGGGCCCCGTCCCGCCCGTCCCGTTGTTCGGCGTGGTGGTTGACCTGTCCTACGCCGGCCCATTGCTGTGCGCGCTGTACCTGGTGTGGATGATCAACCTGTTCAACTTCATGGACGGCATCGACGGCATTGCCAGTGTCGAGGCCATCACCACCAGCCTGGGCGGCGCGTTGCTGTGGTGGTTGGCAGGCAGCGGCAACGGCTGGATAGCGGCGGTGGTATTTGCCAGCTGCGTGGCAGGCTTTTTGGTCTGGAACTTCCCGCCCGCCAAAATCTTCATGGGCGACGCCGGCAGCGGCTTTCTGGGCTTGATGGTGGCGTTGCTGTCGCTGTGGTGCGCACAGGCCACGCCGGTGCTGTTTTGGAGCTGGTTCATCCTGATCGGCTGTTTCATGGTCGATGCCACCACCACCTTGGTGCGGCGGGTGCGGCGCGGTGAGCGGTTCTTTGACGCGCATCGCGCCCATGCCTACCAGTACGCGTCGCGCCGCGCGGGCCGGCACTTGCCGGTCACGCTGGCGTGCGGGGCTATCAACCTGCTGTGGCTGCTGCCGCTGGCCGCGCTGGTGGCATTGGGCAAGCTTGATGGGCTAACGGGTGTGCTGATCGGCTACGCCCCGCTGGTGGGGCTGGCTTTTCACTTTCGGGCGGGCGACAGCGCCGCGCAGGATGCCTGAACTGAAGCGCCTGCTGGTGATCGGTGCCGGCGGCTACGGGCGGGCCGTGGCAGAAGCTGCGATGGCAATGGGTGGGCACACGGTGGTGGGTTTTGTCGACGACCGGTGGCCTGATCTGGTGCCGATCTGGGACTTGCCGGTGGTTGGGCGCTTGGCGGACCTGCCCGGTTTTCGCTTGACGGCCAATGCCGTGGTGCCAGCCATTGGCAATAGTCAGGCCCGGCGCAGTGCCTGTGCGGCAGCGCTGGCGGCGGGGTTCGAATTGGCGAACATCGTCCATCCCCGTGCCTTTGTGTCACCCAGCGCTGTGCTGGGCCTTGGCGTGACGGTGATGGCTGGGGCAGTCATCGGCACGTTGGCCCGCATCGACGACGGCGCCATCGTCAATGCGGGCGCGGTGGTTGACCATGATGGCCATGTGGGCGCGTACGCCCACGTGGGCGTCGGTGCCTGCATGGGAGGTGGTTCAGCGCTCGCGCCCGGCGCTTACCTGCGCATCGGCAACACCCTTGCGCCTGGCCTGCGGTTGGAAGTCGAGCCTGACGGTGCTGCGCAATAAGCGCAATAACGAAGCTGCAGGGCTTGCTCTTTTGGACACCGACAGACCGCTCAGACCTGCGGCCGTCAGGGGATGTCGTCAAGTCCAATGACGATCCGGTCGCACGCAGGTGAAGCGTCAAGCGCAGCCTGAGACAATTCATTCCATGAACACGATGACCGCGATGTCTATCGCACGCCGCCTGGCGCAGATTTCGCCGCAGGCCAAGATGTGGGTGATGGTCGGCTGCGACGCGCTGTTCTTGCCGTGGTGCATGTTTGCCGCGGTCGGTTTTCGTCTGGGCTCGCTGGACCAGGCCTTCACCACAGAGCCGGCCATCCAGATCTCGCTGGCCCTGCTGACACTGCCGGTGTTGGCCGTTGCCGGCCTGTACCGCACGGTGGTGCGTTACATCGATTTGCGGGTGTTGGCTGCATCCAGTGGCGCGCTGGCAGTGGTGGTGCTGGTGGTCTATGTCACTGCCTATGTGCTCAACCTGCGCTTGCTGCCGCGATCGGCCTTGCTGATTTACTGGTTCGTGGCTTTTGCCTATGTGGTGACATCGCGTTTTGTCGCCAGGTCACTGCTGCGCCGCAGCCTCAGGCCTGGCACGCGGCCGCGTGTGCGCACCGCCATCTACGGCGCCGGAGACGCTGGCGCCCAACTGGCACTGGCGATGCAGTTCAGCACCGAGTACAAGGCGGTCTGTTTTATGGATGACCGGCGTGAGTTGCAGCGCAAGACGGTGGCGGGCCTGCGGGTGTATCCGCCCGAGCAGCTAGCCGCGGCCATCATCCGCCACGATGTGGACCAGATCGTGGTGGCCATCCCGTCGGCCAGCGCGGCACAAAAGCGCACGCTGATCGCGCGCATCGAGGCCGTGGGCCTGCCGGTCAAGATCCTGCCCGGCCTGGTCGAGATGGTGGACGGCCACGCGGAAGTGGCGCAAATCCGCGAGGTGGACGTGGCCGACCTGCTGGGCCGCGATCCGGTGGCGCCTGCGGCGGCGCTGTTCTTGCGCAACATCACTGGCAAGGTGGTGATGGTGACCGGGGCCGGCGGGTCGATAGGCAGCGAGTTGTGCCGGCAAATTTTGTCGCAGCGGCCCAGGCGCCTGGTATTGATCGACCACTCAGAGTTTTCGCTCTACAGCATCGAGCATGAGCTGGTCAACGCCGGGCACGGCACGCCGGTGGTGGCTTGCCTGGGGTCGGTGCTGGACGAGCCCTTGCTGCGCGGGCTGATGCAGCGTGAAAAGGTGCAGACGGTCTACCACGCGGCGGCCTACAAGCATGTGCCCATCGTCGAGGCCAATGTGCAGCAGGGCTTGCGCAACAACGTGTTTGGCACGATTGCCGTGGCAAAGGCAGCCAACGAGGCCGGCGTCGAGACGTGCGTGCTGATCTCCACCGACAAGGCGGTGCGCCCCACCAATGTGATGGGCGCGTCCAAGCGGGTGGCCGAGCTGGTGTTTCAGGCGGCGGCGCTGCGAACCTCAGGCACGGTGTACTCGATGGTGCGATTTGGCAATGTGCTGGGCTCGTCGGGCTCCGTGGTGCCGCTGTTCCGGCGGCAAATCCAACTGGGCGGACCCGTCACGATCACCCACCCGGACATCATCCGCTACTTCATGCTGATCCCCGAGGCGGCGCAGCTGGTGATCCAGGCCGGCGCAATGGCCAAGGGCGGCGAGGTGTTTGTGCTGGAGATGGGCGACCCGGTGCGCATAGCCGACCTGGCGCGCTCGATGATCCGGCTGTCCGGCCTGACCGAGAAAACGGAAGACCAACCCGACGGCACGATCGAAATCAAGGCAACGGGCTTGCGCCCCGGCGAAAAGCTGTACGAGGAGTTGCTGATCGGCGACAACGTGGTGCCCAGCGGCCATCCGCGCATCATGTCAGCGCGCGAGCGCCACATCGACCCGGCACTGCTCGACAAGATGCTGGCGTCCTTGAAGCTTGCCTGTGACAGCAACGATGTCGAATCCATGCTGCGCCAAGTGCGCAACCTGGTGCCTGAATACCGGCCGGCTGATGAAGTGAATGCTGAAGTGGCGGCGGCGCTGGCGGGGCGCTAGCGCGATCAGTTGGCCGGCACGGTCGCCCCGGCTTCGGCCTGCAACTCTCGGCGACTGGGCACGCTCATCACCGCCAACCCGGTATGGCGCGCCAGCTCAAGTACCCGCTCGCGGTCCCCCGACGACGCACCCGGCATCGCCACGATGACATGGCTGGCACCGGCCAGCACATGCGGAAACGCCAAATCGGCGATGCCGCCCTGAACCGTCACCCCGGCAATGCGCAGGCCGCGCTTGGCCGGGTCGTCGTCGAGCATGGCCAGCACCGTCCAACCGTCGCGGCGGTGGATGGCGCCCACCAGGCGACGCGCCGCCTCACCGGCGCCCAGCACGATGGCGCGGCGCGGCTCGCCGTCCTCGCCGCTGACACGCGACCGGGCGTGCTCCCACACCATGCGGTAGGCCATGCGCATCAAACACAGCACCAGCAGGCAAAACAACGGATGCAGCAGCAACACCGCGCGCGCCACGCCCACCAGCTGCGCCATCAGCACCACCACCGCACTGACCAGCCCGGCCATCAAGCAGGCCGCCGCGATGCGCTTGAAGTCATCAAAGCCAAAAAAGCGCCACAGGCCACGCGGCACACCGGTGACCGCCATCGCCAGCAGGTAGGCCAGCACGACGCCGAAGGACACGTAGTCGTCGTACCACGGGCGGCCAGGCTGCCAGCGCTCGAAGCCGAGGCGGAACAGGTAGGTGACATGCCAGCAGGCCAGGATGGCAAGCCCATCGGCCAGCGTGGCCCAGGCGCGGTTGCGCGGGTTGAGCGCAGACATCTTCTGGTCTAGCCAGGGCCACAGCTTGCTGTCATTCATGTTGAGGCCTTTCCAGGGTGAAGGCAGGGACGGGACGAACACGGTGCGCAGCGTCAGGCCGATCACCTGCAGGTCACTGGCCAGCGTCGGGTTGTCGACATAGTGCAGCGCATAGCGCAGCTTGGCCGGCAGCACGACATCGATGTACTCCCGCTCGGGGTCGCTGGCGCGCGCCAGCAAGGTGTTCTCGTCCTGGTAGTGCACCGAGGCAAAGTCGGTGATGCCAGGGCGCACGCTGAGCAGGCGCTCGCGCCAGGCGGCCGGGTAGTGGGCCACATACCGCGGCACTTCGGGCCGCGGGCCGACCAGGCTCATGGTGCCACGCAGCACGTCAATCAACTGGGCCAGTTCGTCCAGCTTGGTACGGCGCAGGACGGCGCCGACACGTGTGATGCGCGCATCCCCCGCCACAGTCAAGTCGATGCCACCGGTAGGCCGGCTGACCGTCATGGTGCGGAACTTGAAGATGCGAAACGGCCGGCCGAAACGCCCTACCCGCTCCTGGCGAAAAAATACCGGGCCTGGGGAATCGAGCTTGATGGCTGCGGCCAGCAGCAGCAGCAGCGGGGCCAGCAGCAGCAGTCCGAGCGCGGCGGAAACCAGGTCAAAAAGGCGCTTGAGCACGGCAGCCGGTCAGCGCAAAGCGGTCTTGATCGCCTCGCAAACCCGCAACACATCGTCGTCGGTCATGCTGGTGTAGATCGGCAAGCTCAGCATCGCATCAAACGCCTGCTGGCTTTGCGGAAACTGCGCAGGGCTCAGGCCGTAGCGTTCACGCCAGTAGGGGTGAAGGTGCAGCGGCGTGTAGTGCACGCTGCAACCGATGCGCTGGGCAAACAGGTGCTCGATCAGTGCGTTGCGGCCAAGAGCCGCCTGCGGCAGCAGCCGCAGCACGTAGAGGTGCCAGGAATGCAGATCGCCCGGCAAGCTGTCAGGCGGCAGGATCACCGGCAGGCCTTGCAGCGCCTGGTTGTACAGCGCGGCAATCTGCGCCCGGCGCTGGCCGAATCCGTGGGCTTTTTTCAACTGCCCCAGGCCCAACGCCGCCGCAATGTCCGTCAGGTTGTACTTGAACCCCGGCGCCACGATCTCGTAGTACCAGCTGGGTACGGTGGCGGTGAAGCGGTCAAACGCATCGCGGCTCATGCCGTGCAGGCGCATCACCTGGGCGCGTTTGGCCAGCGCTGCATTGCGGGTGACCAGCATGCCGCCCTCGCCGGTGGTGATGGTCTTGTTGGCGTAAAAGCTGAAGACGGTGGCGTCGCTGTCGAGCGTGCCGACCCGCCGGCCAACACTGGTGGTGGGCAGCGCGTGGGCGGCGTCTTCGACCACCTTCAGGCCGCGGCGTTGGGCAATGGCCAGAATAGTCGGCATGTCGGCGGCCAGGCCGGCGTAGTGCACCGGCATGATGGCCTTGGTGGCGGGCGTGATCGCGGCCTCGATCGCGGCCGGGTCGATGTTGAGCGTGGCCGGGTCGATGTCCACCAGCCGCACGTCGGCGCCCAGGTAGCGCACCACCTCGGCGGTGGCGGTGAAGGTGTGGGTGGTGGTGATCACCTCGTCGCCCGGGCCGATGCCCAGGGCTTCAAGCGCCAGGTGCAGACCAGCGGTGGCCGAGTTGACGGCGATGCAGTGCAGGCCGTCGGTGTTGTCACCCGCGTCCCCCAGCCAGGCCTTGAAGTCAGCCTCGAAGCGCTTGGCCTTGGGGCCGGTGGTGATCCAGCCGCTGCGCAGGGTGTCCACCACCTCGGCGATGTCGTCCTCGCCGATCTCGGGCAGGGCAAACGGCAGAAAGGGCAGGCTGGGCGGTGTGGGTGTGTCGGCTGGGTTCATGCGGCGGCTGTCTGGGGCTGCCGGCAATCCGGCAAAACATCTTATTTTACGGTGCAGGTGGGGGGTCGGCCGGCGGTTGCGCGGTAAGCCCTGGCGGGGGTATCTGGCCCTGCGCCGACTGGTTCACAATCGCTCATCGGAGGTGATGACCATGGCCCTGGTGCTGCAAAAGATGACGTTGGAAGAGTTTCTGGCCTGGGAGGATTTGCAGCCAGAACGGCACGAGTTCTACAACGGCGAAGTGTTTGCGATGGTGGGTGGCCGGCGCACCCATGAGTGTGTGATCGGCAATCTGGCGTACCGGCTGCGTAGCCATCTGGCAGGGTCAGCCTGCCAGGTTTTTGCCGCCGGCATGAAGCTGCAGCTCGCCGACAACACCGTGCTCTACCCTGACGTGATGGTCACCTGCGACCGGGCTGATCTGCGCGCCGATCTGGCGATGCGCGCGCCCACGCTGGTAATCGAGGTGCTCTCGCCCAGCACCCAGGCCTACGACCGCAGCCAGAAGTTTGCGCTTTACCGCCGTCTGGCCTCGCTCAAGGAATACATCCTGATCGACCCGGAGACGCTGCGCGTCGAAGGCTTCCGGCGCGAGGCTGATGACCGTTGGTTGTTGGTCGACATGAGCCAGGACACGGCAATGGATTGCGCCAGCGTGGGCTGCACCGTGCCGCTGGCGCAGGTGTTTGAAGCCGTCATCCCGGCCGAGTGACGCCCGTCATGTTGGGCTTGGGCGGCGCGGGCTGGTGCCTCGCCGGTAGCTCAGCAGCACGGCGTCGTTACCAGAACCACAAGGCTTAAATCCTCAAACCAATCTTCTCAGTATCTCGATTAATTTGCGCCATTGCGCCTGGTGAGGTCAGAGAAAAATCTTCTCAATAATCGCCTCATAATCACCGGTATGCGCCCGATCAACGCCACCGCCCGTGACCAGTTCAGCAAAGTGCTGGCGCGGCGCGCAGCGGCCAGTGCGGCGG
>JBKJKU010000087.1:0-2827 GCA_046597355.1 Aquabacterium sp.
GCGCTGTTTGCCATCATGACCAAGGTCGGCGTCTACGCCATCTTGCGGGTACACGGCGTGGTGTTTGGCCTGGCCGACCCCGCCGCCGCCGCCCTCAACATCAGCGCTGCCGCCACCACGGCCGCCACGGTCGTGGCCCTCGACAGCGCCGCCGGCCTGGCCCAGCCGCTACTGCTGCCGCTGGCGCTGGCCACTTGCTTGATTGGCGTGCTGGGCGCGCTGGCCGCGGGCACCCTGGAGCGGCTGGTGGCCTGGTTGACGGTGGTCTCGGTCGGCACGGTGCTGGTGGCGGTCGGCCTGTTCACGCCAGCAGGTTGGGCGGCCGGGCTGTACTACATGGCGCACAGCACGCTGATCGTGGCCGGCCTGTTCTTGCTGGCGGAATTGCTGGGCGCCCAGCGCGGCGAGGTCGGCGGCCAGTTGCTGCCGGCCTCGCCGGTGGCCCAGCCGGCGCTGCTGGGCAGCTTGCTGCTGCTGGCCGCAGCGTCCTGCGCCGGGCTGCCGCCGCTGCCCGGCTTCATCGGCAAGGTCTTGCTGCTGCAAGCCTCGGCCGGCCAGCCCGGCGCGGCAGCGCTGTGGGCGGTCGTGCTGGGGGTGAGTTTTTTGACCCTGATCGCGCTGGCGCGCGCCGGCAGCCTGCTGTTTTGGCAAGTGCAGCCCGCGTCGGCGGACGCTCCGGCCAGCACGGTGCCGTCCGGTGCCAGCCCGCGGCTGCTGGGCGCCACACTGATGCTGCTGGGGGCCAGCGTGGCACTCAGCGTGTGGGCCGCGCCGCTGCTGCGCTACACCGATGCCGCCGCACACCAATTGGGCGACCGCGCCGCCTACGCCGCCGCGGTGCTGTCCGGGCCGGACGGCGCCGCAGCGCGCAGCGCGCAGCCCTACAGCGGCCAGCCCGGCACCACAGGGGCGGCACGGTGAAGCGCCCGGCCGCCGCAGCGCCGCAGCCGTCGGTGCGACGCTGGCTGCCGCACCCGGGCCTGTCCCTGTTGCTGGCCGCCGTCTGGTTGATGCTTCAGCACAGCCTGGCCCTGCCGCAACTGCTCACCGCCTTGCTGCTGGGCTGGGCTGTGCCGCGGCTGTTGGGCGGCTTTCTGGCCGATGCGCCCAGGACAGTGGCCTGCACCGGCCACGCCAAAGGCTGGCGTCAACGCCTGGCACGGCTGGGCACCGTGGCCCGCTTGTGCGCCGTGGTGCTGCACGACATCGTGATCAGCAACCTGGCCGTGGCCCGGCTCGTGCTGTGGCCGGGCGCCAGCGCCAAGCCGGGCTGGGTGACGGTGCCGCTGGACTTGACGCATCCCGACGCCATCCTGCTGCTGGCCTTGATCATCACCAACACCCCGGGAACGGTGTCTTGCGTGGTCGATGAGGCGACGCGCCACATCATCGTGCATGTGCTGGACCTGGACGACCCCGCCTTGCTGGTGGCCCAGATGAAACAACGCTACGAACAACCGATCCAGGAGATCTTCCGGTGATCATCAGCTGGGCCCTGGACTTTGCCACGGCGGCCGTTGCGCTGGCACTGGCGCTGTGTGGCTGGCGCTTGCTGCGCGGGCCGTCGCTGCCCGACCGCATCCTGGCGCTCGACACGCTGTCGATCAACGCCGTGGCGCTGGTCTTCTTGCTGGGCCTGCGCTGGCGCACGGCGCTGCTGTTCGAGGCTGGGCTGGTGATGGCGCTGCTGGGTTTTGTCGCCACCGTCGCGCTGGCCCGGTTTGTGGTGCGCGGCGATGTCATCGAATAGGGCTGGCAGCGTGACCCCGGCCCGTGGACTCACCAGTCAAGCGCACAGGACGGTGCCCTGAATGGACACACTGCCGCTGTGGCTGCAGGCGCTGGCCGCCACGCTGCTGATCGTCGGTGGGCTGTTCACGCTGATCGGCGCGATCGGCCTGCTGCGCTTTCCGGACTTTTTCATGCGCCTGCATGCACCCACCACAGCCTGCACGCTGGGCGTTGGCGGGATGCTGCTGGCCAGCATGGTGCTGGGCTGGGCACACGGTGAGGTCGGGCTGCCGGCGCTGCTGATCACCGGGTTCTTGTTTGTCACGGCGCCGGTATCGGCCAACCTGATGGCCCAGGCCGGGCTGCACCTGGGCCTGCCCTCGCAGGCCGGGCCGGCGCCCCGCGCGACAGCGGCCGCGCCGGAGCACACCGCCAGCCCCGTCCAGCAGCCCCCGTCAGCGCCGGCCGATTAAACCGATGGCCGTGTGGTCAAGCGGCGGCGTAGTGCGCCACCCACCGCAGCCGCAGATCCCGTTTCAGCAGCTTGCCGCTCGGGTTCTTGGGCAGCGCATCCACAAACACCACGCCCTTGGGCGTCTTGAAGTGGGCCAGCTGACCGGCGCAGTGGGCGATGACCTGGGCCTCGGTCAGCTCAGTGCCAGGCTTCCTCACCACCACCGCCGTCACCGCCTCGATCCAGCGCGGGTGCGGCAGGCCGATCACCGCCACCTCGCTGATGCCGGCCATGCGGTACAGGGCTTCTTCAACCTCGCGGCTGGCAACGTTTTCACCGCCGGTCTTGATCATGTCTTTCTTGCGGTCGACCACGCTCAGGTAGCCCTCGGCATCGAGCACGCCCAGGTCGCCCGAGTGGAACCAGCCGCCCTCAAACGCCGCTGCGGTGCGCTCCAGATCGTGAAAGTAGCCCAGCAGCAGCTGCGGCGAGCGGTGCACGATCTCGCCCACCTCGCCCACCGCCACGTCCTGCATCTGCTCGTTGACCACCCGGGTTTCGACATTGATCGCCGGCCGGCCTGCCGAGCCGGGCTTGCGCAATTGGTCCTCGGGTTTGAGCACCGTGGCCAGCGGCGCGATC
>JBKJKU010000221.1:0-12064 GCA_046597355.1 Aquabacterium sp.
AGCTGCGCCGCCGCCAGGTGGCGTCGGTCTACTTGTCGGACAAGGATTCGGTCTTTTCCAGCGCCGAGGCACACGACCTGCAACGCTGGCTGGCGGCGGTGGCGTCGCCGCTGGACACCCGGCTCGTGCGCGCCGCGCTGGCCACCCGCCTGATTGGCCTGCCGGTTGCCGAGTTGCTGCGGCTGGCCCGCGACGACGAAGCCTTTGATGCCCGCAGCGAGCTGCTGCGCCAGCTGCACGGCGTCTGGCAGACCCAGGGCGTGCTGAGCATGCTGCGCCAAACCTTGCACCGGCTGGACCTGCCGGCGCGCTGGCTGGGCGGCGATGCCGGCAGCGGCACGGACCCCGACGGCGAACGCCGGCTCACCAACGTGCTGCACCTGGCCGAGCTGCTGCAAGCCGCCAGCGCGCAGGTTGACGGCGAGCAGGCGTTGATCCGCTGGCTGGCCAGCCAGATCGACGACACCCAGACGGCCGGTGACGAGCAGACCGTGCGGCTGGAGAGCGATGCCGACCTGGTCAAGGTGGTGACGGTGCACAAGTCCAAGGGGCTGGAGTACCCGCTGGTGTTCCTGCCGTTTGCCTGCAGCTTTCGCGCCGTCAGCAAGGCGCGCACCGCCTTTGTCAGCCCGGCCGATCCGGCGGGCGGGCGTTGCCTGGTGCTGCAACCCAGCGACGCCCAGATCGCCGCTGCCGACCTGGACCGCCAGCGTGAGGACCTGCGCTTGCTGTATGTCGCGCTGACCCGCGCCCGCCATGCGCTGTGGCTGGGCTTTGCCGCGCTGAAAACCGGCAACGGCAGCGACTGCACCGCCTGGCGCAGCGCCATCGGCAGCCTGCTGTGCGGCCCAGGCAAGGTGCAGGCCGAGCAACTGCAGGCCGTACTGCGCAACACCCTACAGCCCCAGCCCGACAGCCGGCTGCTGCGCGCCGAAGCCCCCGCCGACATTGGCCTGGGCCGCCTGTTGCCGCGCGACCCGCCCCCACCGCTGCGCGATGTGCAGGTCTACGCGGCCGAGTTCGAGCGCCGCTGGACGGTGGGCAGCTTCTCGGGCCTGGTGCGCGACCTGGCCGCACCCGGCCCGCAGGCCCTGGGCGCAGCGCTGCTGCGGGACGACGAGGCGCTGGCCCCGACCGGGGGCGGTGGATTTGACGGTGACGGTGACGGTGACGGTGACGGCGATTTCGAGGGCGAGGGCGAGAGGGTTGAGGCTGAAACCCCAGCGCGGGCCATGTTGCCGCCGCTGCCGCTGCCGCGGTCGGTGTCTGCCGCCACCCCCCCGGGTGCCGACAGCCAACCCTGGCACCACTTTGCCCGCGGTGCGCTGCCGGGCAATTTTTTGCACGACCAACTCGAATGGCTGGCCGGTGAAGGGTTCCAACTGGCAGCGTCCGATGACCTGCAACACCAGCTGCGCCAGCGCTGCGAGCGCCAGGACTGGGGCCATGCCGCCGATGCGGTGGTGCACTGGCTGCTGCAAGCGGTGCAAACCCCGCTGCCGCCGGTCGGTGCGGCGCTGAACGGCCTGGGCAGCCTGTTGCCGGAGATGGAGTTCTGGTTCCCCAGCGACGGCCTGGTGGCCAGCCAGGTCGATGCGCTGTGCCGGCGCCACCTGCTGGCCGGCCGCCAACGCCCGGCGCTGCCCGAGCGTGAGCTGCGCGGCATGTTGATGGGCTTTGCCGACCTGGTGTTCGAGTCCGGCGGCCGGTTTTGGGTGCTGGACTACAAATCCAACTTCCTCGGTCCGCAGGACAGCGACTACCACGCCGACGCGCTGGACGCAGCGATGGCCGCGCACCGCTACGACGTGCAGGCAGCGCTGTATCTGCTGGCGCTGCACCGCTTGCTGCGGTCCCGTCTGGGCGCGGCCTACGACCCGGCACACCAGCTGGGTGGCGCGGTGTACTTTTTCCTGCGGGGGCTGCGCGGCCCGACCCGCGGCTGCGTGCATGTGGCGCCGCCACTGGCGTTGCTGGACGGGCTGGACGCCTTGCTGGCGCCCGCACTGGCAGCCGACGCCGTGCCGTCGAGGGTGGTGGTGCGATGAGCGTCGCGACCCACCCTGACCACGCCGCACTGCTCAACACCCTGCAACAGTGGGCCGAGCAGGGCTGGATCCGGCGCCTGGACCATGCGCTGGCGCGGTTCTTGGCCGACCTGTGCCCGCAGGCGCCGCCGCAGGTGTTGCTGGCGGCCGCCTTGCTGGCGCAGCTGGAGGGCCGCGGCCACACCTGCCTGCCGCTGGCCGACCTGCTGGACGATGCCGACGGCCTGCTCGCCTGGCCTGCGGTGGCCGCTGTTGCGCTGCGGGCCGAACTGGCGCGCTGGCCGGGCACCGGGGCCGACTGGTGCGCGGCCTTGCAGGGCTGTGACCTGGTCGATGTCGATGACGGGGCAGCGCCGTCTGGTGCCGCCACCGGCCGGGCGCCGCTGGTGCTGCGCGGCCAGCGCCTCTACCTGCGCCGCTACTGGGACTTCGAGCGCCGCGTCGCCGCCCAGGTGCTGCAGCGGGTGGCCACGGCCGACACGCCCGACCCGGCGCAGGTTCGGCCCTGGCTGGACGCCTTGTTTCCGGCGCCCGAGCCCGCTGCGCCGGCCCAGCCCGCATGGGGCCTGCACGCCGAGGGGAACGCCGAGGGGAACGCCGAGGAGAACGCCGAGGAGAACGCCGAGGGCAACGCCGCCGTGACGCCCGCCGCCAGCCCCCCGGCCAGCCGCGATGCCAGCCGCCATGCCAGCCCCGATGTCATGCCTGACGGCGCTGACCCGGACTGGCAAAAGATCGCCTGCGCGGTGGCGCTGCGCGGCCGGCTGGCGGTCATCACGGGCGGCCCGGGCACCGGCAAGACCTACACCGCCGCCCGCCTGCTGGCGCTGCTGCTGGCGGTGTCGCCCCAGCCCGACCGGTTGCGGGTGGCGCTGGCCGCGCCCACCGGCAAGGCGGCCGCGCGGTTGCGCCAGGCGATCGAGACCGCGCTGGCCGGCCTGCAACAGCAGCTGGGCGACCGCCTGGCGCTGACCGCGCTGGCCACCCACATCGGCCCGGCCCGCACGCTGCATGGTCTGCTGGGGGTGCGGCCGGACAGCCGTCGCTTCCGGGCCGACGCGGCGCACCCGCTGGCGGTGGATGTGCTGATCGTCGACGAAGCCTCGATGGTGCACCTGGAGATGATGGCTGCGCTGCTGGACGCGCTGCCGCCGCAGGCCCGGTTGGTGCTGCTGGGCGACAAGGACCAGCTGGCCTCGGTCGAGGCCGGCGCCGTGCTGGGCGACCTGTGCCGCGGCGCCGAGCACGGCCACTACCGGTACGCCACGGCCCAGTTTGCCGCGGCCGCGGCCGGCCAGGTGCTGCCGCCCGCGCTGCTGACGGGCGGCAGCGCGCTGGCCCAGCAAACCGTGATGCTGCGCCGCAGCCGGCGCTTTGGCGGGCCGATCGGCCAGCTCGCGCTGGCGGTCAACACCGGCAACGCCGCCGCGGCCGCCGCGCTGCTGCGCCCGCCGCCGGACGGCGCGGCGCTGCCGGGCCGGGCGTCCGCCGGCCTAGCGGGGCTGGACAAGGCACTTCAAGGCCCAGCCGGACTGGACCAGGCGCCCGTCGGCCCAGCGGGGTTGGACCAAACACCCGACGGCCCAGCGGTGCCGGATAAGGCGCCCGTCGGCCCAGCGGTGCTGGGCCTGGACGCCCCCTCGCCGGCTGTGGTTTGGCGGCTGGCGTTGCAGGGCCGCGACGGCGCGGCGGGCGGCTACCGGCGCTACCTCCGCACGCTGCAGCGGCGGCCCAAAGGCCTGGCACCCGACGACAGTGACGACGCCGCCACCGCCGCCGCCCGCACCGCCGCGTGGCAGGTGTGGGTGCTGGCGGTGTTGGCCGACTTCGAGCGCTTCCGCCTGCTGTGCGCAGTGCGCGAGGGTGAATGGGGCTGCGACGGGCTGAACCGCGCGGTCGAGCGGGTGCTGGTGGCCGACGGCCTGCTGGTCAAGCGCGGCGAGTGGTACGAGGGCCGGCCAGTGATGGTCACCCGCAATGACCCCGGTATCGGGGTTTTCAATGGCGACATCGGCATCGTGCTGCGGCCGCGTGTGCCCACGTCGCCACTGCGCGCCTGGTTTGCCGACGGGCCGGCGCTGCGCTCGGTCGGCGTCAGCCGCCTGGCTTCGGTCGAAACCGCATTTGCAATGACGGTGCACAAGGCCCAGGGCTCGGAGTTCGACCACACCGTGCTGGTGCTGCCGCAAGCGCCCAGCCGCGGCCTGACCCGCGAGCTGGTCTACACCGGCATCACCCGCGCCCGCAGCGCCTTCACGCTGGTGTCGGGTCGGCGCGAGGCGCTGGCCGACGCCCTGGCCCGCCGCACCCGGCGCGCCAGCGGCTTGCTCAATTGGCTGGACCAGCCCGGCCCTGACACCGATCCGGCTGACCTGCCCGAACCGCTTGACCCGCCTGGCCTGCCCGATCAGCCCGACCAGTCCAGCCTGCCCGGCCAGCCCGACCGGCCCAACTTGCCCGAGACCCCCGCATGAAGTTCATCCACACCGCCGACATCCACCTCGACAGCCCGCTGGTGGGCCTGGCGGCCTACCCCAATGCGCCGGTGGCGGCGTTGCGCACGGCCACGCGCGACGCCTTCCGGGCGCTGGTGGACCTGGCGATCGACGAGGCGGTCGATTTCATGGTGATCGCCGGCGACCTCTACGACGGCGCCTGGAAGGACTACAACACCGGCCACTTCTTCGTGCGCGAGATGGGCCGGCTGCAACAAGCCGGCGTGCCGGTCTACCTGCTGCACGGCAACCACGATGCCGACAACGAGATGACCAAACGGCTGACGCTGCCGGCCAATGTGCACCTGTTCGACACAAAGAAGCCCAGCAGCCACCGGATCGAGCATTTGCGCGTGGCGCTGCACGGCCGCAGCTTCCGCGAGGCCGCGACGGTCGAAAACCTGGTCATCGGCTACCCCGACGCGCTGCCGGGCTGGCTCAACATCGGCGTGCTGCACACCGCGCTGGAGGGTGATGCCGAGCATGCCCGCTACGCCCCCTGCTCGCTGGCCGAGCTGTGTGCCAAGGGCTACGACTACTGGGCGCTGGGCCATGTGCACGCGCATGCGGTGCTGCAGCAGAAGCCCTGGGTGGTGTTCCCCGGCAACCTGCAGGGCCGCCACATCCGCGAGACCGGCCCGCGCGGCGCGGTGCTGGTCACGGCCGACGAGACCGGCATCCTGTCGGTCGAGCGCTGCATTGTCGACGTGATGCGCTGGCAGCACCTGCAGTTCGACGCCAGTCGCGCAACCGACTTGCCGGGTGTGCTGGCACTGGCCAGCAGCGCGCTGTCGGCACTGCTGGCCGGTGCCGGGCACAGCCTGCCGATCGCGCTGCGCATCACGCTGACGGGGTGCAGCGCCGCCCATGGCGCGCTGTTTGGCAGTGAGCCGCAACTGCGTGAAGAGCTGCTGGCGCTGGCCGCCACGCTGGGCGGTGAGCGCCTGTGGATCGAGCGGGTGCGGGTGCGCACCACGCCGCTGCTGGACGCTGCGCTGCTGCACGAGCGCGCCGGTGCGCTGGCTGATCTGCAAACCCTGCTGGCCAGCGTGGCCGACGATGCCGACTTCATGCAAAGCCTGACCGACGACCTGCGTGGCCTGGCCGGCAAGGCGCCGGCCGAGCTGACCGACGCGGTGCCCGATTTCAAGGCGATCCGCGCGGGCGAGATCGGCCCGCTGATCGACGCGGTGGTGCCGGGCCTGTTGGCCCGGCTGGCGCAGGCGCACTGAGCAGCGCTCCACCCGCCCTGATCGATCCCATTCCCTCACCCAACGCCGCCCGATGCGCATCCAACAACTCGACCTGCTGGCCTACGGCAAGTTCACCCAGCGCAGGCTGGACTTTCCGGCCGCCGCGCGGGATTTTCATGTCGTCGTCGGCGCCAACGAGGCCGGCAAATCCACCACCCGCAGCGCCATCCTGGACCTGCTCTACGGCATCGAGACCCGGTCGGCCTTCGACTTTGTGCACATCAAGGCCGACCTGCGGCTGGGCGCCACGCTGACCCATGGCGGCGAGTCGCTGGCCTTTGTGCGCCACAAGGCGCGCAACCGCACGCTGTTCGACCCCCAAGGCCAGCCGCTGGCCGAGTCGGCGTTGGCCGCCTGGCTGGGCGGCGCCGACCGCGACTTCTTTGACCAGATGTTCGGCCTGGACCACAGCCGGCTGGCGGCGGGCGGCCAGTCGATCCTGAGTGCCAAGAACGACATCGGCCAGATCCTGTTCCAGTCGGCCGCGGGCATCGGCAGCCTGGGCACGGTGCGCGAGCAACTGGCCGCCGAGGCCGATGCGCTGTGGGCGCCGCGCAAGTCGGCCGGCCGGGCGTATTACGTCGCCGCCGACGCGCTGGCGGCGGCGGAGGCCCGGCTCAAGGCCGCCACCGTGCGCACCAGGGACTGGGTCGAGGCCGACGCGCGGGTGCGCCAGCTTGATGACCAGCGCAGCCAGTTGCGGGCCAGCCTGCACGCGCTGGAGTCCCAGCGCCTGACGCTGGAGCGGGTGCGCCGGGTGCTGGCGCCGCTGCGCCAGTGGCACGGGCAACAAGCGGCGCTGCAGGCCCTGGGCGATGTGCCGCTGCTGCCCCCAGACGCCGGTGGCCAACTGGCCGAGGCCGAGCTGGCGCTGGCCGCCGCGGGCCGGGAGCAGCAGCTGCACGCTGCGCAGGCCGCACAGCGCGCCGCGCAGCTGGCGGCCCTGCCGGCAGACACCGGCCTGCTGCGCTTTGGGGCCGAGATCGACGCCCTGGCCGAGCGCCGCCAACAGCTGCGCCAGCACGACCGGGACATCCAGCGCGCACAGGTCGAGCTGGCCGGCCACTGGCAGCAGGTCCAGACGGCCCTGCGCCAGCTCGGCTGGCCCGCCGTGCCGGACGGCACGGCCAACGCCCTGTCGAACGCCGCTGCCAAAGAACCCGCCGAAGCCCCTGCCGAAGCCTCCGCCAACGCCAACGCCAACGCCAACGCCAACGCCGCTGCCGATACACCCGCCGACACCCCCGCCGACACCCCCGCCCACTCGCCGCCCAGCGCCAGCGCCGACATCGCGCTGGCCCACCGCCTGCCACCGTTGCCGGCGCGGGCCGCGCTGCTGGGCTGGGCCAGGCGCTTCGAGCGCCTCGACCAGGCGCGCCAGAGCGCCGACGCCGCGCTGCGCGAGCGGCAGGCCGACGTGGCCACGCTGCAAGCCCAGTTGGCCGCCGGGGCCGCCGCCGGCACGGTGAACCTGCCCGCCGCGCTGCGGGTGGCGCTGGCCCAGGCCCGGGCGCTGGGGGATGCCCAGGCCGGGCCGGCGCGTGACGCGGCTCAACTGGCGCGCTGCCAGCGTGCGCTGGCCAGCGCCCAGGCGGGCCTGAACCGCTGGTCGCCCGCCAGCGACGCGTTGCACACCGAGCCCTTGCTGCGCCTCCCCACCCCGGCCGACGTGGCCGGCCGCCAGCAAGCGTGGGTCGACAGCCGCACCGCCTGCCAGCGCCTGGCGGACAAGCAGCGCGACCTGGCGACCGACGCCGCCGCCGCCACACTGGCCATCAACCAGTACCGCCAGGCCCACCACCCGGTCAGTGCGGACGACCTGGCCCAGGCCCGTACCCGCCGCGATGCCGCTTGGCAGCGCATCGCGACCGGCGCCGCGGCCCTGCCCGCTGCCGCACCGGGTTTTGAGCAGCAGCTGGCCGCCGCCGACCAGCTGGCCGATCAGCGCCACGACAAGGCCCGCGAGGCCAGCGAGTTGCAAGCCCGGCTCGACGCCCAGGCCCGGCTGCAGCAGCAATCGACCGACACCGACTTGCGGCTGGTGGACCAGCAGTCCCGCCTGGCGGCACTGGAAGCGGACTGGGCCGCGCTGGCTGCCGGCCTGGGCCTGCCCGGTTTGCCGCTGGCCGAGGTCGAGCCCTGGCGTGCCGCGCAGACGCAGCGGTTGCAGGCCGAGTCCGACCTGCGGGACGCGCAGCAGGCGCTGGCGGCCAGCCAGCAAGCCGTGGCCGATGTGACGGCGCAGTTGGCCACCGCGCTGGCCGTTGCCGGGGTGGCCGTTGAGCCCGACGCCCGCTTCGAGACCCTGCTGTGGATTGCCGGCGATGCGGTGGACGCCGCCGTGGCCGCCACCACCCGGCAAGCCACCTTGCAAGACCAGCGCGACGCCGCGGCGCTGGCGCTGGCGCGCCAGCACGACCTGGCCGCCGTGGCCACGGCCGAGTTCGACGACTGGCAGCGCCACTGGCACGCTGCCGCCGTGCTTGCCGGCCTGCCCGGCACGGTGACGGTGGCGGGCGCCGAGAGTGCATTGGCGGTGATGGACGGCATCGATGCGCAGCTGCGCCAGATCCAGGCGCTGCGCCAGTCGCGCATCGCCAATCTGCAGCGTGAGCTGCGCGACTTTGCGCAGGACGTGGCCACGCTGCTGGCGGCATGGGGGGCCGCGTGTGGGGCCGCGTGGGTGGCGGCTTATGCGCCCGGCCTGCCGGCCAGCGCGGCCGCGCCGGCCGACCAGGTGGCCGACCTGGTGGACCGGCTGGCCGCGGCGCGCGACCAGCACCAGCAGGCCCAGCGCCTGCAGACCGAGCTGGCCGCCTGCCAGGCCGATGCGTCCCGCGCCGCCGACCGCCTGGCGCTGGCCCAGGCCGCGCTGGCGCCGCTGCTGCGGCAGGCCGGCGTGCTGGACGCCGAGGCCCTGCGGCCGTTGATCGGCGCGTCCGACCAGCGTCGCCAGCAAGAAGCCGCTGCGGCCAGCGCGCTGCAGGCGCTGCACGAGGGCGGCGACGGCCTGAGCCTGGACGCGCTGCAGGCCGAGGTGGCCGCCACCCCCACCGATCAGCTGCCGCTGGCGCTGGCCGAACTGGCGACCCAGGCCGATGCGCTGCGGCTGACCCAGGATGGACTGACCAGCGCGCTGACCCAGGCCAGCGCCGCGCTGGCGCAGATCGCCGGCCAGGACGACGCCGCCCGTGCCGAGACCGAGCGCCAGCAGGCCCTGGCCGCGATGGCCAACGCCGCCGAGCGCTACCTCACGGTGCACACCGCTGCCCGCTTGCTGAAGTGGGCGATCGACCGCTACCGCGAGACCCGGCAAGGCCCGATGCTGGGCCGTGCCGGCGAGGTTTTTGCCGCACTGACGCTGGGCTCGTTCCAGCGCCTGACAGTGGACGCCGACAGCGACCCGCCTGCGCTGTACGGCCAGCGTGCCGACGGCAGCCGGGTCGGCACTGCCGGCATGAGCGAGGGCACGCGCGACCAGCTCTACCTGGCGCTGCGCCTGGCCGCGCTGGAGCTGCACCTGGGTGCCAGCCCCGCGAACGCCAGCCCAGCGAACGCCAGCCCCCCGAACGCCGGCCATGCAGTCGCCAGCCCCGCAAACGCCAGCCATGCGCTGCCCTTCATCGCCGATGACCTGTTCATCAACTACGACGACGCCCGGGCCCTGGCCGGATTGCAGGCGCTGGCCCGGCTGTCCGAGCTGACGCAAGTGATCTTCTTGAGCCACCATGCCCACCTGCTGCCACTGGTGCGATCGGTGTTCGGCGCCGGTGTCAATGTGGTGGCCTTGTAGGCCGGCGGCGGCGCGGCGGTCCACTGAACCCGGCCTGCACGCTGCCGTGCGGGCGCCGCCGTCCTACACCGTGCCGCAAGCCCTTGGCGCACACTGTTCGGCGCGCCCGTTTGCGCCGCCCACTACTTTAGGAACCCCATGGCCAAAACCCCAGAACTCATCGCCGGCGTCTGCCGCCAATGGCTGTTCAGCCCCAAAGGCGACGTCGAGGGCCTGCTGCTCGCGATCAAAGGCGCCGTGGTGCAGGTCACCGGCGACCCGGCCACCGGCAGGTTGCTGACCCGCGCCACGTCGCCGGGCAAGCGCCTGCGGTTGTTGGCCACGGCCGACCACTCACCCAAGACCGCACATGCGGCGCACCCGGTCTACAAGTTCAGCAGTTTTGCCGACGCCGCTGGCCAGCCCATTGACCCGCCCGGTGCCGATCTGGCCAAGGCCGTGCTCAAGGGTGTGGTTGCAGCGCTGCACTTTTCCCGCCACGGCGAGCCCAACGGCGTGGTGCTGGAGACCGGCGAGTTCATCCACCTGCGCCCGCACGGCATGGCCTTGCTGGGGCTGGGCGTGGGCGCCGAGGTGCGCGCGGTGGGCGAGTTGCGCCTGACGGCACTGGGCCAACCGATGCTGGAAGCCCGGCAGGTCAACCGCATCGTCATCGACTGAGCCGACGCTGCGCCGCAGCGGCGCGATGAGCATCGCCAGATAGGCGATCTGCGCCGAGGTGGATAACCAGCGCCAAGCCCAACCGCCGCGGCATCAGCATCAGCCCGGCAACCGGCAGATGCACCGCAGGGCAAGATCGTCGGGCTGGGCCTGCTGCTCGGTCTGCACGGTGCTGTTGGCCTCGACCCTGCAGATGCCCATGAACCTGGCCAGTAGCGCCACTGCACACCGGCAACGCCGCTGCAAGTCGTCGTGGGCTCAGGCGGACAGGGTCGGTGGCGACTGCGCGGTGTGTCTGTTCGGTGGCGCACCGCCTGCCGCGGGCGCCCGAGGCACCATGGGCGCTGGCCGCGCCGTAAGCGCTGGCCTGCCACGCCGAGTGTTTTGCTCAGCCAATTGCCGCCCGAATGCGGCACTGCAATCCCGCCCGATCAGACTGCCTCATGAACCCACCCGACCCCAACGCCGACCGCAAGCTGGACGGGCGGTTGATGCGCGGCCTGCTGGTCGCTGTCACGGCGGCCTTTGTCTGGATCCTGCTGCCGTTTTACGGCACGATCCTGTGGGCCGCGATCATCGCGCTGCTGTTTGCGCCGCTCTACCGCCGATTGTTGCCACGCTGCCGGCAGCGCGCCACGCTGGCAGCGCTGCTGACGCTGTTGGCTGCGCTGCTGGTGGTCATACTGCCGCTGGCGCTGGTTGCCGGCGCGATGGCGCGCGAAGCCACCGGCCTGTACCAGCGTTTGCAGTCGGGCGAGCTCAATCCGGTGCTCTACCTGCGGGGGGTTTTTGACGCCCTGCCAAGCGGCGTAACCACGCTGCTGGACCGCGCCGGCCTGATCGACTTCGACACCCTGCAGCGGCGCCTGGTGGCAGCGCTGTCCCAGGCCAGCCAGTTCATCGCTGCGCAGGCGCTGGGAATTGGCCAGAACACCTTCGAGTGGGTCGCCAGCCTGTTCATCGCCCTCTATCTGGCTTTTTTCCTGATCCGCGACGGACAGTCGCTGGTGTTGTCGCTGCGCCGCGCAGTGCCGCTGACGCCGGTGCATGCGCAGGAGTTGCTCGACAAGTTCAGCACGGTGATCCGCGCCACCGTCAAGGGCAACCTGCTGGTGGCGGTGATCCAGGGCGCATTGGGTGGCCTGGCTTTCTGGTTTCTGGACGTGCGCGCGGCCTTGCTGTGGGCCGTGCTGATGGCGTTTTTGTCGCTGCTGCCGGCGATCGGCGCGGCATTGGTGTGGCTGCCGGTGGCGCTTTGGTTGCTGCTGACAGGTGCGCTGTGGCAGGGGCTGGCGCTCGTGGCCTGGGGCGTGCTGGTGATCGGCCTGATCGACAACCTGCTGCGGCCGATTCTGGTGGGCAAGGACACCCAACTGCCCGATTACCTGGTGATGATCAGCACGCTGGGCGGCATGGCGGTGTTTGGCCTGAACGGCTTTGTGCTCGGACCGGTGATCGCCGCAATGTTTGTCGCAGTCTGGCACATGCAGAGCGTGGCGCGGGCGGCGGCACGGCCGGGGCTGGATATTGAGGGGCGTTGACGGGCTTCGACACGGTTGCCCTGCCGGTTCAGGCTGGGTGGGGCAATCTGGCGCCTGAGTTCTAGGGGCCGGCTTGCGGCTCTGAGCTGTCTTTCGCGTGGTGGGGATGCAGTCGTTCGATGTCCTACGTGCGGCGTGATGCGTGCGGCGCGAGACGACCAAGGCCGTCGGGCAACCGGCTCCCTCCATGTCCTCCGATGCCGGCCAGCTGGCCGACATCTCCTCCTTTACTTACGGGATCCGGTCACCCAACGCCCTTGGCCGCCCGAAGCGT
>JBKJKU010000291.1:0-3518 GCA_046597355.1 Aquabacterium sp.
GGCCACCACCACCACCACCACCACCACCACCGCCGGTGCCACCGCCACTGCGCGACGGGCCACCGGCGCTGCTGCGTGCACCGCCCACACCACTGCCGCCGCGTGCCGGCGTGCCACCACCGGCCGGTCGGCCGCCTCCGGCATGCGCCGGCCGGCCACCGCCGCCACCACCACCACCGCCACCTGCAGGGCGACCGCCGCGGTCACCGCCAATGCCGGCAGCACCACTGTGGCTGCCGTGGCTGCCATGGGCGCCGTCACGCCGGCCCTGGCCACCACCGCCCGAGCGGCCACCACCACCACCGCCACCAAAACCACCGCCTGCGTTGCGGCGGGTGCCACCGACGCCGATGGTCATCCGGCCCAGCACGATCGGCTCGGCTTTCTCGTTCGACGGCGGCTCGAAGCCGGGCACGATTTCGCTCGGGATGCTGCGTTTGATGAGTTTTTCGATGTCGCGCAGGAAGATGTCTTCGTCCACGCAGACCAGCGAGATCGCCTCGCCCAGCGCGCCGGCACGGCCGGTGCGGCCGATGCGGTGCACATAGTCCTCGGCCACGTTGGGCAGCTCGAAGTTGACGACGTGCGGCAGCATGTCGATGTCGATGCCGCGGGCGGCGATGTCGGTCGCCACCAGCACCTGCAGGTCGTTGTTCTTGAAGTCGGCCAGGGCCTTGGTGCGTGCACCCTGGCTCTTGTTGCCGTGGATCGCCATCGCCGTGATGCCCTCGTCATTCAAGAACTCGGCCAGCCGGTTGGCACCGTGCTTCATCCGGGTGAACACCAGCACCTGGTGCCAGTTGCCGGTCTTGATGAGGTGCGACAGCAGCGCCTTTTTCTTCTCGCGGCCAACCGGGTGCACCTTCTGGGCAATGGTCTCGGCGGTCTGGTTGCGGCGGGCCACCTCGATCAGCACCGGATTGTTCAGCAGCTTGTCGGCCAGGGCCTTGATGTCGTCCGAGAAGGTGGCCGAAAACAGCAGGCTCTGCTTCTTCGCCGGCAGGTAGCTCAGCACCTTCTTGATGTCGTGCACGAAGCCCATGTCGAGCATGCGGTCGGCCTCGTCCAGCACGAAGATCTGCACATGGCTCAGGTCCAGCGTGCCTTGCTGGTGGTGGTCGAGCAGGCGGCCAGGCGTGGCCACCAGGATGTCCACGCCGCGGCGCAGCGCGTTGATTTGCGGCTGCATGCCGACACCGCCAAACATCACCATGCTGGTGAGCTTGAGGTACTTGCCGTAGGTGCGTACGCTTTCTTCAACCTGTGCGGCCAGTTCACGCGTTGGCGTCAGGATCAGCGCACGGATGCAGATGCGGCCTTTGGCGTCTTTCTTGGACGGCTCGCTGGACAGGCGCTGCAGCATCGGCAGCGTGAATCCGGCGGTCTTGCCGGTGCCGGTCTGTGCGCCACCCATCAGGTCGCCACCTTGCAGCACGGCAGGGATCGCCTGCATCTGGATCGGGGTGGGGGTGTCGTAGCCTTGATCGGCAATGGCGCGCAGCAGCGGCTCGGACAGGCCGAGTTCGGTAAATTTCATGGGGTTGGTGTCGCCCCGGTTTTGTGGGGGGCGCTTTGCGATCGGCCTGCAGCCGCTTGTTGCCAAGGGCCCCAGTCGGGGAGGCAGATGGGTCGATGCAGAGGTCGGGAGTCGACTGCAAGGGCGTGACTGGTAGCGTCCTTGCGGGCTCGATTGTAACCGTCGCCCTGGGTTTTCCCGCGGGAGCAGAACAGCGATGGCACGTCAGTTCGGCGATTGCAGCCGCTGGGGCCCCTGCATCAGCCCAAGGCGGCCGGGGCCTGCGCACCAAACTGCAGGCTGACACGCAAACCGCCCAGCGGCGATTCATCCAGGCTGACGGTGGCCCCGTGCCGCCGCGCAATCCCGCGCACGATGGCCAGGCCCAGGCCGCTGCCGGTGGCGTCCGCCGCTGCGCCGCCCCGCACAAAGCGCTCGAACACCCGGTCGCGCTCGGTCGGGTCGATGCCCGGTCCGTTGTCGTCCACGGTCAGCAGTGGCCCGGTCTTGCCGGCGGTTGCGGTCAGGGTTACCAGGCCGCCGCTGGGTGTGTAGCGCAACGCGTTGTCGACCAGGTTGCGCACCAGCACCGCCAGCTCGGCCGGGTCGCCGGTGACCTGCAGCGTGTCATCGGCGTCCAGCTCGACCCGACTGCCGCGCGCTGCGGCCAGCGGCGCCGCGGACTCGGCCAGCACCTGGCGCAGCAGCGCGGCCAGCGCCACCGGCACCAGCGGTGCGGCTGGCGCGCCCGGCTCGCTGCGGGCCAGCGTCAGCAGTTGCTCGACCAGCCGGCCGGCGCGGTCCACGCCGGCCACCAGCGCGTCCAGCGCGGCCAGCCGGCCGGCTTCGTCCGGTGTGCGCCGCAACACCTGCGCCTGCAGCTTGAGGGCGGTCAGGGGGGAGCGCAGTTCATGCGCTGCATCGGCGACAAAGGCGCGCTGGCCGGCCCAGGCCAGCGCCACGCGGTCGAGCAGGGCGTTCAGCGCCGTCACCAGCGGGGCCACCTCGTCCGGCAGGTCGCTGGCGGGCAGCGGCGCCAGCGCACCAGCGTCCTGCTCCCGCACCTGGCGCGCCACCCGGGCCAGCGGCCGCAGCGACCGCTCGATCAGCCACCACAGCACGGCGGCCATCAGCGGCGCGGCCACCAGCAACGGCAGCACGCTGCGCAGCGCGGCGTCCGCCGCCAGCCCCTGGCGGATGCGCACCGGCTGCGCCACCTGGATCACCTTGTCGCGGGCGGCCACCGCAAAGCTGCGCCAACGCTGGCCGTCCACCAAGACTTCGGCCCAGCCCAGCACGGCCTGCGCCGGCAAGGCGCGGTGGGCGCGGGTGGCGTAGACGCTGCGGCCATCGATGCGCCAGATCTGCACCACGAAATCGAGGTCCTCGTCGTTCAGCGCGGCAGCGTCGTTGGGCGCGATCTCGCCCTGGTCGCGCAGGCTCAGCGCCATCTGGCGCAACTGGTAGTCAAAGAGTGCTTCGGTCTCGTGCAGCACGTTGCGGTAGCTGATGCCGCCCACCAGCACGGCGGCGGCGGCCAGCGCCACAAACAACGACAGCAGCAGGCGCGCCCGGATCGAGCCGAAGCTGCGCCGCAGGCGGCTGGGCGGGCTGGGCGGGCTGGGTAATGGGCTGGATAGTGGGCTGGATAGTGGGCTGGCTTGTTGGCCGGATTGCGGGTCGGCTTGCGGGCCGGAATGCGAGGCGGTTTGCGTGCCGGGTTGCGAGCCCGTTCGCCGGCCAGGTTGTGGGCTGTCTGTCACGGCGCCGGCGTCAGGAAGTAGCCCACGCCGCGCATGCTGCTGATCAGCTCGGCGCCCAGTTTTTTACGCAGCTGGTGCACATAGACCGACACCGCGTTGCTCTCCACCGCGTCGCCCCAACCGTACAGCCGGTCCTCCAGCTGGGCCCGGCTGAGCACCGCGCCGGGCCGCTGCATCAGCGCTTCCAGCACCGCGAACTCGCGCGCCGACAGCAGCACCGGCCGACCGTCCTGGGTGAC
>JBKJKU010000290.1:0-6826 GCA_046597355.1 Aquabacterium sp.
GGACGCCGCGCTGCACCAGATGCGCAGCGCGCGTCCCTGGCGCGCCCGAAGGTCGTCGACCAGCGCATGGAAGTGATGGTCCTCGCGAAAGAACGAGGTCAGGTTGGTGGTCAGGCAATTGACGAACTCCTGCCACTCGGCTTCACCGGACGGGCCGTTGTTGGCTTGCAGCCACTGCAAGTAGCTGGCAAACGTGCGGTGGCCGGTGTCGCGCAGCCGGCGCGACAACCGGCTGTAGACCATGGCCTGCTTGCCCGCGTTCAGGCTGATACCTGCGCGCTGGTAGATCAGCTCACGCACGCGTTGGAAGTCGGTGTCCGAGAAATTGAACTCTTGATCGACAGCGGCCACGCCAGCGGAGGCTGCCAGTGCGGAGGGGGACTTGACGGCAAGCTCGGTCATGGTGGCGTCGGGGACATCGGTTGGGCGTACGGTGTTGGGCGGGCAATTTGCAGCGGTCCAGTCTGGCCGTTTGCCCCAGGGGTTCAGCGGCGGAAGAACAGGGCAAACGAAGCCCAAATCCGGTGCCGGGCGCCTGGGGTGGCCGCTAGACTGGCCGCCTGTCCGTTGTCACAGCCCTTGCGCACTACGCCTGTGGACCCAGCCGCACCCGCCGCCCCGCCTGAACTTGCCGGCCCCACCGCCGGTCCGGCTGCGGCATGGCGGCTGGAGACTGCGCTGGCGCTGCTGCGCCAGGCGGGTCAGGACGAGCCGGCAGGGCCGCCGGGCTCGCCTGCTTACTTGCAGATGCTGATCGACCAGCTGGTCGACTTGTCCAGCCGCGACGCGCTGACCGGGCTGGCCAACCGCCGCACGTTTGAGCTGGCGCTGGCCCGCGAGGTCGACCGGGTGGCGCGGTCGGGCGAGCCGGCATTGCTGTTGATGGTCGATATCGACCACTTCAAGCGGGTCAACGACAGCCACGGCCATGCCGCGGGTGATCGGGTGATCCGCGCGGTGGCCCAAGCACTGACCGACAGCGTGCGGCCGATGGACCTGGCGGCCCGCATCGGCGGTGAGGAGTTTGCCGTGCTGCTGCCCAACTGCCCGGCCGCCTTTGGCCCGCAGGTGGCGGCCCGGGTGCGCCAGCGGGTGGCCCGCACTGAAGTTGCGCTGTCGCCGGAAGGGTTGCGGCTGTCGGTCACGGTCAGTGTGGGCGGGGCATTTGCGCCGCAGTGGGTGCGGTCTACCCCCGGCATCTGGATGCAGCGCGCCGACCACCAGCTCTACCGCGCCAAGGACGAGGGGCGCGACCGCGTCTGCCTGGAGCACGCCGCCGTGTTTGAAGTCAGCGCCCAGGAGCGCGACATGCTGCTGGGTGGCCACCCGATTCAGGAACCCGAATGAGCCAAGCCGTACCGTCGCCGGCTGCCAAGCCGCGTGCCCGCATCACCGCCGTGACCAGTGGCAAGGGCGGGGTGGGCAAGACCTTTGTGGCGGCCAACCTGGCCGCCGCGCTGGCGCGCCAGGGCGATCGTGTGCTGGTGCTGGACGCCGACCTGGGCCTGGCCAACCTGGACGTGGTGCTGAACTTGGCCGCACGCGTCACGCTGCACGATGTGTTCACCGGACGCGCCTCGCTGGACGAGGCATTGCAATTGGCGCCGGGCGGGTTTTCGGTGCTGTTGGCCGGTTCGGGTCTGGTGGAGTACTCGCGCATGACGCCCGAGGTGCGGGACAAGCTGCTGGATGTGATCGCCCAGGTGCGGCCGCGCTTCGACCATGTGCTGCTCGACACTGGCGCAGGCATCTCCGATGTGGTGCTTTTCACCGTCTCGCTGGCCGACGAGGTGCTGATCGTGGCCACGCCCGAGCCCACCTCGCTCACCGACGCCTACGCCACCATCAAGGTGCTGGCTTCGACCCAGGCGGCGCGCCCCATGCGGCTGCTGGTCAACCAGACCCAGCGGCGCAGCGAGGGCCGCGCGGTGCAAGCCCAGTTGCAGCAGGTCTTGGACCGCTTTGTCAACAGCACGCTGCCGCAGCCGATCAAGCTGGCCCTGCTGGGCGAAGTGCCGCTGGATGCGGCGGTGCGCGAGTCTGTCCAGCGCCGTCAGTTGCTGCTGGAGTCGCTGCCGGGCAGCCCGGCGGCGATCGCGCTGGCCGCCGCCGCCGCCAAGCTGCTGACACCCTGAGCGCGCCGGCACTGCGCCCGACCCGAATGACTGAACCTGCTTCCGCCAATGCCGCCAATGCCGCCGATGCCGCCGATGCCGCCGACGACGGCTCACCGAGCGCTGCTGCCGCAGCCGTCACGCCGTTTGACCGGCTGGGCGGCGAGCCGGCAGTGCGTGCCTTGGTGGACCGCTTCTACGACCTGATGGACCTGGAGCCGGCACTCGCGGGCATCCGCAAGCTGCATCCGGCCAACCTGGACAACGCGCGCGACAAGCTGCACTGGTTTTTGTGCGGCTGGCTGGGTGGCCCCAACCACTATGTCGAGCGTTTTGGCCACCCGATGCTGCGTGCCCGTCACCTGCCGTATGCCATCGGCATCCAGGAGCGTGACCAGTGGCTGGCCTGCATGGCGCAGGCGATGAGCGATCAGGGTGTGGACACTACCCTGGCGCAGCGCTTGGCCGAGAGTTTTTTTGGCACGGCGGACTGGATGCGCAACAAGGGCGGCTGAGGGCAGCGGAGGGCGGCCGCTGGCCCAGCCGCGGCCGGTAGCCGGCAGTCGCTCCGCATCAGCGGTTGCCAGCCAGCAATACCATCAAGGCGCCGGCGCCCCCTTGCGGCCCGCTGGCCTGGGCAAACGCGATGACTTCGGCGCATTGCGCCAGCCAGCGCTGCACTTTGCCCTTGAGCACCGGCTGGCGGCCCGGCGAGCCATTGCCCTTGCCGTGCACCACCCGCAGGCAGCGCTTGCCCAGTTGGTGGTTGTCGCGGATGTAGCCGGCCAGCAGGTCGCGGGCTTCATCACGGGTGCAGCCGTGCAGGTCGATCTGGCCTTGCAGCGCCCAATCACCACGGCGCAGTTTGGTCACCACGTCGGGACCGATGCCGGGCCGCCGGAAGCTCAGGCCGTCGTCCGTCAGCAGCAGCGATTCGACCGTGACCTCGTCCGACAGCGATTCGGCAAGCGCTGCCTGCTCGTCCAGCTCGCGCTGGCGCGGATGGGCTGCCGGGCGTGGCAGGTCGATCTCGGCCAGCCCGCGGTCGCGCAGCAGCTGCACCCGGCCCACGCTGCGCGCAAACAGGCCGTCGGGCGTGGGTTGCCGGTGCGCCTGGGCTTCCAGCGCTTTTTGCACCGCCAGTGCGCGTGCCCGCCGCTCGGCATCGGCCTCCGCGGCACGGCGCATGGCCTCGCGGATGGCGCCCAACTCGGCCAGGCTGCGAACCTTCACCGGCCGCACCGGGCCTGCAGCCGGCTCACAACAGGCCCCGTTCGGCAAACGACACCACCTGACCGCAGCCGATCACGAGGTGGTCGAGCACCCGCACATCGACCAGCGCCAGCGCGCTTTTGAGCGATTGGGTCAGGAACTCATCGGCGCGCGAGGGCTCGGCCAGGCCCGACGGGTGGTTGTGCGCCAGGATCACCGCCCCGGCGTTGTGGGCCAGCGCCCGTTTGACCACCTCGCGCGGGTAAACGCTGGTTTGCCCCAGGGTGCCGGTGAACATCGTGTCGAGCTTAATCAGCCGGTGCTGGCTGTCTAAAAAGAGTACCGCGAACACCTCATGCGGCAGGTTGCCCAGGTGCAGTTGCAGGTAGTCCTTGACCATCTGCGGTGAGTCGAACACCGGAGCCGCTGTCAGCCGTTGGGCCAGCGCGCGCCGGGCCATCTCGATCACCGCGGCCAGTTCGGCACGTTTGGCAGGGCCCATGCCCTTGACCGATTTCAAGTCGCCGGCATCGGCATGCAGCAGGGCCGCAAAACCGCCGAATCGGGCCAGCACCGCGCCGGCCATCTGCAGCACGCCCTGGCCCCGTACCCCGGTGCGCAGCAGCAAGGCCAGCAGTTCAGGGTCCGACAGGCTGGCTGCACCGTGCTGCAGCAACTTTTCTCGGGGCCGGGCTTCGGCGGGCAGGAGCTTGATCGACATGGTGTGGCGCCGGTGGGCCGCGGTGTGGGAGGTCGGGAAGCCAATGGGCCGGCCCGTAGAATGAATCCAGTCTATGCGGGCAATTTGTTGTCCGCTTCCCCCAACACATCCCCCTTTAGCGTGATCACCATTCAGGACGGGTCGTTTTTGACCCTGCATTACCGGCTCGCGGGCCCTGACGGCGCGGATGTGATCAACACCTTCGCCGACAAGCCCGCAACCCTGTCCCTGGGCGCTGGCCAGCTTGCCCCGGCGATGGAGCGCCGCCTGCTCGGTCTGGCCGAGGGCACACGCACGGTGTTTTCGCTGGCCGCCGGCGAGGCCTTTGGCGACCGCAACCCCGAGATGCTGCAGCGTGTCAAGCGCAGCCTGTTGGCCGAGTTGGGTGATCCGGATGTCGAGTACCACGTCGGCGACGTGGTGCAGTTCCCCACACCGGACGGGTCCGGCAGCTATGCCGGCGTGGTGCGGGACACGGGTGACGCCTGGTTGCTGTTCGATTTCAACCATCCGCTGGCCGGTCAACCGGTCACCTTCGAGGTTCATGTGATCGGGGTGCTGTGATGGCTGCTGAGCCGACGTCCGGGACTGGATCCTTTGTCAACGAGGTCTTGCTGGCCGAGCCGCGCGGTTTTTGTGCCGGTGTGGACCGCGCCATCGAGATCGTCGAGCGTGCGCTGCTGCGCTTCGGCGCCCCGATCTACGTGCGCCACGAAATCGTGCACAACACCTACGTCGTCAACGACCTGAAGGCCCGCGGCGCGATCTTCATCGAAGACCTGGCCGACGTGCCGCCAGGCGCCACGCTGGTGTTCTCGGCCCACGGCGTGAGCCGCTCGGTGCGCACCGAGGCCGATGCGCGGGGCTTCCAGGTGTTTGATGCCACCTGTCCGCTGGTCACCAAGGTGCATGTCGAGGTGGCCAAGCTGGCCCGCGAGGGCTATGAGTTCATCATGATCGGCCACAAGGGCCATCCCGAGGTCGAAGGCACGATGGGCCAGTTGTCCGAGGGCATTTACCTGGTCGAGGATGTTGCCGACGTGGCCCGCGTGCGACCGCGCGGCCAGTTACTGGCGGTGGTCACGCAGACCACACTCAGCGTGGACGATGCGGCCGCGATCCTGGGCGAGGTCAAGCGCTTGTTTCCCCACGTGCGCGAGCCCAAGCAGCAAGACATCTGTTATGCCACCCAGAACCGGCAGGACGCCGTCAAGCTGATGGCGCCCCAGGTGGACATCGTGATCGTGGTCGGCAGCCCGACCAGCAGCAACAGCAACCGCCTGCGCGAACTGGCTGAGCGGCTGGGCACGCCGTCCTACATGGTGGACGCGGCCGACGACCTGCAGCCGGCCTGGTTCGAGGGCCGTCCCAGCGTGGGCCTGACCGCTGGCGCATCGGCACCCGACATCCTGGTGCAACAGGTGATCCAGCGGCTGCGTGAGCTGGGCAGTGTCAGCGTGCGCCGCCTGCCGGGTGTGCAGGAGACGGTGCACTTTCCGTTGCCCAAAGGCCTGGGCGACCGGTCCATGAGCGAGTTCTCCGCGTCCCGATCCTGAGCCGGCCGTTCACACCCTCGATGTTGAACGGCACCCACGTGGTGCCGTTTGTCTGCCAAGTTTTCACCTCGGGCCATTGACCCCGCCCCCAAGGACATCCCCATGCTCGACATCAGCCAACTGCGCCGCGACCTGCCCGCCGTCGTCGCCCGACTTGAGGCCCGCAAGACCCCGCAACCCTTCCTCGACGTGGCGCTTTTCACGGCGCTTGAGGCCGAACGCAAGACCCGGCAAACCCGCACCGAGGCGCTGCAGGCGCTGCGCAACAGCCTGTCCAAGCAGATTGGCCAGCACAAGGCCAAGGGCGGCGACAGCGCCGCGCTGGTTGCCCCACTGATGGCGGAGGTGGCCGGCATTGCCGACGAGATGAAGGCCGGGGCCGAGCGGCTGGACGCGATCCAGGCCGAATTGCACGGCCTGCTGATGGCCTTGCCCAACCTGCCGGATGCGGGCGTGCCGGTGGGCGCTGACGAATCGGCCAATGCCGAGGTGCGGCGCTGGGGCACGCCCGGCGAGTACCCCTTTCCGGTCAAGGACCATGTGGATCTGGGCGCGCCGCTGGGTCTGGACTTCGAGACCGGCGCCAAGCTGAGCGGAGCGCGGTTCTCGTTCCTGAAAGGCAAGATCGCCCGGCTGCACCGGGCGCTCGCCCAGTTCATGCTGGACGTGCAGACCACCGAGCACGGTTACACCGAGTGCTACACGCCCTACATCGTCAACCGCGAAATCCTGGAGGGCACCGGCCAACTGCCCAAGTTCAAGGAAGACATGTTCTGGGTGCTCCGTGGCGGCGCCGAGGACCAGCCCGAGCAGTACCTGATCTCCACCTCGGAGATCTCGTTGACCAACAGCGTGCGCGAGCAGATCCAGAAACCCGAGGACCTGCCGATCAAGCTGACGGCGCACAGCCCGTGCTTCCGGTCCGAGGCCGGGTCGGCCGGACGCGACACCCGCGGCATGATCCGTCAGCACCAGTTCGACAAGGTCGAGATGGTGCAGGTGGTGGCACCTGAACACAGCGAGGCTGCGCTGGAGCTGATGGTCGGCCATGCCGAGGCCGTCCTGCAAAAGCTCGAGCTGCCGTACCGCGTGGTGCTGCTGTGCACCGGCGACATGGGCCCCAGCGCGAGCAGGACGCACGACCTGGAAGTCTGGCTGCCGGCGCAACAGGCCTTTCGTGAAATCAGCTCAGTCTCGAACTGCGAGGCCTTCCAGGCCCGGCG
>JBKJKU010000323.1:0-5862 GCA_046597355.1 Aquabacterium sp.
GACTGCAGAGCCTGACCGATACTGCCCCGACTCGGCTGCCTGCTGTGCAGCGCTGAGTACCGCGCATCCCACCCCACCCGGGATCACGGACTTACACCACGCGCTGGGACACGATCCTTGAAGCGAGCTGGCGTGGCTTGGTGGCGACGATCACTGGGCCATCAACACCGCGCAACAGCGCCTGGCCGCAGGGAAGGGTCAACCACCGGTGAGCCAGAAGTTGGCGATCGGCGCTACCAAAGCCGCCTCGCCGATAGAGGCCGTGCTGTCCCACGCAGGCGCCAGCAAGGTCGCGCACCCGACAGAACGGATGATCGCCGGGCTTGCAAAGCGAAATCCTGTGGACCTGGTGAACCTTTGCGATCGGCGCATCACGGTCACGACACAAAGTGCCAGCGCCAATGACACGCCCAAACAACGTGCACGGCAAGCGGCTTATTGGACGCTAGCTTTATGTGTTGGGTGCCGCACAGACTGCGCAAACGTGTTCGGGCGAAATACGGTCCATTCGCGGGCGGATCAATCCCCGGTTGACAGCGCGATGCAAATGCAACCCCTATGGTCTCGGAACTTGAAGCAGGATGTAACTCAGATGCTCAGACACCTCGCCACCCTGGCCAAACACCACGCCGGTAGGCTGGCTTCGAAAATGAGCAGGCCGCGGGCCTTGCTTGCCTTCAACAGTGCCTGCAGTGCGCCACTTCACCCGAAAGCCGCCCTGACGAACCGCCGGATGATGCGACCGGCCGACAAACGTGGGGTGAAGGCGTGAGAGCGCCTTCACCACCCAACCCTGCGCTGGGCATATCGCGGCGCCAGGCGCTGCAGGGCGCATCGGTTGTAAGTACAACCTGGGCGTTGGTGAACTTGAATGCCTGCGCCGTTGCCGAGCACCACACGAGAGACGTCAACATGTCCATGTCCTTGCCCAACCCATCACCGGACTTGCCGCCGCAGATGACGCCGGTAGAGTTGCAGGTGAACGGCCAGACCCATCGACTGACGCTGGACACCCGAACGTCCCTGCTGGACACGCTGCGCGAACATCTCGACTTGGCCGGTACCAAGAAGGGCTGTGACCACGGCCAATGTGGCGCCTGCACCGTGCTGCTCGACGACCGCCGGGTGAATGCCTGCCTGTGCCTCGCGGTGATGCTGGAAGGCCAGCAAATCACCACCATTGAAGGCCTTGGCAACGGCAAAGACTTGCACCCGATGCAGCAAGCATTCCTGCAGCACGACGGCTTTCAGTGCGGCTATTGCACGCCGGGCCAGATCTGCTCGGCGGTGGGCATGCTGGGCGAGGCCCGCGCTGGCATGCCCAGCCATGTCACGGCAGACTTGGCCGAAGCCCAGATCCGACTCAGCGACGACGAGATCCGCGAACGCATGAGTGGCAATCTTTGCCGCTGCAGCGCCTACCCGAACATCGTGGCCGCCATCAAAGACGTGGGCGGGGCAAGAGCATGAAGGCCTTCACCTACGAACGCCCGGCCACGCTACAGGCCGCCGCTGCGGCAGCGATGCAACCGCACGCCCGGTTCATCGCCGGTGGCACGAACCTGCTGGATCTGATGAAGCTGCAGATCGAGGTGCCGGCGCACCTGATCGACATCAGCCGCCTAGACCTTGCGCGCACCGAGCCCACCAGCGATGGCGGCTTGCGCATTGGCGCCATGGTGCGCAATGCCGATCTGGCCAGTGACCCACGCATCCGCGCAGACTACGCGGTGTTGAGCCGGGCGCTGCTCAGCGGTGCTTCTGGTCAACTGCGCAACCGCGCAACCACCGGCGGTAACCTGTTGCAGCGCACCCGTTGCAACTACTTCTACGATCTGGCCCGGCCGTGCAACAAGCGGCTGCCTGGATCCGGTTGTGCAGCGTTGAAAGGCCACAACCGCATGAACGCGATCCTGGGCACCAACGCAATCGACGGCGTTGGCGATGACCGTGTCTGCATCGCGGTACACCCCTCCGACATGGCGGTGGCGATGCGTGTGCTGGACGCCAAGGTCGAAACGCTCAGCCCGGACGGCAGCACGCGCGCGATCCCGATCGCCGACTTTCACCGCCTGCCTGGCACCACACCGCAGATCGAATCTGCCCTGCAGCCCGGCGAAATGATCACCGGCGTGACGTTGCCCGCACCGGTGCAGGGCCGGCATGTGTACCGCAAGGTTCGTGACCGCGCGTCTTACGCCTTTGCACTGGTCTCGGTGGCGGCCATCGTTGATTTTGCCGACGGCCGCATCCGGTCTGCACGTGTGGCCTGCGGTGGTGTTGCGCACAAACCCTGGCGGCTGGAGGCGGCCGAGGCGCTGCTTGCCGGGGTCGCTTTCTCGCCATTACGCGGCGTCGCCGCTGCTGTGAACTCATCTGTGAACGCTTCTGTAATCACCTCTGTGAATACCCCTTCGGCCGCCATTACCGCCGCCACCGATGCCCTGCTGGCGGGCGCGCGCGGCTACGGCCACAACGACTTCAAGATACCGCTGTTGCGCCGCACGCTGGCCGCCACATTGGCTGAAGCGTCGGGTTTCTTGAACGCTCGCTGAAAGGACACGACCATGAACATGAACCAGCCGGCGCCGCGCAATGCTATTGACGAGAACCGCCAGGGCCTGATCGGACAGCCTGTCGACCGCGTTGACGGCCGCCTGAAGGTCACGGGACAAGCACCCTACGCCTACGAAGTTCGCGAGGCCAGCAATCCTGCGTATGGCTTCATCGTCGGTGCCACCATTGCCAAGGGCAACGTGGCCGAGATCAATGCCAGCGCGGCCGAGCAGGCGCCCGGCGTGCTGCTGGTCTATACCCACCACAACGCGCCCAAGCAGGCTGCCTGGGGCCCACTGGACGCCAAGAACCGGTACGCGCGCGCGTCGCCGCAATTGGGTAGCGCGCAAATCCGTCAACACGGCGAGGCGGTGGCTTTTGTCGTGGCCCAGACTTTCGAGCAGGCCCGCTCAGCAGCGCAACTCGTCAAGGTGCGCTATGCCGCCGAACCCGGTGACTACGCGCTGGAACCCAAACTGGCGCAGGCCGAGATACCGCCCGACAACACCGTAGAAGAAGGCGCCAAGACCGACAGCGCAGTCGGCGATTTCACCGGCGCCTTCACAGCGGCAGCAGTACAGGTGGACGCCACGTACACCACGCCTGTTCACATTCATGCGCCCATGGAGCCGCATGCCACGCTGGCCTACTGGAAGGACGGCCGTGTACACATCCACTGCGCTGCACAGTTGCTGGAAAGCGCGCAGATGGCGGTGGCCAATACCCTGCAGATCGCCCCTGACAAGGTGCGTATCGTCAGCCGGTACATCGGCGGTGGTTTTGGCGGCAAGCTGCCGGTGTATGGCGACGTGATGCTGTCAGCGCTGGCCGCGCGGCAACTCGGGCGCCCGGTAAAAACTGCGCTGACGCGCCAGCAGATGTTTCACTTCACCACCCACCGCAGCCAGACCGTGCAGCGCGTGCGGCTGGGCGCCACTGCCGACGGCCGGCTCACGGCCATCGGTCACGACACCTGGCAGCACTGTGCGCGTTTCGACAATTTCTGCGAACCCACTGCGATGGCCACCCGCACGCTGTACGCGGCCCCTAACCGGCTGACCACGCACCGCCTGTTGAAGCTTGACCTGCCGGTGGCTGACTCGGCTCGCGCGCCCGGAGAAGCCGTGGGCTTGCTGGCGCTGGAACAGGCGATGGACGAACTGGCTGAGAAACTGGGTTTGGACCCGGTCGAACTGCGCCTGCGCAACGAGCCCAAGCTCGATCCCGAAAAGCAGGTGCCGTACTCGTCGCGTCAACTGGTGGCATGCCTGCAGCAAGGCGCGCAGCGGTTCGGCTGGGCCGCCCGAAAATCTCTGCCGGGACAAACACGGCAAGGCCGCTGGCTCATCGGCATGGGCATGGCCGCGGCCACCCGAGGCAACCTGCTGCTACCGTCCAAATGCAGCGTTTCCCTGGACAAGCAGGGGCACCTGACCGTGCGCATGGCCATGACCGACATCGGTACGGGCAGCTACACCGTGTTCACGCAAATCGCGGCCGAGATGCTGGGCTTGCCGATGGACCGCGTGCGGATGCTGCTGGGTGACAGTGACTTTCCGGAGACACCGGGTTCGGGCGGGTCGTTCGGCGCTGCCAGCGCGGGATCCGGCCTGTTCGATGCCTGCACCAACCTGCGCACCAGTCTGGCGCGGCGCCTGGGCGTTGAGCCGGCATTGGTGGTGTTTGCGCAGGGTCGCGTCTCGGCCAAGGGCAAGAGCGAAACCCTGGGCGCGCTGGCCGGCACACTTGGCATGGAGGCCAGCGGCGAGATCCAGCCCGGCTCGATGAGCAGCAAGTTTTCGCAACAGTCGTATGGCGCCCATTTTGCGCAAGTGGCCGTGGATGCCGACACCGGCGAGGTGCAACTGCGGCGCATGCTGGGCGTGTTCGCGGCCGGTCGTATCCTGAACATGAAGACGGCCGTCAGTCAGGCCACCGGCGCGATGATCTGGGGCGTCGGCGCTGCACTGCACGAGGAAGCGGTGATCGACCCGCGCCATGGCTACTTTGTCAACAACGATCTCGCGGGCTACCACGTGCCGTCGCATGCCGACATCCCGGCCATCGAGGCGGTGTTTCTCGACGAGGTCGATGACAAGACCAATCCGCTAAAGATCAAGGGGATCGGCGAACTCGGCATCAGCGGGGCTGGCGCGGCGCTGGCAAACGCCGTCTACAACGCTTGTGGCGTGCGGGTGCGCCACTATCCCGTCACGCTGGACAAGGTGCTCGGCGGCTTGACCTGACGCGGACACCCCGCTGAGTTTCAACGCTGCAGGCAAACAGGCTTTGCGGGGGAACCACCGGCCCGCATGGCAAAGGGATGAGGTGGCCGAAAGCACGCGCTGCCGGCGCCTTGACCCGCCGAAGCCTCGATGCCAGTCGGTGGGTCAGCGTACAGACATCGAAGCTTACGGCGCAGATCCTCCCGCCATCGACCGCAGGTGCCAACAACCGCACCGTTGCCGCGGCACGAATCCACGCCGCCGGCGTGGTCCCGGCCGAGTAGCCGTTGACGCGCCAGCGCCAGCAATCAACAGACCCACCAACGAAAGCCAAACGATGACTACAGACACTGTGGCGGATAAGCACCTGTGGCCCCTGATCAAGGGCATCAAGTTCGCCATGTTCACCACCCAACACGGCAACGGCCATCTGCATTCCCGGCCGATGACGACGCAAAACCAGGCGATGCCGGACGACAAGCTGTGGTTCTTCATGTCCGCCAAGAGCGGCGCCACGCACGAGCTGGCGCAGCAACCACAGGTCAACATCAGCTATGCCGACACCGGCCAGGACATCTATGTTTCAGTGTCAGGTTCAGCGCAGGTGGTGGACGACAAGGCCCAGCGCCAGGCGCTGTGGACAAAGTTTGCCCAAGCCTGGTTTCCTGGCGGCATCGACGACCCTGATCTGGCCTTGGTTCGGGTGACGGTGAGCCATGCGCACTATTGGAATGTGAGCGAGAACAAACTGACCCAGTTGTTCGTGATGGCCAAGGCTATTTTCACCGGCGAAAAGCCCAGCGCTCTGGGCGAATCGGGCGAAGTCAGACTGGGCAGCGACACCAGAGCCTGAGGATTTGGGTTGCATCGCCCGTTGCTGACTCAGCCCGGGGGATGCGTGAGACCGACTGCGCAAATCCGGTTGCCCGTACGTCTTGATGGCGTTCAGTCCTACGCCTCTCGCCGGCCCCGGCGGCCGCGTCCCAGCAAGTGGTGTAAGTTCTCCGTCGCGCGGCAAGACGCGTAGGGCGTAGCCCGAAGCGGATTGCCGCGTGGCGGCGGCCGCCCTTCACGGGGTGGT
>JBKJKU010000326.1:0-5108 GCA_046597355.1 Aquabacterium sp.
CTCGCGCATGGCGGCCAGGATGGCGCCGGCATCCACTTTGCGCAGGCAGACGTGGACACCACCGAGCATCGCGACCGTCCACGGAAAGCACCAACCGTTGCAGTGAAACATCGGCAAGGTCCACAGGTAGACCGGGAAGTTCGGCATGGTCCAGGTTGCCGCGTTGCACACCGCATTGAGGTAGGCGCCGCGGTGGTGGGTGACGACACCCTTGGGGTCGCCGGTGGTGCCACTGGTGTAGCTGATCGCAATCGCGTCCCACTCGTCGGCCGGGCCAGCCAGATGGTCCAGCGGCGCATGGGCGGCCAGCAGCGCCTCGTAGCCGTGCATACCCAGCAATTCACCGGGACCGGTGTACTCGGCATCATCGACATCGATCACCACCGGGCTGCGTCCATACTGCTCGCGCAGCGCTACCAAAGCTGGCGCGATCTGGGGCGAAAACTCGCGGTCGGTGATCAGCACGGACACCTCGCAATGGTTCATCTGCCAGGCCAGCAATGCCGCATCGAGCCGGGTGTTCAAGGTGTTGAGCACAGCCCCCAGCGCCGGCACGGCGTAGTGCGCCTCCACCATCTCCGGCGTATTGGGCAACATCACGCTGACGGTGCTGCCACGGCTCACGCCCAGGGCGCGCAGTGCGGCGGCAAGCCGGGCCGCACGGTCGCGGGTCTGGGCCCAGGTGTAGCGGCGCGCGCCATGCACCACCGCTGGCAAATCGGCGTAGATTTCGGCGCTGCGCTCGACAAAACTCACCGGCGACAAGGCCACAAAATTGGCGGCGTTGCGCGCCAGGTGCTGGTCGTAAATGCTGGGCATGCGGGGCTCCGATCCGACGGCGGCAAATGCATTCAGGTGGCGCAGTGCTGTCAGGGCAGCGCGGGCCTGGCTGGCGGCACGCCCTCACCCATCGTCGCACATGAACCCACCCTTTCATGCGCTGGAATGTCGCGGGTGTGTCAGGGCAAGCACCCGTTGCCGCTGCCCGGTGGCCCACCTATAAACCCGGACGGTCTGGCGCTTCGCGCCGGCCATGAACCGCAAGTCTCAGGAGCAGGACAGCCAGACAATGGGAGACACCAGCAAGCCCAACAGCAACCCCCTGCTCAGTGTGCGTGGTGTTACGGTCCGCTTCGGCGGCATCGTGGCGCTGGACGGCGTGAGCTTCGACGTGGACAAAGGCCAGGTCTGCGGCCTGATCGGCCCCAACGGTGCCGGCAAGACCACGCTCTTCAACTGCCTCTCCAGGCTCTACAGCTACCAGTCCGGCGACATCCTTTTTGAGGGCCAGTCGATTACCGCGAAGCCCACGCACCAGATCGCCCAGTTGGGCATGGGCCGCACCTTCCAGAACTTGGCGATGTTCCGCACCTTGCCGGTGCGCGACAACATCATGATCGGCGCGCACGCGCGCTCTTCAGCCGGATTTCTGGCCAGCGCTCTGCGGCTGCCCAGTGTCAGCGCCGAAGAACGCCGGCTGCGCGAGCGCGCAGACGAGATCATGGAATACCTTGAACTGACCCCTTTCGCCAACCGCGCAGCCGGTGACCTGCCCTTCGGCACACAAAAGCGGGTCGAAATGGGCCGCGCGCTGGCAGCCGATCCCAAATTGCTACTGCTCGACGAACCCGCCGCTGGCCTCAACCATGAAGAACTGGGCGAACTCGGTCGCTTGATCGTCGATGTGAACGAGCGCCTGCACATCACCGTGCTGCTGGTGGAACACCACATGAGCCTGGTGATGAGCGTGTCCAAGCACATCGTGGCGTTGAACTTCGGCAAGAAGATCGCCGAGGGCACACCCGCCGTGATCCAGAACCACCCGGATGTGATCGAGGCCTACCTGGGCGCACCCGCCGCCGCAAGCACGGAGGTGGCCCATGGCTAAGTTGCTCGACGCCAAGAAGCTCTGCGCGTTTTACGGCCCGACGCAGGTGCTGTTCGACATCGATTTTTCGATCGAAGCCGGTCAGATCACCACCATCCTGGGTGCCAACGGCGCGGGCAAGACGACCACACTGCGGGCGCTGTGCCAGGTGGTGCGCACCACCGGCAGCCTGGATTTCAACGGCGGCAATGGCACCGTCCAGCTGGTGGGCAAGGCCACCGAAACGGTGGTGCGCATGGGCGTGGCCCATGTGCCCGACGGCCGCGGCACCTTCACGGCGCTGTCGGTCGAAGACAACCTCAAGCTCGGCGCCTACGTGCGCAAAGACCGCGCCGAGGTCGCGCGCGACATCGAGAAAGCCTATGCGCGCTTCCCGCGGTTGGCCGAGCGCCGCCACCAGCAGGCCGGCACGCTGTCCGGTGGCGAGCAGCAAATGCTGGCCATCAGCCGCGCACTGATGTTGCGACCCACGCTGCTGCTGCTCGATGAGCCCTCGTTTGGCCTGGCGCCGCTGATCGTGGCCGAGATCTTCCGCATCATGCGCAAGATCAACACGGAAGACGGTGTGAGCATGCTGCTGGTGGAGCAAAACGCCAACCTGGCGCTTGACCTGGCGCACCACGCCTACCTGCTGGAGACCGGCACCGTGGCGCTGTCGGGACCGGCCCAGACCATCAAGAACGACGAGTCGGTGCGGCGCGCCTACCTCGGCTATTGAGACAACGCCATGGAAGCATTCCTCTACCAAGTCTCCTCCGGGCTGTCCAACGGCATCATCTATGGGTCGGTAGCACTGGCCCTGGTGATGATCTACCAGGCCACCCACCACATCAACTTCGCCCAGGGCGAGATGGCCACCTTCTCGACCTTCATCGCCTGGGCGCTGATCCAGGCCGGTTGGCCGTACTGGGGCGCTTTCTTCTTTACCGTGGCGGTCTCGTTCCTGGGTGGGTTGCTGGTGCAGCGCATCGTGCTGCGGCCGATCGAAAAAGCACCCGTGCTGACCAACGTGATCGTCTTCATCGGCCTGCTGTTGATCTTCAACGCGATGTCGGGCATGTTGTTTGACCACACGATCAAGTCCTTCGCCAGCCCGTTCCCCAAGGAATCAGTGTTGGCTTCCAAGTACTTCTCGGCGCACCAACTGGGCTCCGCCGGGGTGTTGCTGGTGGTGCTGGTCGGCTTGTTCCTGTTCTTCAAGTTCACCTCAGTGGGCCTGGCGATGCGGGCGGCAGCGCAAAACCCCGACTCGGCCAAGCTGGTCGGCATCCGGGTGTCCTGGATGCTGGGCTTGGGCTGGGGCCTGGCCGCGGCGATTGGTGCCGTGGCCGGCATGATGGTCGCACCCATCGTCTTCCTTGACCCCAACATGATGGCCGGCATCCTGCTGTACGGTTTTGCCGGCGCGCTGCTGGGCGGCATCGACAACCCGCTGGGGGCGGTGATCGGCGGGCTGGTGGTGGGGGTGCTCGAAAACCTGCTGGGCGCCTATGTCATCGGCACCGAGTTGAAGCTCACCGTGGCGCTGGTCCTGATCGTGGGCACGCTCACATTGCGGCCTGACGGCCTGTTCGGCAAGAAAGTGGTGACCCGCGTATGAAACCGCTCGATCGAAAATGGGTCTGGTTCTGGAGCGCCCTGCTTCTGGTGGGCCTGATGGTGCTGCCCTTCCTGGTCAAGAACTACCGAGTGTTTCAGTTCAACCTGGTGCTGGTTTATGCCATCGCCATCCTTGGGTTGAACATCTTGACCGGCTTCAATGGTCAGATCTCGCTGGGCCACGGCGCGTTTTACGCCTTTGGCGCCTACACCGCCGCCATCCTGATGGACAAGCTGGGCGTGCCGTACTGGGCCACCCTGCCGGCGGCATTTGTGGTGTGCTTCTGCTTCGGCTTTCTGGTGGGTTTTCCAGCCTTGCGGCTGGCCGGGCATTACCTCGCGCTGGCCACGTTTGCGCTGGCACTGGCGGTGCCGCAACTGCTGAAGTACAAAGGGATCGAGGGCATGACCGGCGGCGTGCAAGGCCTGGTGCTGAACAAGCCCGAGCCGCCGTTCAGCTTCCGCTTCCTGGATCAACCCTTCAGCGCAGACCGTTGGCTGTATTTTTTCAGCCTGGCGGTAGCGGGGTTGATGTTCTTGCTGGCCTGGAACCTGCTGCGAGGCCGTGTGGGCCGGGCGCTCATTGCCGTGCGTGACCACCCGATTGCCGCCACCGCGATGGGCATCAACCTGCCGGTGTTCAAGTCGATGACTTTCGGCGTGTCGGCCGGCATCACTGGCCTGGCCGGGGCGTTGGGCGCGATCGTGGTGGCTTTCGTGTCGCCCGACAGCTTCACCGTCAACCTGTCGATCTTCCTGCTGGTCGGTGTGGTGGTAGGCGGTCTTGCCTCCATCCCTGGCGCAATTTTCGGCGGCATCTTCATCCAGTTTGTGCCCAACATCGCCGACGAAATCTCCAAATCAGCACCTGCGGCCATCTACGGCCTGCTGCTGATCGGCTTCATGTACCTGCTGCCGATGGGCGTGATGGGTGGCGTCTACAAGTTCTGGATGCGACTGCGCACCAAAACCGCGGGTTGATCTGGTCAACCCTTCCTGGCCTCTGGCGTTTGATCTGTACCCTTCCTCTCGGAGACTCTGCACCATGCGTTTAAATACCTTCACCCTGGCCATCGCCAGTTTGGCGGCCCTGGCCATCAGCTCTTCTGCGTTGGCGCAGAAGAAGTACGACACCGGCGCTGACGACAAGGAAATCAAGATCGGCGGCATCAGCCCGTATTCGGGTCCGGCTTCAGCCTACGGCGCCATCGGCAAGGCCATCGGTGCCTACATCGAAAAGGTCAATGCCGAAGGCGGTATCAACGGCCGCAAGATCAAGTGGATCAGCCTGGACGACGGCTACAACCCGGCCAAGACGGTGGAGCAGGCCCGCAAGCTGGTGGAAGAAGACGAAGTGCTGTTTGTCTTCAACACCCTGGGCACACCGCCCAACAGCGCCATCCACAAGTACATGAACACCAAGAAGGTGCCTCAGCTGTTCGTGGCCACCGGTGCCACCAAGTGGGGTGACCCGAAGAACTTCCCCTGGACGATGGGTTGGCAGCCCAACTACCAGAGTGAATCCATGATGTGACCGGCAAACACCTTGGATTCACTCTGGTAGTTGGGCTGCCAACCCATCGTCCAGGGGAAGTTCTTCGGGTCACCCCACTTGGTGGCA
>JBKJKU010000349.1:0-18707 GCA_046597355.1 Aquabacterium sp.
GACTGCAGAGCCTGACCGATACTGCCCCGACTCGGCTGCCTGCTGTGCAGCGCTGAGTACCGCGCATCCCACCCCACCCGGGATCACGGACTTACACCACGCGCTGGGACACGATCGCCCCGGCTGATCGATGTGCCACGTTAGGCGGGCGAGGATCTCGGTAACTTCCTGCGTATTCCGCCTCATGAACCCTCCACTTGCCCCACCCGTTCAACGGCCGTCTCTCGCGCTGCTTGGCGCCGAACCCTTTCGCGCGGCCGTGGAGTTTGCACGACACAAACTGGGGAGATCCCAGCAACCACAGCCTGGCGACGGACACCCCGTCATCATCTTTCCAGGGCTGGGTGCAAACGGGACTTCAGTCGCGCCTCTTCGCGCCCATTGCCGGTCTCTGGGCTTCGACGCCGTTGATTGGGGGCAAGGCTTCAACACCGGGCCGCAGGGCGACCTCGACGCCTGGCTCGCGCAACTTCAGTCCCGGCTTACCGACATGCTGGGCCACCACACCCAGCCTGCGACGCTCATAGGTTGGAGCCTTGGCGGCCTTTACGCACGTGAACTCGGCAAGCTGATGGCACCACGCATCCGACAGGTCATCACGATCGGCACGCCGTTCAACACCGATGCCGACCATTCCCATGCGGGTTGGCTGTTCCGACTGCTGAGCGGCAGCTCTGCCGCGATCGATCCGGCTTTGAGCCTGCGGCTGCGCACGCCGCCACCGGTCCGCACCACGTCGATCTACAGCAAGACGGACGGCGTTGTGGCATGGCAAACCTGCTGTCATGACGAGCAATCCAGCCTGGTGCACGATATCGAGGTCGTCAGCAGCCACATCGGCATGGGCTGGAACCGGAATGTTCTGTCCGCCATAACCGATCGCTTGGCCCAGCCGGACGGCCCGTGGCGGCGTTATGTCCGTCGCCATTGACGCTGAGCATGCGACCGCGCGGTGTGTGCCGCCAGCGCGTCAGCAAGCCAGAAGCGCCAGCCATGCCGGCGCTGCTATTTTCTTGGCAGTTCCCTCACGATCGTCAACTTGATCGCGCTCCTTGTGCCTTCACCGCACACCACCACGCCACCTTCACACGAGGACATCCAATGACCACCCCCAAAGCCTCCACCGCACCGAAGTCTCCCGCCATGGCCAAGGACGCCATCGCTTTGCTGAAGGCCGATCACGAGGCAGTCAGCCAACTGTTCGCCGAGTTCGAAAAGACCCGCTCTGTCGCCAACAAAAAAGCGCTTGTGGCCGAAATTTGCACCGCGCTGAGTGTGCATGCCCAAATCGAGGAAGAGATCTTCTATCCCGCTTTCCAAGCGGCACTGAAAGACAAGCTGCTCGTGCCGGAAGCCACCGTTGAACACGCGGGTGTCAAAAGCCTGATTGCGCAGCTTGAAGGCGTCGAGCCTGACGGTGAGCTGTATGACGCCAAGGTCAAGGTGCTGTCCGAGTACGTCAAGCATCACGTCAAGGAGGAGCAGACCGAGATGTTCGTCAAAGCCAAAGCCTCGTCGCTCGACCTGGTTGAGTTGGGTGCACGCATGGCCGCCCGCAAGCATGACCTGCTGGCCCAGACGTCTTGAGCGCACAGGCGCTGACGAGGTTCGACGGCAAGAATTCCATTGCGGCATCTCCGCTGTGGCAAGGCGCTGGTGAATCTTTGCCTGCACTTGACACGTCGGTGATGCCGCCCGCCGACCCAGTTGTCCGACAGACTGCGCGCTTCGGTGCCCATCCACGCCCTGACCTGCTCAGCGTGCGCATTGGCAGTGAGCGCGCTGATCGACCGCATCAGTCGCCGACGCACGGCGGCGTGCCAGCACCTGACTGCCACCGCAGCAACCCATAAGGACTGACATGAGCAACCCCTGGCTGAAGAAGAATCCGTTCATGAGCCTCTGGCTCAGCGGTGCGAACAAGGTGATGGGCAGTGCGCGCGGTCAGGCCACTGCCGCGATGAAGCGTGAAGCCAACAAGGCCGGTGCCGCAGTCAGCGCCGCTGCAGCGAAGCAGGTCACCGACTTCTGGACCGACGCGCTGACCAAGCCGCCTGCGACCGCACGCAAGCGCCGCACACCCCGTTGATCCTGGGGCCTGCGCCTGCGGGTCAGCCCAGTACGGCGGCTGGCTGTGGGTGGCGCTCGAATGCCGGGGCGCGGCTCAAAGTTGCGAACCGAGCAGCGACGCGAAGCGTTCGGCCAACCGCTCGCGCCAGGGTCGATCGCGCCACGCCGCCAGGCTGACCGGGCGCGAGCGCTTCAGGTCATCATCGAAAATTTGCGTCTGCTGCGCTGCAAAGTCGGCATCCAGGATGTTGAGCGTGGCCTCGTCATTGAGACGAAACGAACGGTTGTCGAAGTTGGTCGAACCCACAGACACCAACAGCCCGTCAACGGTCATGACCTTGCAGTGGTACATGGTTGGCTGGTACTCGGCGATCAGCGCACCCGCGGCCAGCAGGGGCCCCCAACGCGCCCGGGACGCGCTGCGCACGGTCTCGCTGTCGATGTGGGGGCCGGGCACGACGATGCGCAGTTTGACGCCGCGCTTCATCGCGGCCACCAGCGCGTTTGACGCCAGTTCGTCGGGCACAAAATATGCGGCTGAGAGGTCGATCGTGCGCGACGCTGCGGTGATCGCAAGCAGGTACATCAGCTGCATGCTCTCGCTGCCACCGCTTGGCGAGCTGCTGAACATCTGCGCCAGGCCGCTGCCACTTGCCACCAGCGGCGGGAAGTACGCAGCGCCGTGCAGCACCTCTCCACTGACCTTGACCCAGTTGTCGAGAAATACGGCCTGCATCTGCGCAACCACCGGACCTTGAACCTGGAAGTGCGTGTCGCGCCAATGCTCGGGGTCCTGTGCAGCGCCGGTCCACAACGGCGCGATGCCCACGCCACCGGTGAAGCCAATGCGGCCATCGACAACCAGCAGTTTGCGGTGCGTGCGGTTGTTCAGGCGGCCCAGGTTAGACCAGTGTGGCGGATGGAACTTGTGGATCTGCACGCCGGCAGACCGCATTGCATCGAGCAGACTGTCATCCATCTTCGCGCTGCCCACCCAGTCAAGCAGCACATGCACCTTGACGCCGCGGCGCGCACGGTCGGCCAGGGCCTGCGTGAACTCGCGCCCGATGTCGCCCGACCAGTAGATGTAGGTCTCGAAGGTGATCGTCTGTGTTGCGCCACGGATCGCAGCCAGCATGGCGGGAAAGATCTCGTCGCCGTTCCGCAGCACCTGAACCTTGTTGCCGGCAAGGAACTGCGGCCCGAGCAGCACACCGAGCTCTTGGTGAAAACGGGGGTCATCGAGCGTGTGCAGCCGCTCGATGCGGCGCTCGATCTTTTTTTCGCCGCCGATGAAATTGAACGTGAACACGATGCTGACCAGGGTCAGCAATACGGCCAAGCCGGCTATCGCAAGCGGTCGCAGTTTGAATCTCACACGCTTCATCGTCAGGTTGCTCCAAGGGGACCGGCAACCGTGACTGCACCTTATGGCGCGCGTCGGCTATGCCAATAACCGACTGTAGGGTCATACCAAGCGCGGCTGCGTGCGCTGGCGTACAGAGGCGTTTGTCGATCGAACGGCGGCACCAACCCGCCCAGCGGTGCGGCTGCGCAAGCCGCGACGAGCAACAGGGGGCGGCGTCAGCTCGGCACGGCCCGACCGTGGGCTGCAAAGAAACGCAACATTTCGCGCGTGGCGTCGGGGCCTTGGCTGTCGGCATAGGAGCCGCGCTGGCTGCCGCCGGACCAGGCGTGGCCTGCGCCGTGCACGACCCAGTGCTCAGCCACCACACGGCCTTCGTGATCGCGGTAGGTGTGCCGGGTAGTGGCCCGCCCGTTGGTGTTGTCAAAGCGCTCGGTGAGGGCCGCCGTGCGATTGGACGCGGCACTCGCCACACGTTCGCCGTTGACCGGGTGCACAGTGCCGTCCTGGTCGCCATGGAAAACGATGGTCGGCGGGGCGGGATGTGTCGATACGGCACGCGCAGCCGCACCGCCCTTCATCGCCGTGAACGCGGACGGCATGTCGTTGGCCGCGCCGGTGGGCAAGCCCGAGTGCACCCCGACCGCGGCAAACAACTCAGGGTAGACCTCACCGAGGATCGCCGCCATCGCCCCGCCCGCCGACAGTCCAGCCACGTACACCCGCTGCGGGTCGATCGGGCAGCGATCAATCACTTGGCGCGTCATCGCGGCCAGCAATGCGGGCTCGCCACGGCCGCGCTGCTGGTGGTTGTGCTTGAACCAGTTCCAGCAGCGCGACGGATTGGCACGCTGTGCCTGCGCCGGATACAGCACGAAGTAGCCCTGCGCCAGTGCCGCGTCATTCATGCCGGTGCCGGCCGCGAAGTCGTCGGGGTTTTGTGTACAGCCATGCAGCATCACCACCAGCGGCAACTTTGTGCCGCTGGACGAACCCGGCGGGCTGAAGAGCTTGTAGGCCAGCGTGCCGTTGGCGTCGGTGTAAGTCCCGTCGGTGAATTCACCGGCCTGCGGTCGGGATTGGGCGGCGGGCGGCGGTGCTGTTGCGGGGGCAGGGTCAACGGCGACCTCACGCGCCTGGACGTCGATCACGTCGGCCCCATCGGCCGCGGTGAAAGCGGCCTGCCGCGCGGGCGCCTTGGTTCGGCCAAGCGCGGCCTGGATCGCAGCAGTTGCAGCTTGCAGGTTGCCGGTGCGCGTCAGGCGTGTCGCGGCGGCCATCAGGCGTTCAAAAGAAGGGTTCATGTGATGTTTGGGTAGGGGTTTTCAGCGGGTGCGGCTGGCGAGTGCCGCCTTCACGGCCGGGCTGGCGCGCAAAGCGCCCAGCACTTCGACCGACTCAATCGTTGCCAGCGCCAACTCGGGGCTCACGTCAGCGGCAATGGTGGCCAAACCCAGCACGCTGATCTGAAGCGTCTGCCCGGCCGCCTGCACCTCGCGCAAGTCTTGCGCGCTCAGGTGATGGATGCCGAGCACCAGGGTCTTGCGGGCAACCACTTGCTTGACGACTTCGGCGTGGCTCGCAATCTGGTTGCGGATGGCCGTACGGATCAGGTCAGTGCGGTTGGCATAAAAGCCTTCGTTGACCAGTAAATCAATCTGGCCCAGGTCGACGCAGCCCAGGTTGATGGTGATCTTTTCGTCCGCGGGCTTGGCTGTACGGGTGACCGAGGTGGCGCTTCTTGCTGGCATGTTTGGAATCTTAGCACCATCCATGTGGATGTACAGCACTTATTTGAATCCACTTACCATCCATGTGGAATCCAAAAAATGCTGTTTCGAATTGCCATGCGCGCCTGATTCGTGCGACGGCGCACAGACGCTGCCTGTGCTGCGGCCTATCTTGCAATCTGGTTTACGCCCACCTCGGCATTTGGCGTTACGCCGCTTGCCCCCAGGCCAACCGCCTGACCGCAGCCCGCTGCAGGCAGTTTTCTGCGGGCAGCACTGCCCCACTCCCTCAACGCAGCAGCAGAGCATCGACCATGAGCAAACGCCCGCATAAATCAGACCCACCGTCAGGCCCAGCCGACACCGACGCACAACGCCGCAACCGGTCTGCCCGTGCCGAGTTGCATGAACAGGCCGGCGGCACGCACCCGCCACTCACGACACAGCAGGGTTTGGTCGTCCCGGACAACCAGAACTCGCTGCGCGGCGGTCCGCGTGGGCCGACGCTGCTCGAAGACTTCATCCTGCGCGAGAAGATCACCCATTTCGACCATGAGCGCATCCCGGAGCGCATCGTGCACGCCCGCGGCAGCGGTGCCCACGGCCACTTCGAGCTGACGCAGTCGCTCTCGGCCTACACCACCGCCAAGGTCTTGACCGAGGTGGGCGTGAAGACGCCGGTGTTCAGCCGCATCTCCACCGTGGCGGGCGGTTCGGGCTCGTCCGACACGCCGCGCGACGTGCGCGGTTTTGCGATCAAGTTCTACACACCGCAGGGCAATTGGGACTTGGTGGGCAACAACATCCCCGTGTTTTTTATCCAGGACGCGATCAAGTTCCCCGACCTGATCCACGCTGTGAAGATGGAGCCCGACCGGGGCTTTCCACAGGCCGCCACGGCCCACGACACCTTCTGGGACTTCATCTCGCTGACGCCCGAGGCCATGCACATGGTGATGTGGATCATGTCGGACCGCACGCTGCCGCGGTCGCTGCGCATGATCGAAGGCTTTGGCGTGCACAGCTTCAGGCTGATCAATGCGGCGGGCGAGTCGACCTTCGTCAAATTCCACTGGCGGCCCAAACTGGGCCTGCAGTCGACGGTGTGGGACGAGGCCTGCAAGATCGCCGGCGCCGACCCGGATTTCCATCGCCGTGAGCTGTTCGAGGCGCTGAGCACCGGTGGCACCGCCGAGTGGGAGTTTGCGGTGCAACTGTTCACACAAGAAGTGGCCGATAACTTCCCCTTTGACCACCTCGACGCCACCAAGCTGATTCCCGAGGAACTGGTGCCGCTGACCGTGATCGGCCGCCTGGTGCTGGACCGCTGGCCCAACAACTTCTTTGCCGAGACCGAGCAGGTGGCGTTCTGCCCGTCGCACCTGGTGCCGGGCATCGACTTCTCGAACGACCCGCTGCTGCAGGGGCGGCTGTTCTCGTACCTCGATACCCAGCTGTCACGGCTGGGCTCGCCCAATTTCGCCCAGTTGCCGATCAACGCGCCCAAATGTCCGTTTGCCCACCATCAACGCGATGGCCACATGCAGATGGCGCAACCATCGGGGCGGGTGTCCTACGAGCCCAGTTCACTGGCGGCCGATTCACCGCGCGAATCCGCAGCGACCGGCTTTGTCACTGCGGCCACGCTTGAGAGCGGCGCCAAGGGCCGCATCCGCGCCGACAGTTTTGCGGACCACTACAGCCAGGCGCGACAGTTCTGGCACAGCCAGACCGGCTTTGAGCAGGCGCACATTGCGTCGGCGCTGGTGTTTGAGCTGTCGAAGGTGGCGCACCTGCATATCAAGCAGGCCATGGTCGGTCACCTGCGGGTCGTCGATCAGGGCTTGGCGCAACGGGTGGCGGACGGATTGGGGCTGCCAACTCTGCCGGCCGCACCGCGCCCGGCGCGCCCCGTACAGGACCTGCCGCCGTCTGCCGCCTTGCAGATCCTGGGCAAGATGAAGCACACCCTGGCCGGTCGGTCCATCGGCATCCTCGTGGCCGACGGCTCCAACGGCGGCGCCATCGCCGCCCTGAAGAAGGCCGCATTGGCGGCTGGCGCCAGCGTGAAGGTCGTTGCACCGAAGGTGGGCGGCGTGACGCTGGCCGATGGGTCCGCACTGGCCGCAGACGGTCAACTCGCCGGCACGCCGTCGGTGATATTCGACGCTGTTGCGATCGTGCTGTCAGCGCAGGCCGCCAAGACGCTGTCGGCCGAGTCAGCCGCTGTGGACTTTGTCCGTGATGCCTACGGCCACCTCAAGGCTTTTGCGGTCGACGCGGGCGGCCAGACGCTCTTGCAAGCTTGCGGCGTCCAGCCCTGTGCGGGCGTCGTGGCGGTCACGGCCGTGGCCGAGTTCGTCGATGCCGCGAAGACCAGGCAATGGGACCGAGAACGCTCGGTGCGTCACTTGGCCTGAAGCGCCGCGCAGCCCGGCCGCACCAGCGTATGGCGAGCCGGATGCGATTGGCTGCCAGGCAAGGCAAGCCACGACGGGCCTCAGCTTGCGGCGCCCTTGGGGTAGGGTGGAACATGTCCACCTTGTGCCAAAGCGCTCGCCACCTGGATGATCAACTCGAGGTTGATCTGCTCCGGATTGCGGGGCACCAGATCGTAGTGGCACAGGGTTCCCAAGATCTCACCGGATGCGTCCATTATCGGGACGCCGCAGTAGGCTGAAACGGCCTCTCGGGCCGGATGGCCCGCTGTTCGTGGATCCAGCAGCGCATGCGCAGTCATGAACACGCCCCTGCTGTTTCGCACATAGCAGCAGTAGGTGGCGGTGTCTGGAACCTCCTCGGCATGCAGGGAGGTTGGATTCTCACAGTCGTAGTGGACTGCTGCATTGGCCCGCCCGTCTAAAAACCGCCAGATGCCGATAAAGCGGTAGTCCGTCAGGCCGAGAAGGTACGTCAAGCTTTCGCGCACGCCCTGCCTGTGCAGGACATCGGAAAAGATTTCAAAGGATTCTTGGGTTTTTGGTGGTTGCTGCATGAAATCCTCAACATCGGTAGAAAGCCGGCGCTACCGGGCTTGGCGGCGGGGCGGTCAAACCGCCAGCGTCAAAGACCGACACTGGCACTTGTCGGCTGCTTCAAGCCCGACTGTCGACGTAAAACCTGGACATTGTCGCGGACAGGACAGACCGAAAGACGACGTTTTGCGACTTTTGGCAGTTGCCCCGAGCGCGATAGGCCGGCGCGGCCAGGGCGCCGATGGTGTTCAGGCCGCCGATTTTGTTGCCGATCACCACCGCCTGGCCCGACAGCCGGGCTTGGCCCGGCCGCGCTCATTCCCCCGCACAACGACCACCCGCCAGTGGTTCGTCAAAGTCGAGGTCGTCCAGGGCCGCGCCCCACTGGCTGCGCGCACCCCTGGCGCCGCCGCCGCAGGCGATGGCGTCGTGGGCGCGCATGGTCTGACCAGTGCCACCCGCGGCGCTACCCGCAATGCGCGCCTGCAGCCTCACACCCGCGGCGCCCTGCGCCAGCGACAGCACCTCGGTGGACAGCACCTCCGTGGAGGGCGCCACGGTTACCGTGGGCAGCGCTGCCGCGGCTGCGCGCAGTGCCCGCTCCACTGGCGGCGGGCTGAACACCATCGACGGCAAGTGGCCCTGCGGGTAGGGCGGCGCCACCCTGAGCACACCCGGTTGTTGGAACACCCGCAAGATCTCGTGGTCCAGCGCAATGGCCCGCGGATCTCGTAGACACCCGGCAGCTTGTCGGCAACCCAGACGGTCAGCCCGGCCTGGCCCAGCAGGCCCGCCGCCACCGCACCTGCCGGCCCTCAGCCGACGATGGCCACATCAAACGGTTCAGCCATGGGCCATGGATTGCTCAGGCGGGTTCGGCGATCACGGGGTTGCGCAGCACGCCGATCTGCTCGATCTCGATCTCGATCACGTCGCCGGCCTTCATCCACACCGGCGGGTTGCGGGCCTGGCCGACACCGGCGGGCGTGCCCATGATGATGGCGTCGCCGGGCTCCAGCGTCAGGCACTCGGCAAGCAGGGCGATGGTCTCGGCCACGCTGAAGATCATGTCGCTGGTGTTGGCGTCCTGCATCACCTGGCCGTTCAATCGGCTCTGGATCTTCAGGTTCAGCGCGCCCGGCGCCAGCTCGTCAGCGGTCACCAGCACCGGGCCGAAGCCACCGGTGGCGTCAAAGTTCTTGCCGATCGTCCACTGCGGCGTGCGCTTCTGGAAGTCACGCACCGACATGTCGTTGAAGCAGGTGTAGCCCAACACGTACTGCAGCGCGTCGGCCCGCGCCACATGGCGCGGCACGGTCTTGCCGATGACCACGGCCAGTTCGGCCTCGTAGTCAAACTTGAATGACGCCTTGGGGCACAGCGCGGCCTGGCCGTGGCCCAGCAACGAGCTTTTGCCGCGGTAGAAAAACCAGGGGTAGTCCGGCTTCTCGGTGCGGCCGCCTTCTTTGGCGTGGTCAAAATAGTTCAGGCCCAGGCAGATGGTCTTGCCGGGCTCGGGCACCAGTGGCGCAAATTGCAGGTCGGCCAGCGGCAGTCGGGGTGCGTGGCTGGCTATTGCCGCAGCGCCTGCCGCGGCCAGGTCGCAACCGGCCGCCAGCGCGGCACGCAGGTCAGCGGGCGTGCCGGGCACGGCGGCGGCCAGATCAATGGCATCGCTGCCGGCAACGACGCCGAGGCGGGCCTGGCCGTCGGCGGCCAAGAAGGTGGTGAAGCGCATGGAGGGTCTCCGGGGGTGAGGAAGCGAGGTCTGGCGCGGGTCAGTCCGCGGCTGAAATCAACACGCGGCGCTCATCGGTCTGAAGCGGTGCTGCCGCGCAGCGGCCACTGCGGCGTCGATCAAGGTGCGGGCCTGGGCCAGTGTGAGCGCGCTCATGGGGAATCTCAAAGACAGGAAATACCCAAGTTTTTATATACAAACCAAACTTTATCACTCGGTAAAACACAATTTGTCATGATCAATCAATTGTGTACATTCAAAGCCCCATGGCCCGAACCGCTGCCCCAACCCATTTGAATGGCGTCGCCACCCGCGCCACCAGCCTGCACGAGCAACTTCGCGCCGACCTGCTGGCCGGCATGCTGGAGCCCGGCAGCAAGCTGGCCATGGAGGCATTGGCCGAGCGCTATGCCGCCAGCGCCACACCGCTGCGCGAGGCGCTGAACCGCCTGGTGGCCGACGGCCTGGTTGAGCGGCGCGAGCAGCGCGGCTGCGTGGTGGCAGGCATCAGTGCCGACGACCTGGCCGAGATCACCCGCACCCGCTGCTGGCTCGAGGAGATCGCGCTGCGCGAGTCCATCACCGGCAACAGCGCGGCCTGGCAGGAGACGCTGGTACTGGCCCACCATTGGCTGGCGAGCACACCACGTTCGCTGTCGGCCGAACACTTCGAGGACAACCCCGACTGGGAACCCCGGCACCGCGCCTTTCATCGGGCGTTGATCGGCGGCTGCGGTTCACGTTGGTTGATGGGCTTTTGCGATCAACTGGCCGACCAGCACCACCGCTACCGCCGCCTGTCAGCGCCGCGCGCGTTTGCCAAACGCGGTGTCAGCACCGAGCACCAGCAACTGGTGGACGCCGCCTTGGGCGGAGATGCCGACACCGCCGTCGCCTTGCTGAAAGGCCACTTCCAGCGCACCGCGCAGGTCATCCGCGACGACCCGGCGCTGTTCTCGCCCACCCTGGCGCCGGGCCAGCCCGGCAACGAGTCGCCATGTGCGTAACGCGACGCGGTGTACAGGCGCTCAACCGGCGACGGCCTGATGGGCGTGGCGTCCAACATATCGCCTGGCCGCTGGCTGTCTGACCGGCTTAGACCCGGGGGGGAAATGCATGGCCGGCTCAGCCGGCACGGCCCGGGTCCATCCGGCGCCGGCGAATCAACGCCAGGACGCCGATCAGTCCGAGCCCGGTCAGCGCCACGCGCGACGGCTCGGGCACGGCCTGCAGTGGTTCGCCGTACAAAAAGTCGTCCATCACGACCAGGTCGTCGATCGGGTTGCCCAGTACGCCGTTGGCGATGACGGTGTTCAGCCCGGACGTGATGCGCACCCGGGCGATGGTCGCACCACTGACCGTGGCACCCAGAAAGCTGAGGCCCTTATTGCCTGCCACCGTCGCGTCGTGGCTGTAGATCAGGGCGTCGTTGCCGTCGAAGAACTGCAAGCGCGTCAGGCCCGCCACCTCCACATCGACAAACACCACGCCGAATGCACCGGTGGTTGCGGCCGTGGTCGTGCCCGGCAGGAAGAAGTGCACGTCGGTGATGTTGCTGTTGACGGCCGTGAACAAGCGCTGCGCACTGAATGCTTGCAGGTCGTTGCCGAAACCGAACATCGGGGGCGTGACCAAACCGCCATTGGCACTGACCAGAAAGCCGCTGCCGGGTGTGCTGAACACCGCCCCGCGTGGCGAGTTGACGTTGAAGAAGTTGGCCGGCAATGCGTTGGGGTCGGCCCTCGGGTCAGGCACACCGTCCCAATTGATCTCACGCCGCAGGCCGCCAAACGCGCCGTTTGCAGCCCCCACGCTACCACCCCCCACGGCCACGCGAAACGCATCGCGCGTGGCGGTGATTGCGGCGGCGTCCGGGCCCGTCGCTTCGAACGTGACCACAACCGGCACCGCCCCAGCGGTGGATGCCAGCAGCAGGGCGGCGAGGGCCGAAAACACCGAGCGACGGATCATGGAGTCTCCTTTGCCAGCGGTGCAGGACGTGCTGCCGGCATGCTGCCGGCACGTTGCCGGCTTGGCCGGTTGAGGGTAGAAAGCCCGCCCCACCGAGTCAACGGTGTTGGGCCTTTGTTCTAGGGGTCGGGTTGGCCCGGCCCCTGGCCGCGACGCCCTCCACTTCAGGCCGTACCGGGCGACCGCTTGTTACTTTTTCGCCGTTCATCCAGGCCAGGTTGCTACCGATATGAATTCACTGCCCCGCCGCCTGCCGCGCCAGCCAGGGGTCCGAAGCACACCCTCGCCAACAGGAACACCGCATGTCCTTCACCCACCTCTCCATCGGCTCGACGCCCGGGTTCAACCGGGGCAGCAACCCGGTCGCCGAGCGTGCTGCCGTGCAGCGCCAAAGCAATCCGTCCGCCGACGCGCCGGGTCAGTCCGCCAAGACCGACGCCCCCGTGCGGCGCAACACGCTGGTGGCCGCCATGATGCAGGCGATGCAAAGTCTGGTGGGTGCGAATCCACCAGCGGCAAGCCCACCTGCGGCGAATCCGGCTGCACCGGCCGCCACCGCCACCGCCACTTCCACCGCCGCCACACCGACCAGCGCCACGCCCGCAGACAGCGTGGGCCCTGCCGATGCCCCAGCCGCCGCGCCAAGCAGCGCCCCGGTCGACTTCAAGCAGTTGGCCCATGCGTTTGCCCATGCGCTTTACAGCGCGTTGCGCGGCGCCGAAGTCGACAGCGACTCCGGCCGGGGCGGCCGGCCTGAAAACCCGGGGCATCAGGGCCACCATGGCCACCATGGCCACCATGGCGTGTCGAAAAGCGGCTATGGCGACCTGGCGCAACGGCTGGAGACGCTGGCCCAAAGCCTGGGCAGTGCACCCACAGCGCCGGCCGATCCGGTGACGCCTCCGGCCATCGCGCCGGTCGTGCCAGCCGCCGCGCCCACCGGCGCCACCACGACCACGCCGACAACGGCGGCGCCCGCAGACTCACCGCTCCTGAGCGCCTTCAAGGGCCTGCTTTCCGCGCTGGCACCCAGCGCATCCCCCAGCGCAGCGTCAACCGACCCGGCCAGCGCGAAGCTGGCAGCCTTTCTGCACCAGATGGCGCAATCGCTCGGGCTGGGCAGCAGCGAGCCCGCAAGCAGCGTGCCGGCATCCGGCAGCCTGATCAACGTCACTGCCTGACACCGCAGCGCCCCGCCCCGCCGGGCGCGGTGGTGTCGCAAGTCAGGCGCAGCCACCCGGCAAGGTGTCTGGGTGACCCGATCACCACCCCCCTGTTCCAAGGCTTTGCCGTTCGAAGCCTTGGCTATTTTTCTGCCTGGCCGCCTATCGCTCAGGCTGCCAGCACCTGGAAGCCGTGCGTGCCGTCACGGCCGAGTTGCGCCACCAGGCCAAATTCCCAATCGAGGTAGGCCTGCATCGCCGCCCGCGGCGCGTCAGTGCCCTCGTAGGGCCTGCGGTAGCGGTCGATGCGGGGGCTCAACAGGCTGGAATCGCCCCCTTCCAGCGGTCGGCCGTCTGCTGCCCAGGCGGCGTTGCCGCCGTCCAGCACCAGGACCGGCACGGGGGTCAGCCGCGAAAGATCCGCAGCGACAAAACGCGCCAGCGCGCTGTTGCCGCAAGTCAGAACATAGCGCTCGGGCACCGCCAGCCGCTGCAGCACGGCGCCCAGCTGCGACCGCAGCAACCAGTGCGCGCCCGGAATGTGGCCCTTGACATAGCGCGCGCTGGTCGTGAAGTCCAGCAGCAGCGTGCCGGGCTGGGCCAGCTGCACCGCAAGCGCGGCCGGGCTGATCAGCGCCACCGGGGGCAGCGCGGTGTGCGGCGGCTGCCACAGCCCGGTCTCGGTGAACTGCGATTCATCAACATCGGTCAGCCAGCCGACCTGCCAGCCCAGCTGCGCCAGCCAGTGCGCGGTCATCGCGGCGCGCACACCGTCTTGGGCCGCACCGCCGTCGGCCAGCACGATGCGCGCACCGCGCACCGCCGCAAACACATCGGTCTCTTGCACCAGCTGGCCACCCGGTGCGCTGCCGAAGCCCGGCAGATGGCCGGCGGCGTACTCCTCGGGCGTGCGCACGTCCCAGCGGTAGAGCGTGCGGCTGGCATCGGCCGCCCAACTGGCCAGACCGGACGGGCTCAGCCGCAGCGCGCCGGCACGGTCGGCCAGTGCCTGCGCGGCGCCCTGGGCGGCTAGGCGGTTGGCCGCACTGGTGGGCAGGAACCGGCGCGCCGCGCCGTGCTCGAGCGTCAAGCCGGCCAGCAACCAACCGATGGTGCCATTGCGCAGCGCCGCCACCGGGTTGGGGATGCCGGCGTTGATCAGGCCTTGCGCGCCGATCAGGCTGCGGGTGCGGCCGGCGCAGTTGACGATGACCTGGGTCTTGGGGTCGGGCGCCAGCTCGCGCACCCGCAACACCAGCTCGGCGCCCGGCACGCTGGTGCCACCCGGGATGTTCATCGTCTGGTACTCATCAAAGCGGCGCGCATCGAGCAGCACCACGTCGGCACCGCTGTCGAGCAGCGCCTTGACGGCCTCGGCAGGCAGCGACGGCGTGTGGTGCTTGTGCTCCACCCACTCGCCAAAGGCCTTGCTGGGCACGTTGACGTCGCGGAACAGCTCGCCCGGGCCACCGCCCTGACCGCCGGCGTCACACCAGCCCTGCAAACCGCCCGCCAGCAGGTGCACCTGGCTGTACCCCAGGTTGACCAAGGTACGTGCTGCCGGCTCGGCCAGGCCGGCGCCATCGTCGTAGACGGCGATGAGCACATCCCGCCGGGGCAGCCGCCAGGGCGCGTCCAGCTCGATCCGGCTGGGCGACATTTGCACCGCAAACAGCGGGTGCGCCTGTGCAAACGGGTCTTCTTCACGCACGTCGATCAGCGCGATCTCGCGCCGCGTCAGCAGCGCGGCGCGCACCGCGGCAGGGCTGAGCAGCGGTAGCGGTAGAGGCAGCGGTAAAGGCAGCGGTAGAGGCAGCGGCTGCGGCACGGATTCAGCGGCGGCCATCAAGCGCTTTCCCGGGACCGGTCCCACAGGTTGGGCACGGTGGTGTTGCTGTAGCCCGAGACAAAGGGCTTGCGGCTGCCGTCCGCCGCATACACCCAGCGCTGCACCGCGCCGATATTGGCGCCGTAGACATGGATGCTGATGCTGGTGCGGTCGTCAAAGGCATTGCAGACCTGGTGTACGTCGCCCAGACTGGGTGACACCGCCTCGATATCGCCGGGCCGCAGCCGCGTCGCCGCCCCCTGCGGCACCAGCCGACCGTGGGCATCAGGGCCGAAGGGCTGGGCCACCTCTTCGCCGCGCAGCATGCCGATCAACCCCCACACGGTGTGGTCGTGCACCGGCGTTTGCTGGCCCGGGCCCCAGACAAAGCTGACGACCGAAAACCGCTCCAACGGATCGGCATGCAGCAGGTACTGTCGGTAAAACTGCGGGTGCGGTTGGGCCAGCGCGTCCGGCAGCCAGTCGTCGTTGGCGATCAGCGTGGCCAGGTGGCCGCGCACCGCTGCCAGTCGATGCGTTTCACCGGCCGAGCGGGCCACTTCATGGGTGACGGCGACAACAAAGTCGCGCAGGGCGTGGATGCTCATCGGAGACCTTCCGGTTCGAAATCAGGAAATAGATGGATTCTGGCGGACCTGGCCTGCCCCGCAGCAGGCCGGCCCGTCAGTTGCCCGGATGTCGGCCCGGCGCCATGATCGCGTTTCGAGCATTTGGGCCGTGTCTGCCGCCAGCGACGGCGCTGTCCGTCAATGCGTTTCATCCAACCGGATTGGAGAACCACCGTGGTCAGCAAAAACACGATTTGCCTGTGGTACGACGGCACCGCACTGGATGCCGCACGGTTTTACGCAGAAACATTCCCGAACAGTGCGGTGGGGCCGGTCTACCGTGCGCCCGGCGACTATCCCGCCGGCAAGCAAGGCGATGTGCTGACCGTGGAGTTCACGGTGATGGGCATCCCGTGCCTGGGACTGAACGGCGGCCCGGCGATCAAACACAGTGAGGCTTTTTCGTTCCAGGTCGCCACCGACGACCAGGCTGAGACCGACCGCCTGTGGCAGGCGATCATCGGCAATGGCGGCCAAGCCAGCGAATGCGGCTGGTGCAAGGACAAATGGGGCCTGTCGTGGCAGATCACGCCACGCGCGCTGGTGGCCGCCATCGCCGACCCCGACCGCGTTGCAGCCCAGCGCGCCTTCCAGGCCATGATGCAGATGACCAAGATCGACATCGCCACGATCGAGGCGGCGCGGCGCGGCTGACGCCTGCCAGGCTGCACCCGCGCCCTGGGATTGCGCAGTAGCAAGCAGGCCGCGGCGATTTGTCCCTGCGCAATGCGGGACCGGCCGCGACGGCCCCGGCCCGACGCGGCCCGTAAGCAGAGGCACTGCTGTTCGGCGGCATACTCCAGCGCAGCGGTATCGCAGCGCGAGCCCCTTCGCCATCGCCACCGGTGGCGCACGGACCTGCCAGCTGCGGACACTTTGCCTTCAGCGACGACCCCACCACCTGCCAGGATCATGAAGATGAGCACGCAACAGCCGACCATCATTTACACCCTCACCGACGAGGCGCCCGCACTGGCCACCCACGCCTTTTTGCCGATCGTGCGTGCCTTCACCGCGCCGGCCGGCATCAACGTCACCACCGCCGACATCTCGGTGGCCAGCCGCATCCTGGGCGAGTTTTCGGAGTTTCTGACCGAGGCGCAGCGGGTGCCCAACACGCTGGCCGAGCTGGGCATCAAGACGCTGCAGGCCGACGCCAACATCATCAAGCTGCCCAACATCAGCGCGTCGCAGAACCAGCTGGTGACCGCGATCCGCGAGTTGCAGGCCAAAGGCTACGCGCTGCCCGACTTTCCGGAAGCGCCGCAAGACGATGCGCAAAAGGCGATCCGCCTGCGCTACAACAAGTGCCTGGGCAGCGCGGTGAACCCGGTGCTGCGCGAGGGCAACTCTGACCGCCGCGCGCCCCGGGCCGTCAAGGAGTACGCGCGCAAGAACCCGCACAGCATGGCCGAGTGGAGCCAGGCCTCACAGAGCCATGTCTCGCACATGCACAGCGGCGATTTCTACCACGGTGAAAAATCGATCACGCTGGACCGTGCACGCGACGTCAAGATGGAGCTGATCACCAAGAGCGGCACGACCCTGTTGCTCAAGGCCAAGGTCTCGCTGCTGGACCGCGAGGTCGTCGACAGCATGTTCATGAGCAAGAAGGCGCTGTACGACTTCTATGAGCAAGAAATCGAGGACGCTCGCAAGACTGGCGTGATGTTCTCGCTGCACGTCAAGGCCACCATGATGAAGGTCTCGCACCCGATCGTGTTCGGCCACTGCGTCAAGATCTTCTACAAGGACGCGTTCGAGAAGCATGCCAAGCTGTTTGACGAACTGGGCGTCAACGTCAACAACGGCATGGCCAACCTGTACGAGAAGATAAGCACGCTGCCGCAGAGCAAGCAAGACGAAATCAAGCGCGACCTGCACGCCTGCCATGAGCACCGGCCCGAGCTGGCGATGGTCGATTCAGCCAAGGGCATCACCAACTTCCATTCGCCCAACGATGTGATCGTCGACGCCTCGATGCCGGCGATGATCCGCAACGGCGGCAAGATGTGGGACGCCAACGGCCGCTTGAAGGACGTCAAGGCCGTGATGCCGGAGAGCACCTTTGCCCGCATCTACCAGGAGATTATCAACTTCTGCAAATGGCATGGCGCCTTCGACCCCAAGACCATGGGCACGGTGCCCAATGTCGGCCTGATGGCGCAGCAAGCCGAAGAATATGGCTCGCACGACAAGACCTTCGAGATCACCGAGGACGGCGTGGCCAACATCACCGACCTGGTGTCCGGCGAGGTGCTGCTGTCGCAAAACGTCGAGGCCGGCGACATTTGGCGCATGTGCCAGTGCAAGGACGCCGCGATCCGCGACTGGGTCAAGCTGGCCGTCAACCGGGGGCGCAACTCCGGCATGCCGGTGGTGTTCTGGCTGGACCAGTACCGCCCGCACGAGGCGCAGCTGATCACCAAGGTCAAGATGTACCTGCATGAGCACAACACCGCCGGCCTGGACATCCAGATCATGAGCCAGGTGCGGGCCATGCGCTACACGCTGGAGCGGGTGATCCGCGGCCTGGACACCATCAGCGCCACCGGCAACATCCTGCGCGATTACCTGACCGACCTGTTCCCGATCATGGAGCTGGGCACCAGCGCCAAGATGCTGTCGATCGTGCCGCTGATGGCTGGCGGCGGCATGTACGAGACCGGCGCCGGCGGCTCGGCGCCCAAGCATGTGCAGCAGCTGGTCGAGGAGAACCACCTGCGCTGGGACTCGCTGGGTGAGTTTCTGGCGCTGGCGGTGAGCCTGGAGGACTTGGGGCTCAAGACCGGCAATGCCCAGGCCAAGATCCTGGCCCGCACGCTGGACGCTGCCACCGGCCAGCTGCTGGACAACAACAAGGGCCCCAGCCCCAAGACCGGCCAGTTGGACAACCGCGGCAGCCAGTTCTACCTGGCGATGTACTGGGCCCAGGCGTTGGCCGCTCAGACCGACGACCCGACGCTGCAGGCCCACTTTGCGCCGCTCGCCAAGGCCTTGACCGAAAACGAGCGGACCATCACCGCCGAGCTGGCCGCCGTGCAGGGCAAGCCTGCCGACATCGGCGGCTATTACCTGGCCGACACCGAAAAGGTGCAGGCAGTGATGCGGCCCAGCAAGACGCTCAACGCGGTATTGGCGGCGGCCCAGGGCTGACCGGCTGCGCCGTCAGGCCGCCCCGGCAGGCGGCGGGCTGACGGCGGGGCGGGGCGGCTGCGGATGTCGGCAGCCGCACCG
>JBKJKU010000243.1:0-6174 GCA_046597355.1 Aquabacterium sp.
TCGGCGGTGTCGTCCAACAACGCCGATTTGGCCGGCTTGTGGGCGCCCAACATCTACACGCTGGAGGAAAAGGCCGGCGCCAAAGTGCTGTGTTCGGGCAAGGAAGGCGGCGTGGTGGTGCCCGGCGCGCTGATTGCCCGTGGTGAGTACGCCGAGCAGAACCCGGAGAACGTCGCCAAGTTCCTGGCCGTCTACCTGCGCGCCTGGAAGTGGATGGGCGCCAACAAGCCGCAGGCGATCGAGATGATGAAGAAGTTTTATGCCCAGGGCGGCGTGGCCATCAGCGACGCCTCGATGAAGAAAGAGTTCGACAGCCGGCCCACGTTTGATCTGGCGCAGCAACTGGCCGCGATGGACCGCACCCGCGGCAATTCGGACATGGACGCCTGGTTCAGCAAGATCTCGATCTTCATGCGCGGCACCGGCGCGATCCAGACCGTGCCGCAGTCCACCGACTTCATCACCGACAGTTTCATGAAGCGGGTGCAGACCGACGCCAAGCTGCGCGACTTTGCCAACAGCGCCAAGTGAGGGTGGTGCGCCCACCTGCGCCCGCCCGCCCCCGCCCGCTGCCCTGCCCCGGACCCCGCCATGACCATCACCACCCTTAAAAAAGCCGGCAAGACGCCCGAGAGCGAAACCGCCACCGCCCAGACCGTGGTGGCCGACATGCTGACCGAGATCGGTGCGCGGGGCGAAGCCGCGGTGCGCGCCTACGCCAAGTCGCTGGACCAGTGGGACGGTGAGATCGTGCTCAGCCGCGCCGAGATCGACCGCCGCGCCGCCGAGGTGCCGGCACCGGTGCGGCGCGACATCGATTTTGCGATCCAACAGGTCAGCGCCTTTGCGGCGGCGCAGCGGGCGTCGATGCACGAGTTCTCGGTGGGCCTGCACCCGGGCGTCACCGCCGGCCAGCGGGTGCTGCCGGTGAACGTGGCGGGCTGCTATGCCCCGGCCGGCCGCTATGCCCACATCGCCTCGGCCTACATGGGCGTGGCCACCGCCAAGGCCGCGGGCGTCAAGACCATCCTGGCGTGCTCCGGGCCGTTTCGCGGCGGACCGATGCACCCCTACCTGCTGTATGCCTTCAACAAGGCCGGCGCCGACGTGATCATGACGCTGGGTGGCGTGCAGGCCATCGCCACCCTGGCGGGCGGTTTGTTCACCGGCCGGCCGGCCGATGTGATCGTCGGGCCCGGCAACAAGTTTGTCGCCGAGGCCAAGCGGGTGCTGTTCGGCAAAGTCGGCATCGACGTGTTCGCCGGGCCGTCCGAAGTGGCGGTGATCGCCGACGACAGCGCCGATGCGGCCATCGTCGCCAGCGACCTGGTGGGCCAGGCCGAGCATGGCCATGAGTCCCCCGCCTGGCTGTTCACCACCAGCCGGGCGCTGGCCGAGCAGGTGATGCGGCAGGTGCCCGAGCTGATAGCCCGGCTGCCGCCCACCGCCCGCGATGCGGCCGGCAGCGCCTGGCGTGACTACGGCGAGGTGCTGCTGTGCGACACCCGCGAGGAGATGGCGGCGGTGTCCGACCGCTACGCCTGCGAACACCTGGAGGTGCACGCCCGGGACCTGGACTGGTGGTTGGCCAACCTGACCTGCTACGGATCGCTGTTTCTTGGCGAAGAAACCACCGTGGCCTTCGGCGACAAGGCCAGCGGCCCCAACCATGTGCTGCCGACCAAGGGCGCGGCGCGCTACTCGGGCGGCTTGTTCACCGGTCGGCCGGCGGATGTGATCGTCGGGCCCGGCAACAAGTTTGTCGCCGAGGCCAAGCGGGTGCTGTTCGGCAAGGTGGGCATCGATGTGTTTGCCGGTCCGTCCGAAGTGGCGGTGATCGCCGACGACAGCGCCGATGCGGCCATCGTTGCCAGCGACCTGGTGGGCCAGGCTGAGCATGGCCATGAGTCACCGGCCTGGCTGTTCACCACCAGCCGGGCACTGGCCGTCCAGGTGATGCGGCAGGTGCCCGAGCTGATAGCCCGGCTGCCGCCCACCGCCCGCGACGCGGCCGCCTGCGCCTGGCGCGACTACGGCGAGGTGCTGCTGTGCGACACCCGCGAGGAGATGGCGGCGGTGTCCGACCGCTACGCCTGCGAACACCTGGAGGTGCATGCCCGGGACCTGGACTGGTGGCTGGCCAACCTGAGCTGCTACGGCTCGCTGTTTCTTGGCGAGGAAACCACCGTGGCCTACGGCGACAAGGCCAGCGGCCCCAACCATGTGCTGCCGACCAAGGGCGCGGCGCGCTACTCGGGCGGCTTGTCGGTGCACAAGTTCATGAAGACGCTGACTTGGCAGCGCATGACCCGCGAGGGCGCCCGCGACATCGGCGAGGTCACCGCCCGCATCTCGCGGCTGGAAGGCATGGAGGCGCACGCCCGTACCGCCGACGACCGGCTGGCCAAGTACTTCCCCAGCCAGGACTTTGACCGCGGCGACCCGGTCACGGTATGACTGCGACCGGACCACCGAGCCCACCGGGATCGCTCGGCTCGCTGTTCGACCTGTCGGGCCGGCGCGCGCTGGTGACCGGCGGCAACGCCGGCATCGGCCAGGCCATGGCGCGCGCGCTGGGCCTGGCCGGCGCCCGGCTGCTGCTGCTGGCCAGGCGGCCGGCTGAGCTGGCCGATGCCTGCGCCCGGCTGGCCGCCGAGGGCATCCAGGCCGACGGGCTGTCCGCCGACCTCAGCGACCTGGACACCCTGCACAACACGGCGGCCGAGGCCGAATTGCGCCTGGGCGGCGTCGACATCCTGGTCAATGCGGCCGGCATCAACCTGCGCCAGCCGTTTCTCGAGGTCACACCGCAGGCCTGGCAAAGCCAGCTGGCGCTGCATTTGGGTGCGCCGTTTTTCCTGACCCAGGCGCTGGCGCCCGGCATGGCCGCACGCGGCTGGGGCCGCATCCTCAACATCGCGTCGCTGCAAAGCCTGCGCGCCTTTGCCAACAGCGCGCCCTATGGCGCTGGCAAGGGCGGCGTGGTTCAGCTCACCCGGGCCATCGCCCAAGAGTGGTCGGCACACGGCATCACCTGCAACGCCATCGGGCCCGGCTTCTTCCCCACCGCGCTCACCGCTGCGGTGTTTGCCCTTCCCGACCTGGCCGAGCGCCATGCCGCGCAGACCTGTGTCGGGCGCAATGGCCGGCTGGAAGACCTGCACGGCGCCACCGTGTTCCTGGCCAGCGATGCGTCGGCCTACATCACCGGCCAGACGCTGATGGTCGACGGCGGCTACACCGCCAGGTGATCCCGGCGCCCCAGGCCGGCTCGGCACCGCAAGCACCCACCCCCCAAAGCCACCGCGGCCGGAACCTGCCCATGAAAGCCCTCGTCTACACCCAACCGCGTGAAATGCAATTGCTGGACCGCCCGCTGCCCGCACCCGACGCGGGCGAGGTGGTGCTGAAAATAGAAGCCGTGGGCATCTGCGGCTCTGACCTGCACGCCTGGCACGGCCATGATCCGCGGCGGCTGCCGGGCCTGGTGCTCGGCCATGAATTTGTCGGCGCCATCGTGCAATCGGCCGCGCCCGGTTTTGAGCCGGGCAGCCGTTGGACCGGCAATCCGCTGATCACCTGCGGAAGCTGCGACTGCTGTGTGCAGGGCCGCAACAACCTGTGCAGCCGCCGCACGATGGTGGGCATGACCCGCCCAGGTGCCTATGCCGAGTACATGAGCATCCCCGCGGCCAGCCTGATCGCCATACCCCAGCAGATGCCGGCCCGGGTGGCCGCCCTCACCGAGCCGGCCGCCACCGCCTGGCACGCGATCAACCTGTCGATGCGTGCGCTGTACCGGCCGCTGCACGAGTGCCGCGTGCTGGTGATCGGCGGCGGCGCCATCGGCATGCTGGCTGCGCTGCTGTTCAAGCAGCTGGGGGTGCAACAGCTGGCGGTAACCGAGTTGAACCCGCTGCGCCAGGCCGCGTTGCGCCAGGCCGTGGGCTGCGAGGTGATCGACCCCCGGGCCCAGCCCCTGGCCGAGGCCCACTACGACCACGTGATGGACGCGGTGGGCAGCACGCTGACGCGCCAGCAAGCCTTTGCCGCCATCAAGCCGGGGGGCGTGATCATGCATGTGGGCCTGCAGGACTGGGCCAGCGAGATCGACATGCGCAAGCTCACGCTGGCCGAGATCACCTTGCTCGGCACCTACACCTACACCACCGCCGACCTGCGCGCCACGGTGGATGCGCTGCACCGGGCGCAGTTCGGTGACCTGGCCTGGGTGGAGGAGCGCGCGCTGGCCGACGGGCCGCAGGCCTTTGTCGATCTCGACCGCGGCCACAGCGGATCGGCCAAGATCATCTTGCGGCCTTGACGCAGGCCAGCGGCAGGGCCGCACTGCGCCCCGCTGCCCGCGCCTGGCCAGGGCGTCAGCGCCGCGCCGGCGGCAGGTCGGTGCAGCTGCCGTGCGCCACCTCGGCCGCCATGCCGATGCTTTCGCCCAGCGTGGGGTGCGGGTGGATGGTCTTGCCGATGTCCACCGCGTCGGCGCCCATCTCGATGGCCAGCGCCACCTCGCCGATCATGTCGCCGGCATGCGTGCCGACGATGCCGCCGCCCAGGATCTTGCCGTGGCCGTGGGCCTCGGGGCTGTCATCGAACAGCAGCTTGGTGATGCCTTCGTCGCGGCCGTTGGCAATCGCCCGACCCGATGCCGTCCAGGGGAACAGACCCTTCTTGACCTTGATGCCGCGCGACTTGGCCTCGTCCTCGGTCAAGCCGACCCAGGCCACCTCGGGGTCGGTGTAGGCCACGCTGGGGATCACCCGGGCATCAAACTGCGCCCGACGCAAACTTGCGTCGTCAAGCACCTCGCCCGCGGCCACTTCGGCCGCCACATGCGCCTCGTGCACCGCCTTGTGCGCCAGCATCGGCTGGCCCACCACGTCGCCGATGGCAAAGATGTGGGGCACGTTGGTGCGCATCTGGATGTCGACCGGGATGAAGCCGCGGTCGGTGACGACCACCCCGGCTTTGTCGGCGGCGATCTTTTTGCCGTTGGGGGTGCGCCCCACGGCTTGCAGCACCAGGTCGTACAGCCCTTGGCTTGTCTTGCCGTCCAGGCCTTCAAACTTGACCAGGATGCCGTCGGCGGTGGCCTCGGCCGCCACCGTCTTGGTTTTGAGCATGATGTTGTCAAAACGCGGCGCGTTCATCTTCTGCCAGACCTTGACCAGGTCCCGGTCGGCACCTTGCATCAGGCCGTCGAGCATCTCGACCACATCAAGCCGGGCGCCCAGCGTGGAATACACCGTGCCCATCTCCAGTCCGATGATGCCGCCGCCCACCACCAGCATCTTCTTGGGCGTCTGGCGCAACTCCAACGCGCCGGTGGAGTCAACAATGCGCGGATCATCCGGCAGGAACGGCAGCCGCACCGCCTGCGAGCCGGCGGCGATGATGCACTGCTTGAAACGGATGGTTTGCGACTTGCCGGTCTTGACCTGGGCCTCGCCGCTGGTCTCCTCGACCGTGACATGGTGTGGATCGGCAAAGCTGCCGTAGCCGCGCACGACGGTGACCTTGCGCATCTTGGCCATCGCCGCCAGGCCACCGGTCAACTTGCCGACCACCTTGTTCTTGTGGCCCAGCAGCTTGGGCAGGTCGACCTGTGGCGGCGCAAAGGTGACGCCCAGGTCGGCAAAGTGCTGCACCTCGTCCATCACCGCCGCCACATGCAGCAGCGCCTTGCTGGGGATGCAGCCCACGTTGAGGCAGACGCCGCCCAGCGCGGCGTAACGCTCGACGATGACCGTCTTCAGGCCCAGATCGGCGGCGCGGAAGGCGGCCGAGTAGCCACCCGGCCCGGCGCCCAGCACCAGCAGGTCGCATTCCAGATCGGCACCGCCGGCATAGCTAGCGGCGGCTGGTGCCGCAGCGGCCACCGCAGCCGGTGCGGCGGGGGCGGCCGCACCTGCAACTGCGGCAGCAGCCGGGGCCGCTGCAGCCGGTGCCTGCGCGCCGGCCGCGGCATCGGCGGCCTCGAGCGTCAGGATCAGCGTGCCTTGGTTGATCTTGTCGCCCAGCGCCAGCTTGAGCGCCTTGACCACACCGGCATGGCGCTCAAGCTGGCGCTGGGCGACAAGATCAACCAGGGCACGCTGATCCTGACGCTCGAGGCCGCCGATGCCGCGGCCGGCGCGCAGGCACCGGCTGCAGCGGCCC
>JBKJKU010000096.1:0-19146 GCA_046597355.1 Aquabacterium sp.
TGCACAGGTAGCCCAGCACCAGCAACTCAGGCGATGCCCCCAGGGTCATCAGTGTCACGAGCTCCCGCTTGTCGACAAACACCGTCAGCGGCCGCTCGGCGGGGATGTGGATGCTGCGGCGGTCACCGTACTCGTCTTGCACGGTGATCTCGCGCAGCAACTCGCCGCAAGCTGCAGTCAGGCGCGGCGCGCCCGCCACGGGCGGCCGACAGCGGGGAACATCAAAGGCGAGCGGGGCGGCGGGCTCGGGCAGCATGGTGTTGGCGGAGAACGGTCTGCACGACAGAGGATTTGCCATTGTTGGCCAGGCGGTAACCCGAAGATGGACCTGTAGGCCCGGCCTGCGCAGCGGCGACTGACCGTGTTACTTTTTGGCAGCAGCGGGCGGCGCCACGGCGGCGACAGGCGCAGGCACGGCGGCAGCCGGTGCGGACGCAGCGCCCGCGGGCACGTAGACGAACGGACCCGGATCGGCGCAGGCCGGCGTTTCGACCGGTGCTGACGCTGCCTTGCCAGACTTTTTGGCAGCCGCCTGATAGCCGGAGGCTGTCCGGTCCATCGCCAGACAGAGCTTGTAGCCGTCGATCTTGCCGGTGTGGGCGGTCTTGGCCGCGGCTTCCGCCGATTTGGCCTTGGCTTCATCGCTGGGCGCAGGCAGCTTGGCATGGGCGCCAGCCGATGCCAAGACCAGCGCGGCGGACAGGGACAGGAACAGGGCAGCGGTGCGCATCATGCGGGCTCCAGCAACAAGGGGTCTAGGCGGGTGGTGGTGACGGAAGCCGACAGCCGGATGGCGCATGTCGGCTTTGACGACTGAAGCGGGCTGGATTTTGGCGCCCTTGTCCAACGATGGCGGGTGAAATCAGGCGGTTCGCCCCGGCGTGGCCAGCACGCCAGGCGCAGGTTCGGGCGACCGCTGGACCGGGATCTTGCCGGCCTTGATGTCGTCGTGCCACAGCTCGTGGTGTTCCTGGGCCCAGGCTTCGTCGACATAGCCGGTGCGCATGCCCTGGTAGGCGCCGTGCATGCCGACCGTCCCCAGGTAGATGTGCCCGGCAAACATGGCCATCATCAACACAGTGGCAACGCCGTGGACCATTTGCGCCACCTGCATGTCGGCCCTGCCGTACACCATGCCGGGTACCAGCTTGTCCAGCACCAGACCGGAGGCCACGACCACCAGCCCGAGCGTGAACACGCCGCCCCAGAAAATGACTTTTTCGCCAGCGTTGAACCGGTGCGAGGGCACTTCCTGACCGCCAAACAGACCGCCGCCGCGAAGCAACCAGGTCAGATCTTCTTTGCTGGGCAGGTTGTCGCGCACAAAGGTGACGAACACGATCACCAGCGAGACGGCAAACAGCGGGCCTGCAAAGTTGTGGGCGGTTTTAAGCGCGTAGGTCAGGCCGCCAAACAGGGTGCCGCCAAACACCGGCAGCAGCACGAATTTGCCAAACGACATCACCAGCCCGGAAATTGCCAGCACGCAAAACGCGATGGCGTTGCTCCAGTGTGCCGCGCGCTCGAAGGGCGTGAAACGCTCGATCACCCGGCCGGTGTCTTTCAGGTGGCCGCCGAGTGGGCCTTTGCGCCAATAAAACAGCGCCAGCGCCAGCGCCACGATCACCAGCAGCGCGCCGCCGTACGGAATGATCCATTGGTTGCGCACCTGACGCCAGGCTTCGCCAGCATTGGTCAGGCGCGATCCCGGGTACTGCACAAACGGCTGTACCAGCACACCTTTTTCGACGCCCGGCAGGCTCACCGTGCCCTCTTGCTTGCCGGATTCACGCACCGCACGCCAAAACGGCGCGTTGTTGCCGGGCTGCGACTTGGCGCGTGCTGCGTTGGAGTCGTCCGACTTCGGGTCAGCGGGCGCCACGAAACCCGCGGGCGGTGCCTGCGTTGCCGGGGTGTCCGCGGTCGGGGGTGGCACTGCCGTCTGGGCCGATGAGAGGCCGGAGGCCACCATCAGACCTGCCGCCAGCAGCACCGGGCCCAGCCATTGTTTAATCAGGGGTTGCATCACCTCTCCTTGCCGCTGGGGTACTGGCGTGCGTCAGGGCTTGGCCGTCGCGCGGGAATATTCGTTCTGGCCTTGTGACCGGGCGCGCAACTGTTGCTCCCAGCTGGCTTTGTCACCGACCGCCCAGCCCTGTGCGGTGTGGGCGGTCTTGGTCGACTCCCAGGGCCGGCCGTCGGCTTTCTGGGTGGCGGCGGTTTGTTGCTTTTCGCCGCAGGCCACCAGCAGCAACGCCGCGGACAGGCTGAGCAGCAAGCGCGTGTTGATCATGATTTGGTGGTCTCGGTCTTGGCAGTCGCAGTACCGGCAGGGCGGCCGTAGGCGGTTCCCCAGCCCCAGACCTCGCTGCCTTTGCCACGGGTCAAAACCCGGGTACGGAAGATGTCGGCCACCACGTCGCCGTCGCCGCCCAGCAACGCCTTGGTCGAGCACATCTCGGCGCAGGCCGGCAGCTTGCCTTCGCCCAGCCGGTTGCGGCCGTACTTCTCGAACTCGGCCTCGCTGCCATTGGCTTCAGGGCCACCGGCGCAGAAGGTGCACTTGTCCATCTTGCCGCGCAGCCCGAAGGTGCCGTTGGTCGGAAACTGCGGCGCGCCGAACGGGCAGGCATAGCTGCAGTAGCCGCAGCCGATGCAGACGTCCTTGTCGTGAAGCACCACACCCTCGTCGGTGCGGTAGAAGCAATCGACCGGGCAGACGGCCATGCAGGGTGCGTCGCTGCAGTGCATGCAGGCCACCGAGATGCTTTTTTCGCCGGCAATGCCGTCGTTCAAGGTGACGACCCGGCGGCGATTGACGCCCCAGGGCACATCGTGCTCAGCCTTGCAGGCGGTGACGCAACCATTGCATTCGATGCAACGCTCACTGTCGCAGATAAATTTCATGCGGGCCATGGGGAAGTCCTCTTGTGTGCTGGGGTCAGGCGCGTTCGATTTGGCAAACCGTCGTTTTCGACTCTTGCATCATCGTCACGCTGTCGTAGCCGTAGGTGGTGGCGGTGTTGACCGACTCACCACGGATCACCGGCATGGCGCCGGCCGGGTAGTAGGGCGCCAGATCCACGCCGCCCAGGCGGCCCGAGAAGTGGAAAGGCAGCCAGACCGTCTCGGCGTCCACCCGCTCGGTGACCATGGCCTTGACCTTGATGCCCTTGAAGCCCGCCAGACCCACCATCGGCGGGGTCTTGAGCCAGACGTCCTCGCCGTTGCGGATGCCCCGGTCGTTGGCGGCTTTGGGGTTGATCTCGACAAACATCTCCTGCTGCAACTCGGCCAGCCAGGGGTTTGACCGGGTCTCTTCGCCGCCGCCTTCGTACTCGACCAATCGACCGCTGGACATGATCAGCGGGAAGCTCTTGCCGATGTCCTTGTTTTTCTCCTGCACGCTCTTGTACAGCGTGGGAACCCGCCAGAACGACTTCTTGTCGTCGTGTGTTGGGTACTTGGCCACCAGGTCGGCTCGGGTGCTGTAAAGCGGCTCGCGGTGTTTGGGGATCGGGTCGGGGAAGTTCCAGACCACCGCCCGTGCCTTGGCATTGCCAAACGGATGGCAGCCGTGCACCTTCATCGCCACGCGGATGATGCCGCCGGAGCTGTCGGTCTTCCAGTTCTTGCCTTCGGCGGCCTTTTGCTCGACCTCGGTCAGGTCGCCCCACCAGCCCAGCTTTTTCAGCAGCAAATGGTCGAACTCGGGGTAGCCGGTGGTCAGGTCAGCGCCCAGGCTGTGGGAGCCGTCGCCGGCCAACAGCGAAACACCCTCGCGCTCGACGCCAAAGTTGGCGCGGAAGTTGCCGCCGCCGTCCATCACGTGTTTGCTGGTGTCGTACAGATTGGGCGAGCCGGGGTGCTTCATCTCGGGCGTGCCCCAGCAGGGCCACGGCAGGCCGAAGTAATCGCCGTCGAGGCTGTAGCCGGTCTCCTTGTCGATCCCGCCCTTGGCCCTGAGCGTTTTGACGTCGAAGACGTTCATGTTGCGCATGTGGGCCTTGAGCCGCTCTGGACTGTGGCCGCTGTAGCCGATGGTCCAGACGCTCTTGTTGATCTCGCGCAGGATCGACTCAACCTCGGGCTCCATCATGCCGCCCTTGCCGGCGACCATCTTGTAGTTCTTGACCAGTTCCTTGTCGAAGCCCAGCTTTTGTGCCAGCTGGTACATGATCATGTGGTCGGTGCGGGACTCCCAGAGCGGCTCGATGACCTGCTCGCGCCACTGGATCGACCGGTTGGACGCCGTGACCGAGCCGGCGTTTTCGAACTGTGTGCAGGCCGGCAGCAGGTAGACCGCCCGGTTCTTGTTCTGGTCTTCGGGGTTGCCCGGCATGGCGGCCATCGCCGCGGTGGCCGACGGGAACGGATCGATCACCACCAGCAGGTCGAGCTTGTCCATCGCCTTTTTCATCTCCAGCCCGCGGGTCTGCGAGTTGGGGGCGTGGCCCCAGAAGAACAGGCCGCGCAGGTTGCTGTCCTGGTCGATCAGCTCGTTTTTCTCGAGCACGCCGTCAATCCAGCGCGACACCGTCATGCCCGGCTTGGTCATCATGCCGGGCGCGTACTGCTTCTTGATCCATTCGTAGTCGATGCCCCACGCCTTGGCAAAGTGCTTCCACGAGCCCTCGACCAGGCCGTAGTAGCCGGGCAGGCTGTCGGGGTTGGGGCCGACGTCGGTCGCGCCCTGCACGTTGTCGTGGCCGCGGAAGATGTTGGTGCCGCCGCCCGACTTGCCCACGTTGCCCAGCGCCAACTGCAGCAGGCAGGACGCCCGCACGATGGCGTTGCCGATGGTGTGCTGGGTCTGGCCCATGCACCAGACGATGGTGCTGGGGCGGTTGTCGGCCATGGTCTTGGCCACCTTGTAGCAGGTGGCCTCGTCAACGCCGCAGGCCTCTTGCACCTTGTCCGGAGTCCACTGGGTCAGGCATTCCTCACGCACCTTCTCCATGCCGTAGACACGGTCCTCGATGTACTTCTTGTCTTCCCAGCCGTTCTTGAAGATGTGGTGCATCACGCCAAACAGGAACGGGATGTCCGAGCCCGAGCGGATGCGCACGTAGTCGTCGGCCTTGGCGGCGGTGCGGGTGAAGCGCGGATCGACCACGATCATCTTGCAGCCGGCCTCCTTGGCATGCAGCATGTGCAGCATCGACACCGGGTGCGCCTCGGCGGCATTGCTGCCGATGTACATCGCGCACTTGGTGTTCTGCATGTCGTTGTACGAATTGGTCATGGCGCCGTAACCCCATGTGTTGGCGACGCCGGCCACGGTGGTGGAGTGGCAGATGCGCGCCTGGTGGTCGGTGTTGTTGCTGCCCCAGAGGCTCATCCACTTGCGCAGCAGGTAGGCCTGCTCGTTGTTGTGCTTGGACGATCCGACGACGAAGATCGAATCCGGTCCGCTCTGCTTGCGCAGGTCCAGCATCCGGGCGCTGATTTCCTGCAGCGCCTGGTCCCAGGACATCCGCTGGTACTTGCCGTCCACCAGCTTCATCGGGTACTTCAGCCGGTACTCGCCATGGCCGTGCTCGCGCAGCGCGGCACCCTTGGCGCAGTGCGCGCCCAGGTTGATGGGCGAGTCGAACACCGGCTCCTGGCGCACCCAAACTCCGTTTTCAACCACCGCGTCCACCGCGCAACCCACCGAGCAATGGCCGCAGACCGTACGCTTGACCACCACCGTCTTGGCTGCACCCGAGGCCGGCTTGGCGCCGTCGGCGGGGTTGGCGGCCTGCACCTTCTTGACCAGCAGCAGCTGCGATGCGGCGATGCCTGCACCGACGCCCAGGCCGGAGCGGCGCAGGAAAACCCGCCGGTCCATGGTGGGTATCGCGCGGGCCATGCCGCGCGACAGGCTGGCAACCAAGCTCGACGGGGCCGCGCCGTTGCCGAGGGATGAAGTGTTTTTGCGGGTCAGCAGCATGGCGGTCTCCGGTCTCAGACCTTGGCGGTCTGGTAGTAGCGCTGCACGTGGGCAGTAAGCTGATAGCCGCCGCCGGTCTCGGGCAGGGGCTTGGGCAGGGCAGAGGCCACCGGGGCAACCGGCTGCAATTGCCGCGGCAGCACCGCCGCCGCCGCCGCCAGCGCACCTGCGGTGCCTGCGCCGGCAAACAGGCGGCGACGTGACAGGGGGGTGGGTTCAGACTTGCTCATCAGCGGCTCCAGGTGGATGGGCCCGTGCAAGGCCCGACGAATTAACACTCCGTATTAGGGGGCAGTGTTAACCCGGTTGCAATCAGGAGGCTCCCGAGGTTCGTAGCGACAGTTTGTCGCGGATCGGCAGACAGACTGTCAACCGACGCCGCCAGCCGGAGCCTGCGGCTGACCGGACGTTTTTGGCGGTCCGGCATTTCTACAATGTGCGCTGACTTCAGGTTCCTCTATGCCATCGACACCGTCTGCTGCGTCTTCGCCGGCCGCCCGTTGGCCGCTGGCCGCGGTGCTGGTGGTCGACGATGAGCCCGGCATGCGCAATTTTCTGGAAAAAACCCTGGCCAGCCGGGTGGGCAGCGTGCAGAGCGCCGGGTCTGCCGAGCAGGCCGACGAGCTGGTGCGGCGCCACCGGTTCGACTTGATCGTGCTCGACGTCACACTGCCCGGACAGAGTGGCATTGCCTGGCTTCGTGAGCTTCGGCAACGCGGATTTGCCGGCGAGGTGGTGCTGATCACGGCCTTTGCCGACCTGGACACCGCCATCGAGGCTTTGCGTGCCGGCGCCAGTGATTTCCTGCTCAAGCCGTTTCGCGTGACGCAGGTGCTCAATGCCGTGCGCCACGGTCTGGAGCGGGCGCTGCTGCGGCGCGAGAACTGGGTGTTGCGGCGCACGCTGTCGCAGCGCACGCCGGCGGCCGACGGGCTGGTGGGCGGGTCGATCGCGATCAAGGGGCTGCAGGCAGCGCTGCAGCGTGTCGCCACCGTGGACAGCACGGTCTTGTTGGCCGGCGAGTCCGGCACCGGGAAGGAGCTGGCCGCGCTGGCCCTGCACAGGCGCAGCGGCCGTGCGGACGGGCCGTTTGTGCCGGTCAACTGTGCCACGCTGCTGCCTGACCTGATCGACAGCGAGTTGTTCGGCCAGGCCTCGGGTGCCCGGCGCGGCCACCCGCCGCATGCCGACCACCCAACGGGCACGGCCACGTACCCGGGCCGCGACGGCCTGTTTGTCTATGCCCAGGGCGGCACGCTGTTTCTTGACGAGATCGGCGAGCTGCCGTTGGCACAGCAGGCCACCTTGCTGCGGGTGCTGGAGGACCACCGCATCCGCCCGGTCGGCAGCGAGCAGGAGATCCCGGTCGATGTGCGCATCGTCGCCGCCACCCACCGCCGCCTCGCCGACGAGGTGGCCGCCGGGCGCTTTCGCAAAGACCTGTACTACCGGCTGCAGGTGGTCGAGATCAACCTGCCGCCGCTGCGGGCCCACAAGGAGGACATGGCCGAGCTGGTGGCCCACTTCATCAACACGTTGGCGCCGCAGCTCGGTGTGCCGGCGATCGAGGTGTCTGCCGACGAACTGGGCTACCTGCGCCAGTACGACTGGCCCGGCAACGTGCGGGAGCTGCGCAACCTGATCGAGCGGTCGCTGATCCTGGGTGCGCTCAACGTGTCTGCGCTGTACCAGGGCCTGAACCGCCAGGACGGCCGGCCACGCAGCCTGCCGCTGGCAACGGGCGCTGGCGGCGCGGGCGGCGCGGGTGCGCCCACCGACCTGCAGACGCTTGAAAAGCGCCACATCCAGGCCGTGCTGGACAGCGTGGCCGGTGACAAGACCCGGGCGGCGCAGCTGCTGGGCATCTCGCGCCGCACGCTGGAGCGGCGCGTCGCCGAGTGGGCCCAGCAGGCATGACGCTGCTTGCGTCGGGCCGGCTTGCCGCCTGGCCGGTGCGGCGCAAGCTGCTGGCGATGGTGCTGCTGCCGCTGGTGGGGGTGCTGCCGCTGCTGGGCCTGGTGCTGCTGGTCTGGGGCAATGCGGCGCTGGACCGCCTGCTGATCACCAAGGTGCGGTCGGACCTGGCGGTGGCGCATGGCTACTTCGACCGGGTACTGGGCGAGGTGGCCGCCAGCACCGGCGCGGTGGCGGACTCTCAGGCACTGTATGCCGCGCTGCAACCGGCCCGGGCCGCAACCGGGCAAACGCGGGGCAAACCGGCGGCAGGCCTGGCCGGGCTGGGCGGCGACCGTGCCGCACTGCAAACCTTGCTGGCGCGCTTCAAGGACCGCGAGGGGCTGGATTTCATCAACCTGCGGGCACCCGACGGGCAACTGCTGCTGGCCGACTTCGACGGCGCCAGTGACGGCCCGGCCGTGCTGGCAGCGCCCGGCCCGGCCGGCCGCACCAGCGCTGCCGTCGTGGTGTTGTCGCCCGCGGCGCAGGGCCCGCTGTCGCCCGCGCTGCGCCAGCGTGTTTCCGTGCCGCTGGTGGCCACCCAGCAAGCCCTGCCGACCGGGCGTGGCCAGGAGGACCGGGCAATGGTGGTGCGTGCCGATGCGCCGGTGCTCAGCCCCGATGGCCGGGTGCTGGCCTGGGTGCAGGCCGGCGTGTTGCTGAACCGCAACCTGCCATTCATCGACCACATCAACAGCATCGTCTACCCCGAGGGCGCGCTGCCTTTTGGCAGCCAGGGCACGGCCACCTTGTTTCTGGACGACGTGCGCATCTCCACCAACGTGCGGCTGTTCGACGCGGTCACGCTGCCGGCGCGGGACGCGGCCGGCGCGGCCAATGCGGCCCCCGGCGCCCAAGGCGCTGCCAGCGCTGCCGGCACCGGCAACGGCGAGCAGCGCGCCATCGGCACACGGGTATCGAGGGCGGTGCGCGACGCCGTGCTGGGCCGCGGCGACACCTGGCTGGACCGCGCTTTTGTCGTCAACGACTGGTATGTCTCGGCGTACCAGCCGCTCAGCGACGCCAGCGGCCAGCGGGTGGGCATGCTCTACGTGGGCTACCTGGAGCGGCCCTTCACCTACGCGAAATACAGTGTGCTCGCCGGCATCGGCGCGGTGTTTTTTGCGGTGATGATCGTGGCGGCGCTCTGGTCAGCGCGGCGCGCGCGCGCCATCTTCCGGCCCATTGAGCAAATGGCGCACACCATGCGGCAGGTCGAGAGCGGCGCACTGGCCGCGCGGGTCGGGCCGGTCGCCAGCTCCGATGAGATCGGCGCACTGGCCGGCCACCTCGACCACCTGCTCGACACGCTGGCCGACCACACCGCCGCGCTGCAGCGCTGGAACGCCGAGCTGGATGCCAAGGTGGCCGAGCGCACGCTGGCGCTGGCCAACCGCACTGCGGCGCTGGAGGCGGCACAGGCCGGCCTGCTGCGGGCCGAAAAAATGGCCGCCGTGGGCCAGCTCACCGCCAGCATCGCGCATGAGGTGAACAACCCGATTGCGGTGATCCAGGGCAATCTGGACCTGGTGCGCGAGTTGCTGGGCCCGGACGCCCAGCGCATCGCGCCCGAGCTGGCGCTGGCCGACCAGCAGATCGAGCGCATGCGCCTGATCGTCACCCAGCTGCTGCAGTTTGCGCGGCCCAATGAGTTTGCCGGCTATGTCGAGCCGGTGGCGCCGGGCCATGTGCTCGAGGACTGCCTGGTGCTGACCGGCCACTTGCTGGCGCACACGCGTATCCAGGTGCTGCGCGATTTCCGCAGCCAGCGCTGTGCCGGCATCAACCGGTCCGAGTTGCAGCAGGTGCTGGTCAATCTGCTGGTCAATGCCATCCATGCCATGCCCGACGGCGGCACGCTGACCCTGGCGACCGCTGACTGGACATCCGCCGACGGTCAGCCCGGCCTGAGCCTGAGCGTGACCGACACCGGCCCCGGCCTGGGCGACGACCTGCTGCGGGAGCTGTTCCAGCCCTTTGTCACCCGCAAACATGACGGCACCGGGCTGGGCCTGTGGATCAGCCGCGGCATCGTGGAGCGTTACGGCGGCGACATCCGGGCCGGCAACCGGCCGCCGGCTGACGGACACGGCGCCTGCATGACCGTGCTGCTGCTGTGCGAGCCGGCGTTGTCCGCCGCTGCGTAGCTCGGACAAACCCTAGGTTTGGCGCCCGCAGGCCGGCCGCGACAACCTGTCGCCCCGACGGCCGCTAGACTGGACTGGCAATGCAACAGCGTCCCAACATCCCGGTGGCCGTGGTCATCGAACGCCACAAAAACCCCAACGCCTGGGAGGCCTGGGGCTTTCGTATCGTCGAGGTGGTGATCGACGAAGGTGGCTTTGGCAACCTGCCCCGCACGCTGCGCGACGATGGTCGGGTGGCGCAGGTGCTGCACCCCGGCTTGACCGTCACGCTGCACCGCGATGAGGGCGAGGGTTACTACCTCAACCTGACCTCGGGCGCGCCGGTCTGGTTCGTGATGTGGCGCATCGACGATGACGACCCGTCCCGCGCCTGGCCCGAGTGGGTCACGCTGTCCTACAACGAGGCCGGCCGCCAGCTCGATGCGCAAGAGCGGGTGGACAACGTGCCGCTGGCCGACGAGGTCGCGGCGCTGCTGCAGGCTTTTGTCGACGACCACTACCGGCCCGAGGTCAAGCAACGCAGACGGCCGGTGTCGTTCAAACCGCCGGGGCAGCGCTGATGGCCGGGCACTCACCGACGCCGCCACCCAGCGGTGGCCGCAACACCGATGGCCCAGCTGCGCGCACTGACGCTGGCGGCGAAGACACGGGCGGATTCCTGTCGCGCTGGTCGCGCCGCAAGGTGCAAGTGCGGCAGGGCGAGGCGCCGGCCGACCCGGTCGTGGCGCCGCCGCCGGGCCGGGTGGTGTCAACGCCGGCGGCCCCGCCTGCTGCGCATGCAGCAACGGCGCTCACAGCCCCGCTGCCAACGTCACGACACCTGCAACAGCCACAACAACCACAACGGCCACAACAACCACAACAGCCACATCAGCCACCGCCACCGCCGGCCCCGACCCTGGCCGACGTTGCCCTGCTCGGCCGCGAGTCCGACTACGCCCGCTTCGTGGTGCCCGGTGTCGATGCCGGCGTGCGCAATGCGGCGCTCAAGAAATTGTTCACCGACCCGCATTTCAACCTGATGGACGGGCTGGACACCTACATCGACGACTACGGCAAGCCCGACCCGCTGCCCGCCGGCATGTTGCGGCAGATGGCGCAATCCCATGCACTGGGCTTGTTCGACGACGAGCCGCCGCCCGACGCACCAACGGTTCGGCCGCAAGCCGGTGCCGGCCCCGACGCCGAGCCTGCCGACCATCCAGATGCCGCCAACAGCCCTGACCACAGCCCTGACCACAGCCCCGACCACAGCCCCGCTTCCCGCCCCGATCCCACGCCTGCCCTGGCCCACGAACCTGACCGCACCCCCGATGAAGACGCTGATCTGCGATTGCAACCGCACCCTGCCGCTGGACCGGCCGGCCCTGATCCAGGCGCTGTCCCGGACGCCGGGCGCCAGCACTGACGGCCTGGCCGACGCGCACAGCCTGCTCTGCCGGCGCGAGGCGCCCGCCTTCCAGCGCGCGGCGCTGGCCACCGGCGCGCTGGCCGAGCCGCTGTTGGTGGCCTGCACCCAGGAGTCCCGGCTGTTCCTCGACCTGAACAGCCAGACCGAAGGTGCTGCGTCCACCGACGTGCGGCCGATCCACTTTGTCAACCTGCGCGAGACCGGCGGCTGGTCGCGCGATGCAGCCCAGGCCACCCCCAAGCTGGCCGCGCTGATTGCCGCCGCCCAACTGCCCGATGCCGACCCGGTGGGCACCGTGAGCTACCGCTCGGCCGGGCGCTGCCTGGTGATCGGCGGCGCCGATGCGGCAGGGCAGGCTGCTGCGCTGTTGGCCGACAAGCTCGACGTCAGCCTGCTTGTCGACCGGCCGGGCGGCGCGCTGGCCCAGGCGCATGAGCTCGCGGTTTTCAGCGGCCAGGTCACCCAGATTGCCGGCTGGCTGGGCGCGTTCAAGGTGCAGTGGACCCAGTCCAATCCGATCGACCTGGACCTGTGCACCCGCTGCAACGCCTGCATTGATGTCTGCCCCGAGGGCGCGATCGACTTCAGCTACCAGATCGACCTGTCCGCCTGCAAGAGCCACCGCGACTGCGTGCGGGTCTGCGAAGCTGCCGGCGCGATCGACTTCTTGCGCGAGCCCCTGGTGGTGGACGAGCGGTTCGATCTGGTGCTGGACCTGCGGGCCACACCCGCGTTCAGCCGGCACCAGCTGCCGCAGGGCTACTTTCATGTCGCCAAACCCTCGGGCTCTGGCGACGCTGACCTCATCAAGGCCGTGCTGGCCCTGCGCGAGCTGACCGGAGAGTTCGAGAAGCCGCGATTCTTCAGCTACCGACAAAACCTGTGCGCGCACAGCCGCAACCAGCAGATCGGCTGCACCGCGTGTATCGACGTCTGCTCGGCCGGCGCGATCCGCAGCGACGCCTCGCTCAAGGGCAAGCTCACCGGCAAGAGCCGCGGCGCGGTGCCCGGCCAGCCGGCGCCCGGCGCGCCGGTGGGGCAGGGCGGCGGGGTGTTTGTTGAGCCGCACCTGTGCGTGGGCTGCGGCGCTTGCAGCACGGTGTGCCCCAGCGGCGCGATGAGCTTTGCCTACCCTGGCACGGTGGACCAGGGCAAGCGCCTGCGCACCCTGCTGGTGGCCTATGCCAAAGCGGGTGGCCAGGATGCTGCGCTGCTGCTGCACAGCCAGGGTGCCGGCAGCCGCTTGATCGATGCACTGGGCCGCGCTGCGCGGGCAGACCGCCGTGGCGGCACGCTCAACGGCGTGCCGGCCCGGGTGCTGCCGGTCGCGGTGTGGCACACCGCCAGTGTCGGCATCGACCTGTGGCTGGCGGCCATCGCCCAGGGCGCCAACCAGGTCTGGCTGCTGCTGACCGACGAAGAGGCGCCCGAGTACCGCCAGGCGCTGACTGAGCAGATGGCCGTCGCGCAAGCCATCCTGCACGGCCTGGGCTACGGCGACGGCCATTTCAAGCTGATCACCGCCCGGGATGCGCGGGACCTGGCGTCGTTGGATGCCGCCTTGCGCACACCCGCTGCCCGCGGCGTGGCGCGGCCGGCCGCTTTTGCCGCGCAGGCCGACAAGCGGGGCACGCTGGAACTGGCACTCGACCATTTGTTGGCCCACGCGCCGCGCAAAGCCGAGGCCCAGGCTGAGGCGATTGTCCTGCCGGCGGCCGGCGCGCCTTTCGGCAGCCTGCTGATCGACACCGGCAAGTGCACCATGTGCCTGAGCTGTGTGGGCGCCTGCCCGGAGAGCGCACTGCTCGACAACCCCGACCGGCCGCAGTTGCGCTTCATCGAGAAAAATTGCGTGCAGTGCGGGTTGTGTGCCACCACCTGCCCGGAATCGGCGATCACGCTGTCGCCCCGGCTGTGGCTGGCCGACGAGGGCAAGGCGCGCAAGGCGGCGCGGGTGCTGCACGAGGTGTCGCCCTACGCCTGCATCCGTTGCGCCAAGCCGTTTGGCACGTTGCAGGCGATCGAGGCGATGATCAGCAAGCTGGCCGGGCACTCGGCGTTCCAGGGTGCGGCGGCCGACCGGCTAAAGATGTGCGGTGACTGCCGCGTCATCGACCTGCACACCAACCCCAACGAGCTTCGCATCACCGACCTGTGACCGGCGCTTCAACGGTGCGGGCAGCACTGACAGCGTCGCCCTGACTGCATCGCCCTGACTGCTTCGCCATGACCGAATCACCCTGACCGAGTCACCATGACCGACCATCCCGCACAGCCGATACGTTTTTCTGCCGCGCCTGCCGACGACAGCGAGGAGCTGGCGCGTGCCGAGCTGTACGGCCTGCTGGCCGGGCTGTGGTTGGCGCCGCCGGACGCCGCGCTGTTGCAGCAGTTCCGGGTGGCGGTGACCGAGGCGCCGCAGCGGGGTGGCCACCTGGAGGCGCCCTGGAGCGAACTGGTGGCCGCCATGCGCGCCAGCACCACAGAGGCCGCGGCGGCAGAGCATGCCGCGCTGTTCCACGGCGTGGGCCGGTCCGAAGTGATGGCCTACGCCTCGTTCTACCTGAGCGGATTTCTCAATGAGAAGCCGCTGGCCGTACTGCGTGACGACCTGGCCGCGCTGGGCCTGACCCGCGACGCCAACAGCCTGGAGACCGAGGACCACATCGCGTTTGTGCTGGAGGTGATGCGCTGGCTGATCGCCGGGGATGACCTCGCGGTCTGCAACCTGGAGCAGCAGCGGCGGTTTTTCCGTACCCATCTGCAGCCCTGGGTCGGTCAACTGTGCGACGCCGTGGCCGCGCAGCCCCGGGCCGTTGTCTGGCGCGCCGTGGCAGCGATGACGCAGGCGTTTGTCCAGGTCGAGGCCCAAGGCTTTGACCTGCTGGAGACCTGAGATGCTTGAAATTACGCCCGATGACATCACCGGCCTGGTGCTGGCCGGCGGCCGCGGCAGCCGCATGGGTGGTGTGGACAAGGGCCTGCAAAACCACCTCGGGATGCCGTTGGCGCTGCATGCGCTGATGCGCCTGACGCCCCAGGTGGGGCATTTGATGATCAATGCCAACCGCAACCTGGGCGCCTATGACTCGATGGGCGTACCCGTCTGGCCGGATGCGGGCGCTGCTGCGGGCGGGTCGGACTATCCCGGTCCGCTGGCCGGTTTTCTGGCCGGGCTGGAGCACTGCGAGACGCCGTACCTGGTGACGGTGCCCTGCGACACGCCCAACTTTCCGGTCGACTTGGTCGCCCGGCTGGCCGCCGCGCTGGTGGCCGAGGACGCCGAGATCGCCATCGCCGCCACGCTGGAGCACGGCCAGGTGCAGCCGCAGCCGGTGTTTTGCCTGATGGCCGCCACGCTGATCGAGAGCCTGGTCGTGTTCACCCAGTCGGGTCAGCGCAAGATCGACCGCTGGACCGGCGCGCACCGCTGCGCCACGGTGGTGTTTGATGACACCGCGGCGTTTGCCAACGCCAACACGCCCGACGAATTGCAGCGGTTACAGCGCGGTTGACGCCGGCGCCCAAGCGGCGTCAGGCGGGGCGGCAGGTGGGGCGCTCGAAATCGCGGCCGACCATGGCGCGGGCAAACAGGTAGTTGCTCAACCCGCTGGGGCTCAGGCTGTTCAGGTCGATATGGCCATGGGCGTCGCAGGGGAAGGCCAGTGATCGGCCCTCCGCAAACAACGACTGAAAGCAGAGCCGGTGCGCGATGGCCGCGCTGACCGCCGCGTGGGCGTGTGTGGGGCCGGCCGGGTGGGTTGGCGCGGTAAGCGCTTGGGCGTTCGACATGGGCTTTCCTGCGCAATCCGCGGACTCGACGACACCGAACATCGGTGGAAGGCGTCAAAGCGCGCCGCTTGCGTACACCCCGAGCATCGGTCGGCGACGCACCGGCCACCATCGGACAGCAGCGCGAGGGGCAAGCGGTCGGCCAGCCTTGCTGCTGTAGTCGGTGTCCTGCAAGCCAGGGCGCGGTGCAAGCCCGTCATCGGCATGGCCGGCAGCCCAGGTGCGGGGTCAGCGGCCCACGAACAGCGGGGTCCGCCGCGCCGTCATGGCCGCCACACCCTCCTTGAAATCGGCGCTCAGGAACTGTTGGTTCTGCGCTTCGCTCTCGCGCGCCACGGCGTTGCGCAAGGCGTCCAGCAGACCGCTGCGCAGCGTGGCACGGGTAGATTGAACCGCCAGCGGGGCCGATCCGGCGATCTCCGCGGCCAGCGCCAGCGCCGCGGCGCGCACCTGGTCCTGCGCCACCAGCACATCGGCCAGGCCGATGGCCAGCGCCTGCTCACCGCCAATGCGCCGGCCGGTGTAGAACATCAGCGCCGCCTGCTGCTGCCCGATCAGCCGGGGCAGCGTTACCGACAAACCGAAGCCTGGGTGAAAGCCGAGCCGGTTGAAATTGGCCGAAAAGCGCGCCTCGGCGCAGCTGACGCGGAAGTCGGCCACCAGCGCCAGGCCCAACCCGCCGCCAATCGCCGGGCCGTGCACCGCGGCCACCACCGGCTTGGCGCAGGCAAAGATGCGCAGCGCCTCGAAGTAGAGCGGATTCACGCGGCGCGGGCTGTCGGCGCCGGTCGGGTCGTCACGCTGGCCGAAGTTGGCGCCAGCGCAAAACGCCGTGCCCTGGGCGCACAGCACGGTGCTGCGCAGGTCGGGGTCGGCGTCGATCGCCTCGAAGGCAAACGCCAGGTCGCGGATCAGCGCCTGGTCGAAGAAGTTGTGCGGCGGCCGGCAGATCTCGACGATCGCCACATGCTGCTGGCGGCTGACCTGCACATCGGCGGTGGGGGTGCTCATGGGGCGGTGTCCTGGTTGGCGTCAGTGGGGTCAGCCGGTCAGGCCGTTGAAATGGCGACCGGTCACGCCCGGCCAGAAGCCGGCAGCGCCGGCCTGGATCGCCGCTGCACCCAGCCTGCCGGCCCACCAGGCGTCGGCGCCGTAGGCTTCGCGCCAGGCCCACAGCCTGCGGGTTGCAAAGTTCAGCCCGTGCTCTTGGGTGAAGCCGATCGCGCCGTGCACCTGGTGCGCAATCGACGTGGCCCGGGTGGCGGCCTCGCCGCCCCGAATCTTGGCCACCGCGGCGCTGAACACCGTGGCCGGGCTGGCCGCGGTGCCCAGCGACGGTGCATCGTCACAGGCCACGATGGCTGCCACGCGGGCCGCGGCCACCTCGCCTGCCAGCAGCGCGAGTTGCTGCTGGATGGCCTGGTTTTTGCCGATCGGCCGGCCAAACTGCACCCGGTCGCTGGCGTACTGCACCGACTGCTCAAGCAGGTACTCCATCGCGCCGACCATCATCACGCTGTGGGCGATGGCGCCCAGCGTGCGCACCGGCCGGTCCAGACCGAGCAGCGGATTGGCCGCCAGTGCCAGGCACGGGGTGTTTTGCAGCACGATCTCGCAGACCGGCTCGCCGGCGGGGTTCGGGCGGCTGGTGATGGCTGCGCTGGCGGTGTCGTGCAGGTCGATCAGCGCGATCTGGCCGCTGGCCGGCCGGGCAGCGTCTGTTGCGCCGCCGTGCTTGCCGGCATCCACCAGCGACACCAGTGCCCAGCGGCAGGCACTGGCCCAGGGCACGCGCTGCACCCGGCCGCTTAGCGTGGGGCGTGCGGCGTCGCCGCTGCACTGCAACACGCCGTCCGGGCCATCCGGCGACGACTCGACCAGCGCGATCGCGCCGTCGGGCACGTCAATGCCTGCGGCCGACAGCAGCAGCGCGGCGATCATCGTCTCGGCCAGCGGCAGTGGCACCTGCCAGTAGCCCAGACCGCGCAGGATCGGGTAGGCCTCGCGCCAGCTGGCCTGGATGCCGCCGGCAGCCTCGGCTGCCAGCGCCAGGGGCAGACCCTGGTCAACCACCGATTGCCACAGGGCGGCGGGCGGCTGCCCGGCCTCGAAGGCCAGCAACAGGGGGCGGTTGACGGCACCGGCAAACAGCCGCTCGGTGCTTTGCTCGATCATCGATTCGCTCATCGCAGCCCCAGTCCTTTGGCAATGATGCCGCGCAGGATCTCGCGGGTGCCGCCGCGCAGTGAAAACGACGGCACGGCACGCGCGGTGTACGACATCACCTGCGCCAGTGCAGACCCCGGCGCGGCCAGCCCGCCAAACAGGTCGTGCGCGATGTCGGGCATGGCCTGTTCGACCAGCGCGCCCTGGTCCTTGACCAGCGCCGCTGCCACCGCCGGGTTCTCGCCGCGTGCCAGCATGCCCGACACCCCCAGCGACATCTGGCGCAGCGCGGCGTAGCTGGCCACGATGCGGCCCAACGCCACCGCCTGCCTGGTGTCGGTCGGGTCGGCCTCGGCCAGCATCTCCAGCAGCAATTGGCTGCTGCTGAGGTAGCGCTCGGGCCCGCTGCGCTCAAACGCCAGCTCACCCGAAACCTGGGCCCAGCCCTCGCCTTCGGTGCCGATCAGGTGCTCATGCGGCACCAGCACGTCGTCAAACGTCACCTCGTTGAAGTCGTGCTCGCCCAGCTGGTTGATGATCGGCCGCACCGTCAGGCCGGGGGTGGTCATGTCCACCAGCAGCTGCGACAAGCCGGCCTGCCGCAGCTCACCTTGGGTGCCGGTGCGCACCAGCGCAATCATCCAGTGGGTGCGGTGGGCGTTGGAGGTCCAGACCTTGCGGCCGTTGACCACCCAGCCGGCATCGGTTTTGTGCGCCCGGGTGCGGATCGACGCCAGGTCCGAGCCCGAATCGGGCTCGCTCATGCCGATGCAGAAGTAGGTCTCGCCGCGGGCGATGCCGGGCACGATGCGCGGTGCCAGCAGCTCGGGCGACAACCGCATCAGCAGCAGCGCGCTCTGGCGCTCGGCCACCCAGTGCGCGCCCACGGGCGCACCGGCAGACAGCAACTCCTCCAGCACCACGTAGCGTTCCAGCGGCGAGCGGTCCTGCCCGCCGTAGCGCTTGGGCCAGGTCATGCCGATCCAGCCGCGTGCGCCCAGCTGTGCACTGAAGGCCGGGCTGTTGCCGGACCAGTTGCGCACCCGCTTCTCCGCCGGGTAATCCGCCAGCGTTTCGGCCAGAAAGGTCCGCACCTGCTGGCGCAAGTCCTCGCAGGCCGGCGGCAGGGTGCAGGGTTCAATGCGCAAGGCTTGCATCGGCAACCTCGGTTGGGGTGGGACGGGCTGCGCAGGGCTGGCGCAGCAGGGAGTCACAAAGCGGGCGGCGTAACGGTCGGTCGTCAAATCATTCTGCGCGACATTTGTTTGTCAGGCAACAAACATCATGGTAGCCTGACTCACCTTCCGGACTTTCATGTCACGAGCTTGCCTCGGACATCACCCACGACGCTGTCACCGATGCACGCTCCATCGCAAAACCCGCAACATCCACCAGCCTCGGCGCCGGCGTTGTCCCCCCCGCGCGCCACCGGGCCACTGGCCGGCGTGCGGGTGCTGGACCTGACCTCGGTGGTGCTGGGCCCTATCGCGACCCAGATCCTGGGTGACTACGGCGCGGACGTGGTCAAGGTCGAAAGCCTGGAGGGCGACCTGATGCGCTCCAACGGCGTGTCGCTGCACCGGGGCATGAGCTCGATCTTTCTGGCGGTCAACCGCAACAAGCGCTCGGTGGCGGTCGATCTGAAAACCGACGCCGGGCGGGCGGCAGTGCAGGCCCTGATCGCGGGCGCGGACGTGCTGGTGCACAACATGCGCGTGGCGGCGATGGAGCGCCTGGGC
>JBKJKU010000163.1:0-8936 GCA_046597355.1 Aquabacterium sp.
GACAGTTCCTCGACCGCATGGACCGCCCGGCCGTGGACCGCGTGGACGGCGTGCCGCCTGCCATTGCCATCGACCAGACGAACCCGGTGCGCAGTTCCCGCAGCACGGTCGGCACGATGACCGAGCTGAACGACCACCTGAAGCTCGGTCATCGTGCCCACCGTGCTGCGGCTGGTGCGCACCGGGTTGGTCTGGTCGATCGCGATGGCGGGCGGCACGCCGTCCACCCGGTCTACCGCCGGCCGGTCCATGCGGTCCAGAAACTGCCGGGCATAGGCGCTGAAGGTCTCGACGTAGCGGCGCTGGCCCTCGGCATACAGCGTGTCGAACACCAGGCTGGACTTGCCCGAGCCGCTGGGGCCGGTGACCACCGTCATCTCGCCGGTGCGGATGTCGAGGTCGAGGTTCTTCAGGTTGTGCTGGCGCGCGCCGCGGATCCGGATCAGGCCTGTCACCGGGCCGGTATCTGGCGGGGTGGTGGTGCCTGCCAGCTCGCCCTCGGCAGATTGGCGCGGTGCGCCCGGGGGCGAGACGATGGGACCGTTCATGCAGCAGGCTCCTGGAGGCAAGGCCCGGCATTCTAGGGAGCCAACCCGGCGCAGACCGGCCAAGGGTGATCGCCCGGGCCCGCCCGCCACGCGCCCGCCGCCCCTGGGTTCTGGCGCATCAAAAGCCCGCCGCAGACTGGCCACAATAGCTGTCTCTCACCCCAGACCGTAGGACTCGACATGTTGTTGCGCCGCACCCTGCTTACTGCGCTGCTGACCCTGGCCGGCCTGGGCTTCAGCCCGGCGCAGGCCCAGATCCGCATCGGCCAAACGGCAGGTTTCACCGGGGCCGCCGCATCGGGCGTCAAAGAAGCCACCGCCGGGGCCCAGCTGTACTTGAATGCCGTCAACAGCAAAGGCGGCATTGCCGGCCAGAAGCTGGAGCTGGTGTCGCTGGACGACAAGTTCGACCCCAAGCTGGCCGCCGAGAACGCCAAGATCCTGATCGACAAGGGCGTGATCGCGCTGTTCCTGACGCGCGGCACACCGCACAGCCTGGGCCTGTTGCCGATGCTGGCCGAATCGCGCATCACGCTGGTGGCGCCCAGTACCGGCGCGATGGCACTGCATGAGCCGGTCAACCCCTGGGTGTTCAACGTGCGCGCCACCTACCAGCGCGAGGCCGAACGCGCCGTCAAGCACCTGATCCAGACCGGCGTGCAGCGCATCGCGATCGTGCAGGTGTCCGACAGCTTTGGCGAGGACGCCGTGGTGGGCGCACTGCGCGGCTTTGGCGCTACCCAGAAGCCGGTGGTCTACGACAAATACGACCGCAGCAAGCCCGACTTCGCCCCGATCGTGCCGCGCGTGCTGGCCGCCGACGCCCAGGCCGTGCTGGTGATCGGCTCTGGCACCACCGCCGCCGACGCCATGAAAGCCCTGCGCGCCGCAGGCTCGCGTGCACAGATGCTGACCCTGTCCAACAACGCGTCGGCCGGCTTTGTCAAATCGCTGGGCGACATGGCACGGGGGGTGATCGTCAGCCAGGTGCTGCCGCCCGAGCGCTCGCTGGCCACACCGATGGTCAGGGAGGCGCAAGACTTGGCGCGTGCCGTGGGGTCGGCCGGCCCCGAGATCACGCCAGCCTTGCTGGAGGGTTTTGCCGGCGCCAAGGTGCTGGTCGAGGGCCTCAAGCGCGCCGCCGCCAGGCGCGACCTGACACGCGCCGGCCTGCAGCTGGCGTTGGAGAGCATCACCCGATTCGACCTGGGCGGGCTGGATCTGAGCTACAGCGCCAGCGACCACACCGGACTCGACTATGCCGACCTGTCGATCATCGGCGCGGACGGCCGGTTCCGACGATGACCCCGCTACCGCTCCGCACCTTGCCCGGCACGATGAGACCCGGCTCAGGGCCACCGCAAGTCGGTTGGGCGGCATGACGGACACCGCACCCGACGCCCTGCAGCGCAGCCAGCGTGTGCTGGCGGCGTCCCAGGACGGCTTCTGGGAGCGCAACCTGCGCACCGGCCTGATCTGGTATTCGGACAGCTTTCTCAGGCTGTTCGGCCTGGGCGAGGGTGTGCTGTCGGCCACCCGCGGCGCGGCCACGGCCCGGGTGCATCCCGACGACCGGGCGCGCTTCGTTGCCGCCTACGACGACGCGTTGCGCCGGATCAGCGGCTTCGCCTACGACATCCGCTTTCTTGACGGTGCCGGGCAGTGGCGCTGGGTGCGGGGTCGCGGTCAGGTCTGGGCCGATGCGCAAGGCCGCGCCGAGTTCATCAGCGGCGCCGTGACCGACGTGCACCGCCGGCAGACCGAACTGCAGGTGCTGGCCGACCAACAGTACGCACTGCAGGCCCTGGTCAAAGAGCGCACCGCCGGACTGGAGGCGGCATTGGCCCTGGCGGAGTCGCGCCGGATCGAGGCGGAACGCGCCAACGCCGCCAAGTCGCAGTTTCTGGCGCACATGAGCCATGAAATCCGCACACCGCTCAACGGTGTGCTGGGCCTGACCGAGCTGGCCCTGCGTGGCGCCACCAGCACCGACCAGCAGCGCTACCTGACGGTGGCCCACCAGTCCGGCCAGGCCTTGCTGCGGGTGATCACCGACGTGCTCGACTTTTCACGCATCGAGGCCGGCCGCATCGACCTGCGCCCGCAATCGCTGGACCTGGCCGAGTTGCTGGCCGAAACGCTGCGCACGGTGATGCCCCTGGCCCAGCACCGGGACCTGGTGCTGATGTACGACTGGACCGGCCCCAGCGACCCGGTCCGGGTGGATGAAACCGCCGTCCGCCAGATCGTCACCAACCTGCTGGGCAACGCCATCAAGTTCACCCGCCAAGGCGAGGTGGCACTGACCACCGAGGCCCAGCGCGACGGCCCCGCACACCTGGCGCTGGCGATCCAGGTGCGAGACACCGGCCCCGGCATTGCGCCAGACCTGCTCAGCCGGATCTTCGAGCCGTTTGAGCAGGGCGACAACAGCCTGGCTCGTGGCCACGGTGGCACCGGCCTGGGCCTGGCCATCGCCTACCAGCTGGCCGCGACCCTGGGCGGCGCGATGCAGGTGGAGTGCCCGGCCGCGGGCGGCACCGTGTTCACGCTGGCGCTGCGCCTGCCGCTGGCCAATGCCGAGCCTGAAGCCACCCCGCCCACCGCCGCTCCGGCCCTGGGGCGGCTGGCCTGGCTGGTCTACCACCGGGAACCCGCTGCGCTTTGGCTGGCCCGGCGGCTGGAGCGGCTGGGCTGGCAGGTCATCCCCTGCGCCGGCCTGCACGATGCGTTGAGCCGCGCCCTGGACCCCACCGAACCCCGGCCCGACCTGGTGCTGCTGGCCGAACTGGCCCTGTCGCCCGGCATTGACCTGCGGCCCCTGCGCGCCGCGCTGCCCGCCAGCCGCATGCACCTGCTGATCCGGTCGGACTGGCACGACCCCGCACTGGAACAGCAGGCCGCTGCGCTGGGCCTGCGCTCGTTGGTGGCGCCGCTGACCCCGTTGTGCCTGCTGGGCTTGGGCCAGCCGCTGGCCGACGCCCCGGCCCCCACCGCTGCCAGCGACAGCCTCGGCAAACCGCCACCGGAGGGTGTCCTGCCGCTTCGGGCCGGGGCGTCGGTCTTGCTGGTCGAGGACAACCCCGTCAACCAGATGGTCGGCCAGGCCTTCTTGCTAGCGCTGGGCCTGCGGGTGCGCGTGGTCGACGGCGGTAGCGCGGCCCTGGCCAGTTGCCAGTCCGACCCCCCTGACCTGGTGCTGATGGACTTGCAGATGCCCGGCATGGACGGCCTGGAAGCCACCCGGCGCCTGCTGGCCCTGCAGCGCGAGGGCCACTGGCCCGGCGCCCCGATCCTGGCGCTGACCGCCCATGCCAGCGACACCGACCGCAGCGCCTGCCTGGCCGCCGGCATGGTGGGCGTGCTGACCAAGCCGCTGTCGCTGGCCAGTCTGCAGCGGCAGCTGCAACCCTGGCTGGCCGCTTGAGGCGCTGTCGGGCGGCACCGCCGCCGTGGACTCAGGCGTTGAAAAACCGCTCGACCAGTGCAAACTGCGCCGGCGTGTTGAGCGCCGGGGCGTGGCCGCAGTCCGGCAGCGTCACCACCACCGCCCGTGGCCCGCGGTTGCGCATGGCCTCGGCCACCTCGGGCAGCAGCAGGTCGCTGTGCGCACCGCGCAACACCAGCACCGGGATCTGCAGCGCGTCCCAGGCCGGCCACTGGTCGTAATCGGTCGGGTGGGCCTCGAACTGGCGCACCATCGCCGGGTCGTAGTGCGGCGTCACCCGGCCGTCGGGCAGGCGGCGCACGCTGGTCTCGGTGAGGCGGCGCCACTGGGCGTCGGTCAGTTCGCCGTAGGGCTGGTAGATGGTGCGGAAATACTGCTCCAACTGGCTGACCGAATCGAACGCCGCCGGGCTGCCGGCATAACTGCGGATGCGCGCCACCGCAGGTGCTGCCAGCTCAGGGCCGATGTCGTTCATCACCAGCCGCTGGATGCGGCCGGCCAGCACACCGGCCGCCGCATGCAGGCCGATGGCGCCGCCCATCGAGGTGCCCAGCCAGTGGCAGTGCGCAATGCCCAATTGGTCCAGCAGCGCCAGCGCCTGCGCGGCGTAAAACGACAGCTGGTACTCCTGGTCGGGCAGCGGGCTCCATTGCGACAAGCCCCGGCCCAGCGCGTCCGGGCAGATCACCCGGTAGCGGCCGGCCAGGTGGGCGGCGATGTCGTCCATGTCGCGCCCGGTGCGTGCCAGGCCGTGCCACGCCACCACCACCTCGTTGTGCTGCGCGCCCCACTCGGTGTAGTGCAGCTCACGGCCCTGGCAAGCCAGGTAGTGGGAGGTGGGGTTCATCGCATCGCGCTTCAGGGCCGGGTTGACTGGCCGCTCAGTCCGGCACCACCAGGGTCGTGCCGCTCATCGTGATGGCGTCAGCCGCCGCGGGCGCAGCCGAGATCGCCGGCACGTTGGCCGCTGTCAGCGCTGGCGCGGCACCGGCCGTGCCACCACGCGGCAGCGTGCGCACCACCTGGCTGGGCGGCAGCGCGGTGCCGTTCTTGAGCTTGGCGTAGACGGCGTCCAGCGCCCGGTTCAGGTAGAGATGCAGCGGCACAAAGCGGCTGTCGTAACCCGGCAGGATGGCAGGCAGGCCGATGAAGCCGTCAAAGTGCTGGGCGTTGGCCACCTCGATGTAGCTCAGCTGGCTCTTGGCGCCGTCGGCCACTTTGCTCAGCGCGGTGTAGGGCCGCGAGGTGTGGTTGACCGGCAGCAGCGCGTCATTGCGGCCGTGCACGATCACTGCCGGCCGGCCACCCAGCTTGCCGTTGCGCCGGGTCTCGTCCAGCCCGGTCTGCAGCGCCTTGGCGGCGCTGTCGGTGCCGGTCAGCAGGTTGCGCAGGCACAACGCGCCGTCGAGGTTGAAATCCTGCTTGACCGTGCTGGGCGAGAACGAGAACAAATCGCGCAGCGGTGCGCCCACGCTCAGGTTGTTGATCAGCTGCACCCCCGATGACGGCGGCACGCCGTTGCCGGTGGCAGCCATCGTCGGCAAGCCGGCGGCCAGCGCAGTGGGCAGGCCCTGTGCGGTGGTCGAACCGAAACTGAAGCCGCAGAGGTTGTCGCGGACGCTGGCCCGGGCCAGTGCATTGGCAAAGGTGACAGTGACCGCAGGCGCGACCTCGAAGGCGATGTGCGAGGCATGCAGCAGGTCGGATTCGGCCTCCCAGCCGTAGTCGCGCAGCTTTTGCAGCGCCTCATCGGCCTGCAGCGCGGGGGTGGCTGCCGTCAGCAAACCCTTGGCCTTGAGCGATGCGCAGCGGTTTGCCGCCCAGGCCGCCACGACGTAAAAACCGCCCGGCGATGTTGCAAGCTGCGCCGACTGCGACGCGCAGGCCTGGTACAAGTTGGCAACGCTGGTGAAGTCAACCAGGGTCTTGGCCGTGGTGGCCACCCGCACACCACCGCGCTGCACCGACACACCGGGTGCGGCCGGCATCTCGATCGCCGGCTCGGCCACCGCCACGCCGTTGATCAGCCCGGTCGTGTCCAGCTCAGCCGCCGCCAGGGCCGCGCCGCCGCCGTTGGACACGCTGGACGCGATCACGAGGGTGTTGCCCGGGTTGATGTCGTAGCGGTGTCGGCCATCAGGATTGGCCGGGCTGTATTTTTCGTTCAACACGTAGTACGCCAGCTCCACCGCCTGCAGCGTGAAACGGCCCCAGTCCTTTTCGGGGTTGCGCTGCGAATGCGCATGCTTGAAGGCAAAGCGGTTGGGTGTGGCGGTGTTGAAGGCGGCCAGCTCCGCCGCGGTCAACCCGGCCTTGAAGTGCGCGGCGGTACCAGCGGCGGCGGCCGTGCTGCGCGTGCCATCGATCAAGGCCACGGTGTCGTTTTGCAGGTCGTGCGGTGCGCCGCCGGTACCCTTGTCGGTGTAGGCCACGGCGCAGCCGCGTTTCAGGCCCCACTCTCCGGTGCTGATGGCGCCGTAGACGCCGCGTGATCCCGAACTGGTGGCGGTGATGATGCAGGCCTGCGCGGGGTTGAAGGTGTCGGGCACCTGCACCATCAACACCACGTTGCGCGCACCCGTGCCGTCGTCGCTGTAGGCGATGAACTCGGTGCCGGCGATCTTGCCCTCGCCCGTGCCGGCCACACCCGCCGCGTCCACATTGGGGCCGTAGAACACGCCGTAACCGCCGGCGGTGGTCATGTCCAGCAGGGCGCGGTAGCTGTTGTAGATCGCCAATTTACGCAGCTCGGCTGCGGTGGGCGTGGCCGAGGTGGTGGGCGCCACGGCGCCGCCCAGGCCGGTCTTGCCCAGGCCAGCAGTCAGCAGGTCGTCACTGCTGCCGTCGTAGCGGATGCTGGCCACCGTGCCCACAAAGCTGGGCTTGGTGTTGATCACGCCGTCGCCCTCGCCGCGCCAGGACAGGCAGCCGGCCAGCAGCAGGCTGGCCGCGGCCACGGCCGTCAGCGGCAACGCACGGTACAAACCAAAGTCAGGGTTGTGATGCATCTCGTCTCCTGGGGGTGATGTCAAGGGGTGGAATCAGCGGTTCAGGTCACCGGCGCGGGCGGGTGGCCAGCAGCCGCAGCCTGCCCACCACACCGCTGGGAAAGTGGTAGACCGACAAGACAAACAGCACGCCCAGCCACAGCAGCCAGCGGTCGGGCGAGACCAATTGGCCCAGCAGCGGCACGCCGTCAAAAGCGCCCGCGCCCAGCTTGAGCAGGTCTTGCAGGTAGTTTTGTGCCAACACAAACAGCACCGAGCCCAGCACCGCGCCGTACATCGTGCCCATGCCGCCGATCACCACCACCAGCAGGATGTCGAGCATGATCTCGAAGCTGAGCGTGGTGTCCGGCCCGGTGTAGCGCAGCCACAGCGCCAACAGCGCACCCGCCACGCAGGCAAACAAGGCCGCCAACACATTGCTGAGGGTGCGGAAAACGACGGTGCGGTAGCCGATTGCCTCAGCCCGAAAGTCGTTTTCACGGATCGCTTGCAGCACCCGGCCAAACGGCGAGTTGACGATGCGCAGCAACGCCAAAAACAACACCGCGACCACGCCAAACAGCAGGTAGTAGCTGAAGATCTTGCCGTCAACAGTCAGGCCCAGCACCGGGGCATCAAACGGCTCGAAGGCCGGGCTCAGCCACAGCGGCGGCTTGAAGCTCAGGCCGTCCTCACCGCCGGTGACATCACTCAGCTGCGACGCCAGGGTCTGGAAGGCCGACGCCACCGCCAGCGTGATCATGGCGTAGAAAATCGCCTTGACCCGCAGCGAAAACAGCCCGATCAGCAGCGACAGCACCAAGGAGATCGCCAGCGCTGCGCCCAGGCCAATCGCCACCGCGCCCCAGCCCGCGCCCAGCCGGGTGCTGGCCACCGCCACGCCATAAGCACCGATGCCGAAGAACATGGTGTGGGCAAAACTGACGATGCCGGTATAGCCCAGCAGCAGGTCGTAACTGGCCACCAGCAAGATGAACACCAGCATCTTGGCGGCCACCCCCAGCGCCTTGCTGCCGGGGAAGGCAAACGGTGCCACTGCCAGGCCGATGACCACCACCAGCAGTGCGAATGCCAGCCAGCGGCTGCGCGGCAGGTCGTGAGACAGCAGGCGATTGAGCATGGACGGCGCGGTCATCGGTTGGTCACCGGATACAGGCCTTGGGGCCGCCACAGCAAGATCGCCACCATCAGCCCGATGTTGGAAAACAGCGCCACCTTGGGCGCCAGAAAACCGGTGTAGTTGGCCATCAGACCGACCAGCAAAGCACCTATCAAGGCACCGCCGGTGGAGCCGAGTCCGCCAATGATGATGACGATGAAGATCAGCACGTTGACCTGGGCACCCATCTGCGGGGTCACGCTCTGCTGGTACAGGCCCCACATCACACCGCCCAGGCCGGCAAGCGCGCTGCCGACCACAAACACGCCGACAAACAGGCGTTTGATGCGGTAGCCCAGCGATTCGACCATCTCGCGGTCCTGCACGCCAGCGCGTATCAGCAGGCCGACCTTGGTGCGCACCAGCGTCCAGGCAAGGATGGCGAACACCACCAGACCCACGGTCACAGCAATAAGGCGGTATTTTTCAATCGCCGCGTCACCGAACAGCAGCGAGCCGCGCATGCCCTCGGGCATGGGCAGTGCTATCTGCGCCGGGCCCCAGATCACCTTGATCAGTTCTTCGCCGATGATCATGCCGCCCATGGTGATGAGGATCTGCTTGAGGTGCTGGCCGTAGACCGGCCGCACGATGAAACGTTCAAACACCAGACCGACAGCGGCGGCCACCCCCATGGCCACCAGCATGGCCGGCAGCACCGCCAGCATGTTGCGCAACATCGATTCGCTTTGCGTGTAGTCGCCCATGGCACCCAGCACGCTGGTGGCCACAAAAGCACCCAGCGCGATGAACACACCGTGGCCGAAATTGAG
>JBKJKU010000194.1:0-6946 GCA_046597355.1 Aquabacterium sp.
CTGGGCGGCCAGGGATTGGCGGCGGCAGCGGCGATGGTGCGCCGCGCCTGCGGCGCGCCGTCGCTGTGCCAGGCGCCGGTGGCCAGCACCTGGGCCAGCGGCCGCACATAGGCCATGTGGCCGCCCAGCGCCTGGTAGTCGGCCAGGCTCAGGCTGAACTCGATCGGCGCGACGATGGCGGGCGTGGGCACGCTGCCAAAGCTGTTGGCGGGCATGCGCAGCACATCGACCATCACCGTGATGCCACCGCCCGGCCAGACGTAAGTCGGTGCACCGCCACAGGTCACATTGACCCGGCCCTGCTTGATCGCCCGGGTCAGCTGCACCGGGTTTTCAGTCACCCCGGCGCGCAGGCTGCCGCCGGCACCGCCGACAAACAGCACGCTGCAGAGCGACGGCTCGCAGTTCTCACCAATGCGCTCGACGATTTGCCGCACCGCCGCCGGCATCAGGGCGGGCTGCGGCTGCAAAGCCTCATCCAGCACAAACCAGGCGGCGTGCTCGCCGGTGGTGCTGACCATCAACAGCCGCTGGACAGGCCAGGCCAGGCTGGCATCCCAGCGTTCGACAATTGCCAGCGGATCAACCAGGTCCGTGCCGCCCCAGCCGGTGCCCGGGCTGGCGACCTGAAAGTAGCGCCCCGGTGTGCTTTTGCGGCCGCTGATCTTCAAGCCCGACGGCCGCATCGCCAGGCAGCGACCGGCCTGGTGCTCGGTCAGCACGCCGGTAATGTGGTCGTCCACCACCACCACCTCGTCGGCCTGACCGGCAAACTGCTGGGCGAAGATGCCGATGGTGGCCGACCCGCAACCCACCCGCATGCGGGCCTCGGGCACGCCGTTGACCACCGGCGGCTGGCCGGCCTGCACCCGCACCTGGGCGCCGCCGTCGATCTGCAAATCCACCGCCTGCAAGTTGCCCAGCGCCAACATCGCCGCCACGGTGCTGCGGCCCTCCTTCTTGCTGCCGCCGGTGATGTGGTGCACACCGCCCAGGCTGAGCATTTGCGAGCCGTATTCAGCGGTGGACACATGGCCCACCACCTCGCCTTCACAGCGCACGTTGGCCTGCTCGGGCCCCAACCAGCGGTCGGTGTCGATCTTCACCTTCAGGCTGCAGTAGCTGAAGATGCCCTCGGTCACTACGGTGACCATGTCCACCCCATCAACCACCGCGGACACGATGAACGGCGCCGGCTTGTAGTCGGGGTAGGTGGTGGACGCGCCCACCGCGGTGACAAACACCGCGGCCTCGTTGGGCTCGGGCTCGGGCTCGGCGCCGGAATCGGCCGGTGCCAAAAACGGCACCAGCCCGCCGTGCTGCGCCGATGTGTCGCCAGCCAGGTGCCGCCGCAACACCAGCACCGGGTCCACCCGGACCAGCGCGCCGCCCTGGTTGGCGTAGCGGTCGCAGGCGCCGACCTTGCCGTCGCTGATCTGGCACAACACCGGGCAGGCGTTGCACTCGATCTTGTGCGCGGCCATGCGTTCATTGCGGGCCGGTGTGGCCCAGCCCATCGGCAGGCCGGCGTTGCCCGCGGCGCCGACTTGCGCCTGGCCGCTTGCAGGCTCGGCGTCCACAACCGGCGCCATTTCGCCCAGGCCATCGGTCTTGGTGTGTTCGTGCCCCGACATGCCTGCGTTGCCAGACCGGTCGCTCAGACCCAGACCCCGGGACAACCCGGAGCCTGGGGCACAATCCGATGTTGCACGAAGGGTCTGTTTTTCATGTAGTGTCTGCTAAACCAATTTGACGGCGATGCTACATTCAGGCCGCCGAACCTGCAAGCCCGCGCCGGCAGGCATGCCGGGCCAGCCCGCACCAAATACAAAATCCAGAGCCCTGTCACCATGAGCGCCTTCAACGAAGAAACCGTCCTCAGCGTCCACCACTGGACCGACCGCCTGTTCTCGTTCACGACCACCCGGGACATGTCGCTGCGTTTCCTGAACGGCCATTTCACGATGATCGGCCTGCGGGTCAACGGCAAGCCGCTGCTGCGCGCCTACAGCGTGGTCAGCCCGAACCACCAGGAGACGCTGGAGTTCTTGAGCATCAAGGTGCAGGACGGCCCACTCACCAGCAAGCTGCAGCACATCCAGGTGGGCGACAGCATCATCGTCGGCAAGAAGCCCACCGGCACCTTGGTGATCGACTACCTGCTGCCAGGCAAGCGCCTGTACATGATGAGCAGCGGCACCGGCCTGGCGCCGTTCTTGAGCATCATCCGCGACCCGGCCACCTACGAGAAGTTTGCCGAGGTGGTCCTGGTGCACGGTGTGCGCGAGGTGGCCGAGCTGGCCTACCGCGACTACATCACAACCGACCTGCCCCAGGACGAATTCCTGGGCGAGATGGTGAGCGCGCAGCTGCGCTACTACCCCACCGTCACGCGTGAGGCGTTTGAGCACACCGGCCGCATCACCGACCTGATCGAGTCGGGCAAGCTGTTTACTGACCTGGGCGTGCCGGCGATCAACCCGACTGAAGACCGGGTGATGATCTGCGGCAGCCCGGGCTTGCTGCGCGACTTGAAAACCATGCTGGAAGAGCGCGGCTTCAAGGAGGGCAACACCTCCAAGCCGGGCGATTTTGTGGTCGAGCGCGCCTTCGTCGAGCAGTAGGCCGCAAGTGGCCGCAGGCATGCGCAAAACCGCTGCCACCGCTGTAACTGCGGCCAATGCTGCGGCCAGGGCTGCGACCACACCCACGGCCGCATCCGCAACCGCGCCCAAGGCCGGCACCCGAGCGCTGGCCGCCCAGACCAGCCGCGACAACATCCTGCGTGCCGCCACCAAGGTGTTTGCCAAGCACGGCTTTGCCGGCGGCCGTATCGAGCAAATTTCGACCGCGGCCAAGTCCTACGACCGGATGATTTACTACTACTTCGGCAGCAAGGAGGGGCTCTATGTCGCCGTGCTCGAAGACACCTACCGGCGCTTCAACCAGGCCGAGCAGGCGCTGGCGCTGGACGTTCAGCAGCCGGTGCAGGCGCTGGGTGAGCTGATCCGCTTTGTCTGGCGTTACTACCAGAAGCACCCCGAGTTCATCACCCTGCTCAACACCGAAAACCTGCACCGCGGCAAGTACATCGTCAAGAGCGAACGGGCGCGTGAGTATTCGTCGCCGGTGATCGCGATCACCGACAGCGTGCTGCGCAGCGGCGCCCAGCAGGGCCTGTTCCGCACCGGTCTGAACGCACGGGACGTCTACCTGATGATCGCGTCGATGGCCTACTTTTACCTGAGCAACCGCTTCACGCTGTCGTCGTTTCTGGGCGAGAACCTGGAGGCGCCTGAGGCACTGGCGCACTGGGAAGGTTTTGTCGTTGATGCGGTGCAACGAACCGTGTGCCAGCATCCGGGTACCGGGCCGCAGGCAGCGTGAACCCGGCCGCGACGGGCATGCCAGCGCGGTGTGTCTGGACCATTGCAGACAGAAAGGACGATCGAGATGGCCAACTCGGTATTCATCAGTTACCGCCGTTCCGACTCGCAGCACGCGGCGTTTGCGATCGCAGATCGCGTGCGCTGGGCCTTCGGGCAAAACGAGGTCTTCTTGGACCGGGGCTCGATCGAAGGCGGCGATGATTGGTCCGAATCGATCCGGAGCGCGCTGGTGTCCGCCAAGGTTGTGCTCGTTGTCATGGGGGCGAACTGGTTGCGCACTGCGGACGAATGGGGTCGCAGGCGCCTGGACGACCCCAAGGACTGGGTCCGGCTTGAGGTCTGTGAGGCCCTGACGCGACAAAGCCAACAGTTGAACACGGTGATGCCGGTCTATCTGGACGGTGTGGCCGCGCTCACGGCAGCGTCGTTGGATCTGCCGCTGCAGCGCCTGCCCGACCTGCAGGCGGTGGCGCTGCCCCATGCGTCCTGGGAGCCATCGCTGGACGAACTCATCGAACGCATCGCAACCAAAGCGCCCATCACGCGGCTGAACCGTGGTGACCAACGCAATCCGAACGGCTCGCTCGCCCGGCCGCAGCCACGGCAGCAGCACCGCGCAGTCTTGACGGACGAGCAGGTGCGCCTTGCGCTGGCGCCGCTGTCGTTTTGGCGGCTCAGTTGGTCACCGCATCCCTGGGGTGCGGGCCAGCAGGCCCAGGAGATCAGCAAGGACTACGAGTTTGGGACATTCAAGGACGCGATCCGGTTCATGTCGTACGCCGCAAAGGCCATCGACGGCTGGCGCCCGCCGCACCATCCGCGCTGGGAGAATCAGTGGAAGGTCGTGACCGTGTCGTTTTCCACCTGGGACGTTGGCTGCCGTGTGACTGAACTCGACATCGAAGCGGCCAGGAAACTCGACCGGCTCTACCTCGACCACCCAAGGACAGCCGATTGACGGCACCCAGCAACCCAGGCACACCATGATCAAAAAGCTTTCCGAGTCAGATATCGAGGCCGGCCTGTCGCACTTGCCCGGCTGGGTGCGTGAGGGCGACAAGCTGTACCGCGAGTTCGTTTTTGCAGACTTCTCGCGTGCTTTTGGGTTCATGGCAGCCGCTGCCATCCAGGCCCAGGCCATGAACCACCACCCCGAATGGTTCAATGTCTACGCCAAGGTCAAGGTCTGGCTGACGACCCACGATGCCGGCGGCATCACGACCCGCGATCTGGACCTGGCCGCCGTGATGAACGCCTTGGCCGGCGGCAACTAGTCGGCAAGCGGCTTGAGGCCACGCCCCTGTTCATGAAGATGCAGCCTGTGCTGCATCCACTTTCGAAAGTAAAACCCATGGCAGACCCCGCAGCAAGTGGCCAATCCGGCAAGGTGGTGATCCGCAACATCGGTTTGCTGCTGTCGGGCGACCTGGACCGGCCGATCCTCGACGCCGACACGGTGGTGGTGATGGACGGCGTGATCACCCAGGTTGGCCGCGAAAAAGACTGTGACACCGCCCAGCCCACCACCTTGATCGATGCCCGCCAGACCTGCCTGGCGCCCGGCCTGATCGACAGCCATGTGCACCCGGTGTTTGGCGACTGGACACCGCGCCAGAACCAGATCGGCTGGATCGACAGCAGCTCGCACGGTGGCGTCACCACCATGATCTCGGCCGGCGAGGTGCATTTGCCAGGCCGGCCCAAGGACATCGTCGGCCTCAAGGCCTTGGCCATCACCGCGCAACGTGCGTTTGACAACTTCCGCCCCGGCGGCGTCAAGGTGCTGGCGGGTGCACCCATCATCGAGCAAGGCATGGTCGAGAGCGACTTTGCTGAGCTGGCTGCGGCGGGCGTCACGCTGCTGGGCGAGGTCGGCCTGGGCTCGGTCAAGGCCGGCTACGAGGCCCGGCAAATGGTCGCCTGGGCCCGCAAGCACGGCATCCAGAGCACCATCCACACCGGGGGCCCCAGCATCCCCGGCTCGGGCCTGATCGACAAGGACGTTGTGCTGGAGGCCGACGCCGACGTGATCGGGCACATCAACGGCGGCCACACCTCACTCAGTGAAGCCCACGTCTGCGAGCTGTGTGAAAAGTCCAGCCGGGCGATCGAGATCGTGCACAACGGCAACGAGCGGGTAGCGATTGCCGCAGCGCAAGCCGCGTTGCAGCTCAAATGCCCGCACCGGGTGATCCTGGGCACGGATTCGCCGGCCGGCTCGGGCGTGCAGCCGCTGGGCATGTTGCGGCTGATTGCGCTGCTGTCCTCACTGGGCAACATCCCCGCCGAACTGGTGTTCTGCTTTGCCACCGGCAACACCGCACGCCTGCGTCGCCTGAACAGCGGGCTGATCGAGCCGGGCCGAGATGCTGACTTCGTGTTCCTGGACCGGGCCCAGCACACCGCCGGCCGCAGCCTGCTGGAGAGTGTGCAACTCGGCGACCTGCCCGGCGTGGGCATGGTGATGATTGACGGCCTGGTGCGCTGCGGCCGCAGCCGCAACACGCCGCCCGCGCACGAGGTGCCGGTGGTGGTCAGCGGCGGGCATTGAGCCGCCGGCACCCCTGGGCTTCGGTAAGCCGAAGCCGGGGGCATCATTCAATCGAGCTGGATCGAACCGACATGCGCCACGCTGTGGCGCTGGGTGTTGTCGGCATCGCCGGCAATCGCGATGCCCACCAGCGGCGGGGGCGTGTCTGCTTCGTCGCTGAACAGGCGCTTGAAATCAACCCACACGTCGCGCTGCTCGGTCACCCAGGTGTGCAGCGGGGTTTCCGGGCCGCGCAGAACGATCATCCGGATGCGGCGCGAAAACACGTTGTCCAGCGCGGTGCCGGGCGCCAGATGGGAATCCCAGACGTAGCAGACGCTGGCCGCCGGCAGGGTTTCACCACTGCCCATGCGGGCGAGGCGCAGCACCTGGCGCTCGACAAACGGCACGGCGGTGGTGGCCAGGTCAAACAGCGCGCACACCTTGACGGGGCTGTCGTCGCCCTCTTTCTTGCGCAGGTCACTGGCCGGGTTGGCCTCGTCCAGCCGCCAGCGCCACGACAGCCGGTGGTTGCCCTGAGCCGGCTCCTGCACCGGGTGCACCAGGTTGCCGTAGGACGCCTGGGCCTCGATGCGCAGCACCCGCTGGCCGTCCAGGTTGACCACGGTGAATTGGGTGAAGGGTTTGGTCTGGCCGGGCAGGCCGACCACATGCCAGGGCGTGGCCGGTGCCGCCGCCGGGCCGGCGGGCTGCACCAGCAGCGGGCCAGCGGCATGCAGCCCCGCACTTGGCAGGGCCAGGCACAGCGCCAGCGCGGCGCCCGGCAGGCGGCCACGCTGCGGCAGGCGGTACCGGGCGGCGGACAGGGCAGCGGCCAGGGTGGCCGCGGTGCGGGTGCAGATCATCATGGTGTCATCCCAAAAGTGCGCCAGCCGGCCGTCAAGCGCGCCACCAGCGTCAAGCTACACAGGGCCGCAAAGCCCAGCGCCAGTGGCGCAAAGGCCGCCGGCCAGAGGCACATCGCGGCAAAACAGGCCAGGGTCTCGGTGGCCTCGGTCAGGCCGCC
>JBKJKU010000292.1:0-2762 GCA_046597355.1 Aquabacterium sp.
GGCGGTGATGGAGCCCCTCGGCCGCGGTCTACCGCGCCCGGTCCCCCGAGGGGACGCGGGCCGGCTTGGGAGCGGCCCGGCGCTCGGCCCGCCGCGGCGGTGATGGAGCCCCTTGGCCGCGGTGTACCGCGCCCGGTCCCCCGAGGGGACGCGGGCCGGCTTGGGAGCGGCCCGGCGCTCGGCCCGATCCGGCGTCTGGGCACTCATTGGTGCGCTCCCAATGACAGGCCCAAGAGGCGCTGCTGCATCGATTCATCAGCGGCCAGCTCGGCCATCGCACCGCGGTGCACCACGCGGCCGTCGTCCATCACCGCCACCTGGTCGCCCAGCGCCTTGGCCACCATGAAGTTCTGCTCCACCAGCAAGATCGTGGTCTGCTGGCGCTTCAGCTCCTTGAAGGCGGCGATCAGGTTGTGGATGATCGACGGCGCCAGGCCCTTGCTGGGCTCGTCGATCAGGATCAGCGCCCGCGGCTCGATGATGGCGCGGGCCACCGCCAACATCTGCTTCTGGCCACCCGACAGCTTGCCCGCCGGGTAGAGCCAGAACTTCTTGAGCGCCGGGAACAAGTCGAAGATCCACGCCAGCCGGGTCGTGTCCAGCTCGCCGGCATGGCGGGCCTTTCGTGCGGCCAGCAGCATGTTGTCCTTGACGGTCAGGTCGCTGAAGATGCCCATGCTCTCGGGCACGTAGGCGATGCCCAGGTTGGCGATGTCGGGTGTGGCCAGGCCCTTGATGGACCGGCCCTCAAAGCGCAGCTCGCCCGCACTGGCCGGCCACAAACCCATGACCGTGCGCAGCGTGGTGGTCTTGCCCGCGCCGGTGCGGCCTAACAGGATCGTGACCTGGCCCTCGGGCACACAGAAGTCCACGCCGTGCAGGATGTGGTACGCGCCGATGTGGGTTTGTACAGCGGCCAGTTCGAGCAGCGGTTGGCTCATACGGCCTCCACGTCGCGGCCTGCAGGCCGCTCCGACTCGCCAGGCTTTCGCCAGTCCGCAGGGACTGGTTCAAGTCCGGGCTCGTCCTCCGCCACGATGCCGAGATAAGCCTGTTGCACGACCGGCGAGGCGATCACCGCGGCCGGTTCGCCGTCGGCCACCAGTTGGCCGTTGTGCAGCACGATGATGCGGTCGGCCAGTTCACGCACCACGTCCATCTTGTGCTCGACCAGCAGGATGGTGGCGTGGGGCCGGGCCTTGAGGCTGCGGATCAGGTCCAGGATCACCGGCACCTCGTCCACGCCCATGCCGGCGGTGGGTTCGTCGAACATGAAAACCTTGGGGTCCAGCGCGATCAGCAGCGCCACCTCCAGCTTGCGCTGGTCACCGTGCGGCAGGCTGCTGGCCAACGCGTCGGCCTTGTCAGTCAGCCGCACCTGGGCCAGGATCGCTTGCGCCTCGTCGATCCAGGCCTTGCGGTCCAGCCAGACGCGGAACAAATCGATCCCACCCCAGCCACCGCCCTGCCCCCGCCCGGCCGCACGCGCCTGGATTGCCAGCCGCACGTTTTCACAAACGCTCAAGCCCGCAAACAACTGCGTCAACTGGAACGCCCGCCCCAGCCCACGCCGGGTGCGCAGCGGCGCCGGCAAGGTGGTGATGTCCTCACCGCCCAGCAAGACACGGCCCTCACTGGCCGGCAACTGGCCCGAGATCAGGTTGAAGTAGGTGGTCTTGCCCGCGCCGTTGGGGCCGACGATGGCGGTGAGCGTGCCCGGCGCAAAGCTGCACGAGACATGGTCCACCGCCACATGGCCGCCAAACCGGATCGTCAGGTCACGTGTTTCAAGCAAAGCAAGCCCCTCGCCGAACGCGGTTGAAGATTGAATTTGGTTTTTCCAGCTTCCAGAGCCGGAGGCGTAGCGAGCGGCTGGCAGCCTAGGCGCGGGAGGACCCGGGAACCGGAATGCACTGGAGTGCATGAGGATTCACGGGAGGACCCGCAACGACGGATCCCAGCCGCGCAGTAGCCGATCAACGGTTGCGGATCGGGACCTGCATTTCCTCGGCCTTTATCTCCCGCACCAGCTCCGGCACGCCCCAAGCAAACGCCGGGTCCACCTTGATCTTGAAGTGGTACATGTCCTGCATCGCCTGGTGATCCTCCTTGCGGAAGGTCATCTTGCCCTTGGGCGTCTGGAAGCTCATGCCCTCCATCGCCGCGATCAGCTTGGGTGTCGAGGTGTCGCCGTTGGTCTTTTTAAGTGCCTCGACCACCGCAATCGCCGCGCTCATGCCGCCGGCAGTGAAGAAGTCCGGCGGCGTCTTGAACTTGCTGTAATGGTTGGCCACCAGCCACTCGTTGACCGGGTTCTTGGGGATGCCGAAGTAGTAGTACAGCCCGCCTTCCATGCCCGGAAACTGCTTGTACGCCGTCATCGCCGGCAGGATGTTGCCGCCGGTCGCGATCTCGATGTTGTGGCGCTTGAAGTCCAGGTCGGCAATCTTGAAAGGGTTGCCACCGGCCCAGATGATCCAGACGATCTTGCGGCCCGGCTGGTCTTTGAGCTTGTCGATGATGCGCTGGGCCGCGGCGGTGAAGTCGCTGGTTGCCGCGGGCAGGTATTCCTCATGCACCAGCTTGGCCTTCTTGACCGCGTCCTTGAAGGCCTTGACGCCGTCCTTGCCAAAAGCGTTGTCCTGCGCCAGCGTCACCAGCGTGGTGCCGGCCTTGTCCAACGCCACCGCGTTGGCAATCGCGTCCTGGCTGGAATTTCGGCCGGTGCGGAAGATGTACTTGTTCCACTTGTCGCCGGTGAT
>JBKJKU010000345.1:0-3630 GCA_046597355.1 Aquabacterium sp.
AAGCCTGCCGGCTGGATGTGCTGCAGTTCGACCACGAGGACGCGCACGGCCAGTACGAGGTCAACTTCGGTTTCGACGATGTGTTGTCCAGTGCCGACCACCTGATGTTGTTCAAACAGGCAGCGCACGCGCTGGCCGAGAGCGCTGGCATGGTGTTCTCGATGATGCCCAAGCCTTTTGCCGACCAGCCGGGCAGCGGTCTGCACTTCAATATCTCGCTGTGGCAGGGCCCGGTGCACGACCTGAACGGCAATGCACGCAACCTGTTCGTACCGCACCGGTCGGACGGCGCGCTCGATACGGCCGGTCTGCTGTCGCCGCTGGGCGAGCAATTCGCGGCGGGGGTGCTGGCGCACTCGGCGGCGCTGTGCGCGCTGGCGGCGCCCACGGTCAACAGCTACAAGCGGCTGGTGGTCGGCAAATCGATTTCTGGCACCTGCTGGGCACCGGCCTACATCGCGCACGGCCCGAACAACCGCACCGCGCTGCTGCGCACGCTGCACGGCCGCTTTGAGTGGCGGCTGCCGGACGCCAGCGCCAACCCCTACCTGGCCAGCGCCGCGATGATCGCCGCCGGGCTGGACGGCATAGAGCGCAAGCTGAGCTTGCCGGCCGCGGTGGAGGACGACCTGTTTGCGCTCACCCTGGCGCAGATCCACGAGCGCGGCATCGCCCTGTTGCCGCAAGACCTGGGCGCGGCGCTGGACGCGCTGGCAGCAGACCCGGTGGTCAGCGGCGCGCTCGGGCCGCTGCTGACCGAACAGTTCTTGCAGCTCAAGCGTCAGGAGTTCACCACGTTTTCCCGGCATGTCAGCGACTGGGAGCTGAACCGCTATGCCACAACGTTCTGATCGGCCGGCGGCGCGCCGGCCGCCCGGATGACGGCGCCGCGGCCACCCCTGCTTGCCTACGCCTGCCTGGCCGCCAGCATGTTGCTGGTGGGCAGTTACGTCGGCGCGTCGCGCCTGCTGGTGGCCACTTTGCCGGTGTTTTTGCTGGCCTGGCTGCGGTTTGGCATCGCGGCCGTGGCCATGCTGACCTGGGTGCGGCGGGCGCCGGACGAGCCGGTACTGTCGGCGCACGACCGGAAACTGCTGTTCTGGGAAAGTTTTCTCGGCAACTTCCTGTTTTCGATCTGCATGTTGTCGGGCGTGGCACTGACCTCGGCGCTGTCAGCCGGCGTGGTGATGGCGGGCATACCGGCCGCGGTGGCTTTGCTCAGCCGCTGGTGGCTGGCCGAGCGCATCAACCGGCGCACCAGTCTGGCGATTGCTTGTGCCGCAGTGGGCATTCTGGTGCTGGCGCTGGCCCGCTCGCCGGCGATGGATGGGGCGGTGGCACCCTCGTCCGCCATGCCCACCTGGGCTGGCCCGCATGCCGCGCTGATCGGCCATGCCCTGCTGCTGGGCGCCGTCTTTTGCGAGGCGGCCTATGTGGTCATCGGCAAGCGGCTGACGGGCCGGGTGTCACCACGCCGCATCAGCGCGCTGATCAACCTGTGGGGCCTGGTACTGGTCACGCCGCTGGGGCTGTGGCAGGCGCTGCAGTTTGATTTCAGCCAGCCCGACCTGCGGCTGTGGACCTTGCTGGTGGCCTACTCGCTGGCCGCCAGCGTGGCCACAGTCTGGCTGTGGATGAAGGGCCTGGCCCAGGTGCCGGCGCCCCAGGCGGGCGTGTTCACCGTGATGCTGCCGATTGCCGCGGCCGGCGTCGGCGTGCTGGTGCTGGGCGAGGCTTTTGGCGCCGGCCACACCGTTGCGCTGGCGCTGGCGCTGCTGGGGCTGCTGCTGGCGACCTGGCCGGCTCGCCAGCGCCCCTGACCGCTCAACCGGCGGTAACGCGCCCGACGGTCAGCGTGCAGTGCCCGGTGCCCGGTACCCGGCGCTCAACGCTCAACGCCCCAGCAGGTGTAATGCACTGCCGCCACCGTGGCCAGGCCGTAGGCCGCCATGGCCAGTGCGACCAGGGCAAAAATCGTCCATGCCGGCGCCTGCAAGCCGGCCAGCAACCACCCGCCAACGGCCACCATCACCAGCCGCAGCGTGCCGGCCAGTACCGGGCCACCCACCTTGCCGGCGCCCAGCGATGAAAAATACAGGCACAGCCCCAGGCCGAACAGCCCATAGGCCGGCCCAGCCCAACGGAAGTACAGCGCCGCCGAGGCCACCACCGCCGGGTCCTGAGTGAAGCGGGTGGTCCACAGGTCCGGCGCCAGCGCCAGCACCGCACCCAGCACGCTCAGCACCGCGGTGGCCAACGCGGCGGCAGTCCAGGCGGCACGGCGGGCACGCGCCACCTTGCCTGCGCCAATCGCCATGCCAACCAGCGGCACCGAGGCCACGCCAATCGCAAAAGCGATTGGTACCAGCAAAAACTCCAGCCGGGTGCCGATGCCGTAGCCGGCCAGCGCGGTGGTGCCGAACTGCGCCACCAGCCGGGTCAGGATCAAGATGGTCAGCACCGTCTGCAGTGGCGACAGGCAGGCCAGCGCGCCGACCCGCAGGATGTCGCGCAGCAATGCCGGCTGCAGCCGGGTGGCGCGCCAACGCAGTTGCACCCGGGCGCGGCCCGAGCGCAGATAGCCGTACAAGAACAGCGCGCCGAAAGCGTAGGCCACCACCTGCCCCGCCGCCACGCCGGCCATGCCCAGGCGGGGAAATGGGCCCCAGCCCAGGCCCAGCGCACCGCTCACCAGCACCTGCAGCAGGGCCGCCAGCAGCAGCGTGACCGACGGCACGGCCATATTGCCCGAGCCCCGGATCACCGACGCAAAGGTGTTGACCAGCCAGACAAAGACCGAGCCGAGAAACGCCACCCGCGCATAGGCCACCGCCTGCGTCAGGGCGTCGCCGCTGCCGCCCAGCGCGGCAAACAGCGCCGGCCCGAAGGCCAGCATCAGCACCATGTAGACAGTGCCGGCGGTCAGGCCAATCCACAAGGCATGCACCGCCAGCGCGTTGGCGCGCGCCAAATCGCCCGCGCCAAACGCCCGGCTCACCGCCGACGACACACCCCCGCCCATCGCACCGGCCGACAGCATCATCTGGAACATCACCAACGGAAACACCAGCGCCATGCCCGCCAGCGAGGTCACGCCAAAACTGCCGACATAGGCCGTCTCGGCAATGGCGGCCAGCGCGGTGGCCAGCATCGCGCCCATGTTGGGCAGCGCAAAGCGCAACAGGGTGGGCAGCAAGGGTGCGGTCAACAGCGGGTCGGCCGATCGGCGCTGTGGCACCGGCGCGGTACCGGCGCCGCTGGGCAATCCGGCGGCAGGCTTGTCAAGGGTGGTGGTGGTCACGGCAACGGTCCTCGGTGTTGAGTCGATTGCAATTCAAATAATTGCATATGCAAGTTTCAACGTCGAGTGTGACACGAAATCCGCCGACGTACAGATGCAGGGCCGCCGCCACTGCTGGCGACGACGGTGGCTGCGCCGCGTGTCTTGGCAGCCGTGCAACCGGGACGGCCAGGCAGGGATTTGGGCCGCGCCGGTTTCAGTGATCAGGCAATCTGCCTCACAGCACACGCCCGGCAATGCCGCGCAAGCGCGCCACCATCGCCGGATCGCGCGCCGCAGGTGTGGTGATCAGCGCGTGGTCCAGCACATGGCGGCAAGTGCAGGCAGCG
>JBKJKU010000380.1:0-2507 GCA_046597355.1 Aquabacterium sp.
TCCCAGGCCAGCCGCACCGCCAGCAGGTGCACGATCTGGTCGTCGTCGCGCTGGTCCAGCCGGGCCTGCCAGCGCTGGTAGGCGCACCAGGAGGCCCAGCCGTTGATGCTCATCAGCAGTGCGCTGAAGTAAGCCGCATGCGCCGCTTGCGGCACCTGCAGCGCTTGCACTGCAGCGGCGATCAGTGCCTGAGGCTGGTCGGGCAGGCGGGCCAAGCGTGCGCTGAAGCCGGGGTAGCCCATCAGCATGCCCGGGCCCAGGTCATGCGCCGACTGGCGCAACCAGCTCGGGTAGAGGCCACCGCTGCGGTCCGGTCCCCAGGCAGCCTGGCCCTGGTCGAAAAACGCGGCGCAGCACTGGCTGATGTGGTGGTTGATGTAGTCGCGCCAGGCCATGGCGTGACCCAGGTCGCGGTGGGCGTCGACCCGGTCGGTGGCCAGCGGCAGGCGTGCCGGCATGGCGGGCGGCGCGCCCAGGCTGGTCAGCAGCGTGTCTACAGTTTCGGTGGACTCGGCGGCAGTGATGGCGGCTTGCAGGTGCTGCCGGCCGATCTGGCCGGCCCGCCACTGCTGGCTGAAAGCCCCGCGCGACATCAACATCGGGCTGCCCGAGAGCGCGGCCAGTTCGGCTGCTGCGGCGGCGATCGGCCGTTCGAGATGGCCCCAGTAGGGGTTGACCGCGATGAAGCGGTCCAGCGGCCAGGTCGGCGCGATGCGGGCGCAGGCTTGATCGATGGCCGGCTGCAACGAAGGCGCTGTGGCCGGTGCAGGGTGCGAAGTGTCGAGGGCGGTGTTCATGGCCAATCTCCGGTGCGGCGTGAGGGCGTGAAGGCGTGAAGGCGTGACGGCGTGATCAGCAGTCAGCGATCAAGACAGGTTCTGCCCCTCGGGCTGCGGTGTCGCTGGCCTGACCAGCGTGCCCGGCAGGGCTGGCGCACGCGCCGGCCACAGGCGGAATGTCAGCCGGGTGAACAACTCGTCCAGGTACAGGCCGGCGAACAGCGTGGGGTAGAGCCAGCGTGCCAATGCCCCCTGAGGCCAGACCCGCACGGCGCCTTGCACCCCGAACAGCAGGCCAAAGCTGGCCAGTACCCAGACCACCAGCGCCGGGCTGGCCGTGCCGACGGCAGTGCCGCCGTGCACGCCGAGCCAGCCGTCAAACAGCGCGTGCAGCCCGAAGTAGGCCAGCGCAACCCCCGACGCGCCGGCCAGGCCAGCCAGAGCGCCCAGCATGCCGGCCCGCAGCAGGGGCCCGGTGAGCAGCGGCACCAGCGCCAGCGCCAGTACGCCGCCCATCGCCCAGAGTGCGGGCTCGGCAGCCGGCCGGATGCCCCAGGCCAGCGCTGCGGCCGCCACCACCGCCATGCCGGCCAGCGCGCCGCCGATCCAGGTCGCCGCGCGCATGGGCGGCGCTGCGGGCGTCATTTGCCGCAAGCGGTTCTGCTCCACCGCGCCACCGGCAGCGAGAAAGGCGTGCGCCTTGTACAGCGAGTGCGCCACCAGGTGCAGCAGCGCCAGTGCATGCAGGCCCAGGCCACATTGCATCAGCATGAAGCCCATCTGCGCGCAGGTGGACCAGGCCAGCGAGACCTTGATGCTGACCCGCGTCATCATCACCAGCGCCGCGACCACGGCCGTGACACTGCCCACCACGACCAGCAAAGCTTGTGCTGCCGGCACATCGGCTACCAGCGCGCCGACACGGATCAGCAAGAAGCCGCCCAGGTTGACCACGCCGGCATGCAGCAGCGCGGACACGGGCGTCGGGGCTTCCATCACCTGGATCAGCCAACCGTGCACCGGCAACTGCGCGCACTTCAGCATTGCACTGGCAGCCAGCAGCAGTGCTGCGGCCTGCAAGCTGGCAGGGATCTCGGTCAGTGAGCGAACCGCAGCCATGGCGCGGTCGATCTCCAGCGTGCCGAGTTGCAGGCCGATCAGCGCCACGCCGCCCAGCAGGCACAGGTCGGCCACCCGGCTGGCCAGAAACTTCTTGTGCGCGGCGATCAGCGCCTGCGGCCGGCTGTTGAAGAAGGTCAGCAGCCCGTGCAGCGTCAGGCTGGTGGCCATCCAGGCCAGCGCCAGCACTGCCAGGTTGTTGGTGAGCACCAGCAGCGACACGGCGGCCAGCGTCAGCATCAGCCCGCGGATGTAGCGCGGCTGGCCTGGCGCACCGCCCAGGTAGGGCTGCGAGTAGCCGGTGATCACCCAGCCGATAAAGCTCACCAGCACCAACACCGTGCCGCTCAGTGCGTCGCTGCGCAGGCCCAGGTGCAGGGCGCCGGCATCCCCCAGCACCAGCAGCGCCGGCCCGCGCAGCAGCGCCGCGCCACCCGCCAGCAGCCCACCCAGCGACACCAGTGCCGCGCACAGCGCCAGCGCCGCGCACCCGCGGGCGACACGCCAGCTGGCGGCGTGCCGCTGACCCAGCGCCGCGGCGGCGGCAGCGGCCGCCAGGTAGGCCAGCGGCACCAGTGCCAGCCCGGCGCCGCGCCAGGGTGAAAGGTC